>JBBTJT010000052.1:0-6925 GCA_038059315.1 Gemmatimonadota bacterium
CTCCTCCGGATCGCCGTCCCCGCGACCGACACTATTTCATAATGCGTTTGCCCTGCCGTCGCGCGTTCTTATCAATATCCCGGCTGGCCAAGTGTACAGGAATCCCTCATATTCTACCACTGGAATCCAGTCTTGACATGCCATCGGCTGGCGCGGATATGTACTGGGTTCCTTGCCCGTCATCTATATGATGCGGACGCTGGGTGGAGTTTCCGAGTCGTGCCCACCGCACGGTCCGGCGAGTTGCGGTGGCAATGAGGCGTTTTCCCCTACTTCCAGGAGTAAGCCGATATGTGGCGGACCGGAGTCATGGCTCTGTTCGCAGCCCTGTGTGTCAGCGAACCGGCGCTTGCACAGACTGGACGGATCACCGGGACCGTGAGATCCTCTGACGGGGCGAGTCCCATCATGGGCGCCGAGGTCGTGGTGATCGGCACCCGGTTTGGCGCGATCACCCGCGAGGATGGCCGGTACACCATCATCATCGACGCCGGGACGCATCGCGTGCGCGCCAAGCGCATCGGGTACGCGCCCGATTCGTCGAGCGTCGTCGTCGCCGCGGGCGCGACGGCCGTCAAGGACTTCACCCTCAGGCTGACGGCCAGCCAGATCAGCGGCGTGGTCATCACCGGATACGGCGGCGTTCGCGACGTCCGCGACCGCACCGGCGTGGCCGAGACGGTGAAGGAGAAGGACTTCAACGTCGGTCGCGTGGTGAGCCCGGAGCAGCTGATCCAGGCCAAGGTGCCCGGGGTGCAGGTGATCGACAACAACGAGCCGGGCGGCGGCATCTCGATGCGCATCCGCGGCGGCACCTCGGTGAACGCCAGCAACGAGCCGCTGTTCGTCATCGACGGCGTGCCGCTGTCGGTGGGCGGCGGCGTGTCTTCGGGCCGCAACCCGATGAACTTCCTGAACCCGGCCGACATCGCGAACATCACGGTGCTCAAGGATGCGTCGGCATCGGCGATCTACGGGTCGCGCGGCGCCAACGGCGTGATCTTGATCACCACCAAGTCGGGCGTGGCGGGCACCTCCAGCGTCTCGTACTCGAGCAACTTCTCGACCTCGACGATCGTGAAGAAGCCGTCGATGCTGAATGCCGCGCAGTTCCGCACGGCGGTGCAGCAATTCGCGCCGGAAAACGTCTCCCGGCTGGGCAACGCCAACACCGACTGGATCGACGCGGTCACGCAGTCGGCCGGCGGCGTGGAGCAGAACCTGTCGATGGCCGGCGGCAAGGACGACATGAGCTACCGCCTGTCGATCGGCAGCCTGAACCAGAACGGCATCATCCTCGGCACCAACTCGCGCCGCGCCTCGATGGGCCTGACGTACAGCGATCTGCTGCTGGATGACCGCCTCGAGTTCCGCGCGAACTTCAAGGGGAGCAAGGCGGACGACAATTATCCGGCCGGAGGCATCGGCGCCGCGACGGCGATGGCGCCGACGCAGCCGCTCAGGAACCCCGACGGCACGTACTTTCAGTGGACGGACTGGCTGGGCGCCAACAACCCGCTGGCGGATTATGAGATGGTCAGCAGCAAGGGCACCGTATACCGCACCGTCGGCAACGTCGAGGCGAAGTACAACGTGCCGTGGATCGACGGGCTGAAGGCGACGCTCCGCACGGGCTATGACTTTACGCAGTCCTCGCGCGTGTCATTCTCGCCGAGCAACTCGCAGTTCGACATCGAGCGCGGGCGCGGCGGCCGGTTCGACAAGAACAACCCCCGCCAGACCAATACGCTGCTCGAGGCCTTCGGGACGTACACCCGGAAGCTGTCGGACGCCGGCAGCAGCTTCGACGTGACGGGTGGCTATACCTATGAGAACTCGCGTGGCGACTATCCGTCGTTCTACGCCGAGAAGCTGTCGACGAACCTGCTCGGCGCCAACGGCGTGCCGGGCGCCACGGTGCAGCAGTCCTACCTGTTCGTCGACGAGAGCAAGCTGATCTCGTTCTTCGGGCGTGCCAACTACACGCTCAGCGACAAGTACCTGCTGACCGCCAGCGTCCGTCGCGACGGGTCGTCGCGCTTCGGGCCGGGGAACCAGTGGGGCATCTTCCCGTCGGTGGCCGGCGCCTGGCGCGTCATCGAAGAGCCGTTCATGCAGCGGTTCAGCCAACTGTCGGACCTGAAGCTCCGCGCGTCGTGGGGCGTGAACGGCAACCAGTCGTTCGGCAACTACCTGTTCCTTTCGACCTACACGATCGGCGACAGCAAGGCGATGTACCAGTTCGGGAACACCTTCGTCAGCACCATCCGCCCCAGCGCGGTGGACCCGAACATCAAGTGGGAGCAGACGACCTCGAGCAACGTCGGCGTCGACTTCGGCCTCTACAACAACCGCGTGACCGGCTCGGTCGACCTCTACAGCAAGACGACGGATGACCTGATCTTCACGGTGCCCGTGGCGGCCGGCACGAACCTGTCGAACTACGTGACCACGAACATCGGCAGCATGAAGAACAGCGGCATCGAGCTGGGCGTCAGCGCGGTGGTGTTCGACGGCAAGGCGTCGCCGTGGCGCTGGGATGCCAGCTTCGCCGCCTCGCACAACACCAACGAGATCCAGTCGGTGAGCGGTTCGGGCACCGACAAGATCCTCGTCGGCGGCATCGCCGGCGGCGTCGGCAACACCATCCAGGTGCTGCAGCCGGGCAAGCCGAGGGACTCGTTCCTCGTCTTCCGGCACAAGTCGGTCGGCGGCAAGCCGGTGACGGGCAACAAGCCCGACATCCAATTGTACGAGGACATCAACAAGGACGGCGCCATCACGCAGGACGACAAGGTGGCGTACAAGCAGCCCCAGCCGACCTGGGTCCTCGGCCACACGTCGTCGGTGTCGTTCAAGAACTGGGACGCCTCGGCGACGGCCCGCATGTACCTGGGGAACTACGTCTACAACAACGTGGCGTCGACGCAGGGCACCTACCGCGCCCTCACGGGCACGCAGGCCCCGAACAACCTCCACTCGTCGGTGCTCAAGTACGGCTTCACCAGCACGCAGTACTTCTCCGACCTGTACGTCGAGAAGGCGTCGTTCCTGCGCCTCGACAACGTCAGCCTCGGCTACACCTTCAAGAACGTGCCGCAGCTGACGTCGCTGCGGGTGTTCGGCGCGATCCAGAACGTCTTCACGAGCACGAAGTACAGCGGCGTTGACCCGATGGCCGGCGTCAATGGCATCGACAACAACCTGTACCCGCTTTCGCGCACGTTCACCGGTGGACTCAACCTCAGCTTCTGAGCGGAGACGGAACCATGAAGAACACCATTCGCTCCATGCTCCTCGCCGCCAGTGCGCTGATGGTGGTGACGGCGTGCACCGATCCGACGGTGGCGCCCAAGAGCAGCGTCAGCAGCGCCAACATCTTCTCGGAGGAGGCGTCGTACAAGGCGTTCCTCGCCAAGATCTATGCCGGCCTCGCGGTCAGCGGCCAGCAGGGCCCGGCCGGCAACGGCGACATCTCGGGGCTCGATGAAGGCTTCTCGCAGTACATGCGCCTCTGGTGGCAGATGGAAGAGCTGCCCACCGACGAGGCGGCGATCTCGTGGAACGACGGCCCGCTGCAGGAACTCAACACGCAGATCTGGGCGTCGTCCAACTCGTTCCTGGGCTCGATGTACTACCGCATCTACTTCCAGGTGGGGCTGGTCAACGAGTTCCTGCGCGAGACGACCGACGCGAAGCTGAGCTCGCGCGGCGTGTCGGCGGCGATGACGGCCGAGATCAAGAAGTACCGTGCCGAGGCGCGCTTCCTGCGCGCCTACAGCTACTGGCACGCCATGGACCTCTTCGGTCCCGTTCCGCTGGTCAAGGAAACGGACGAGGTGGGCAAGACCCCGCCGGCGCAGGCGACCCGCGGCGAGGTGTTCAACTACGTCGTCAGCGAGCTCACCGCCATCCGCAGCGACCTGGCGGCACCCGGGGCGGCCGAGTACGGCCGGGTCGACCAGGGCGCGGTGGCGATGCTGCTCGCCAAGGTCTACCTGAACGCGGCGGTCTACAGCGGCACGGCGAAGTACGCCGAGGCGCTGGCCGAGGCACAGCGGGTGATCGCGGGTTCGTACCGCCTGGATGCCAACTTCCGCCGCATGTTCTCGGCGGACAACAACACGTCGCCCGAGCTCATCTTTGCCATCCAGCAGGACGGCGACAAGATCCAGACGTGGGGCGGCATGACGTTCCTCGTGCACGCGCAAGTCGGCGGCAGCATGAACGCGGGTGACTTCGGCATCGACGGCGGCTGGTGGGGACTTCGCACCAAGCCGACGATTGCCGCCCTGTACCCGACCGCCGGCCCAACCAGCCCCGACAAGCGTTCGTCGTTCTTCGTGTTCAGCGGCTTCTCGGGCAACGTGACGAACCTGACCGACTACACCACCGGCATCGGGTCGCCAAAGTACACGAACGTCACGTCGACCGGCGCGAAGGGCAAGAACTCGACCTTCGTGGACACCGATTTCCCGGTCTTCCGGCTGGGCGACGCGTACCTGATCTACGCCGAGGCGATGCTTCGCGGCGGCGGCGGGACGCGGGCGCAGGCACTGGCGTACGTCAACGCGCTGCGTGACCGGGCCTATGGCAACACCGCGGGCCAGATCACCGACGCGCAGCTCACCACGGCGTTCATCCTCGATGAGCGTGCGCGCGAGCTGTTCTGGGAAGGCACGCGCCGCACCGACCTGATCCGCTACGGCCAGTTCAGCACGGCCGGTGTGTGGCAGTGGAAGGGCGGCATCGCGGCGGGCAGAGTGACGGAGGCCTTCCGTGACCTGTATCCGCTGCCGGCGAGCGAGCTGATCGCCAACCCGAAGCTGAAGCAGAACCCGGGGTACTAGTCTTGCGGGGTACCAAGCGCCCGGTCCGAGGCCCTGCTTCGGGCCGGGCGTTTGTGTCGGCCCTGCTGTGCGCCGCGTGTGCCGCGGCCTGCGGCGGGGCTGACGGGTCTTCGGGGCCTGCGGGCGGCACCGCGCCGCAGGGCCGGCCCGTCCTGGCGCCAGCCTTCCGCCCTTCGGGAAGAGCCGCCGCGGGCGACACGTTTGTGCAGCTCTTCTCGTGGTACTGGACCGATGTCGGCGCCGAGTGCGGGCGTGCGCTCGGCCCGGCGGGGTACCGCGCCGCACTGGTGAGTCCGCCGCAGGAGCACAACATCGCCGACGGGCGCCCGTGGTTCGAGGTGTACGGTCCGGTGAGCTACTCCATTGAGCGCGGCAAGTTCGGGACGCGCGCTGAGTTTGTGGACATGGTGGCCAAGTGCCGCGCGGCCGGCGTGGACATCTATGTGGACGCCGTGATCAACCACATGGCGCCGGGGAGCGGGGTGGGGAGCGCCGGGACGGCGTTCACGCGCTACAACTACCAGCCGCTGTACGGCCCGGCCGACTTTCACCCGGCGTGCGCGCTGAACAACTACCAGAGCGCCGCCAACGTGCAGGACTGCGAACTGCTGGGCCTTCCCGACCTGGACACCGGGTCACCGGGCGTGCGGCAGAAGATCGCCGACTACCTGACCGGTCTGGTGCGCCTCGGCGTCGCGGGATTCCGGATCGATGCGGCCAAGCACATGCAGCCGGTGGAGCTCGACAGCATCATCGCGAGGGTGAACCGCACGGTCACGGCCGAGGGGCGCGCGGTTCCGTACGTCTTTCTCGAGGTGATCGACCCCGGCACGGAGGCCGTGAAGGCGGCGGACTACCACGGGCTCGGGTACGCTTCCGGCGGGTCTGCCGACATCACGGAGTTCAGGTTCCGCGGCGTGGGGAACCGGTTCACCGGCGCGGGCGGCGCTCGCGTGGCGGAGCTGTCGTCGTTCTCGCAGCACAGCTGGCAGCTGATGCCGTCGGAGAAGGCGGTTGTCTTCCTGCAGAACCACGACACGCAGCGCGTGGACGGCGTCAGCTACGGTGACGGCGCGCTGCACCGCCTGGCGAACGTGTGGATGCTCGGGCAACCGTACGGCTATCCCGTGGTGATGTCGAGCTACGCCTTCGACCGCACCTCGCAGTCGGGGCGCGACGCGGGGCCGCCGGCGCGCGAAGCGACGCTGCGCTGCGCGTCGCGCATGGAACTCGCCGTGCCCGGGGAGTGGGTGTGCGAGCACCGCGACCCGTGGATCGTGGCGATGCTCTCCTTCCGCCGCGCGGTGGCGGGCACCGACTTCGGGCGCACGTGGGACAATGGCGCCAACGCCATGGCATTCGCGCGCGGCACACAGGGATTCGTGGCCATCAATGCCGGTTCCACCAGCCTCACCACCGCGATACTGACGGGGATGACCGCCGGCACGTACTGTGACCTCCTCACCGGCGGACGCGCCGCGGCAGGCTGCGCCGGGCGCGCCGTGACCGTCGGCGCCGACGGCAGCATCGCCCTCACCCTCGACGCGACGTCCGCCGTCGCGCTGCTCTCCGGAGTACGACCATGACGCCCCGCTGCACCCTCGCACGCACTTGCCTGCTGGCCGCGCTGGTGATTCCCGCGCCCGCCCGGTCGCAGTCGGTCATCGTCCGGTCGCCCGACGGACGCACGACGGTCGTCCTCGCGCTCTCCGACGGGCGGCTCACCTGGGCGGTGACGCGCTATAGCGCGCCGGTGGTGATGCAGTCGCGGCTCGGTTTCACCTTCCGGGGCGCGCCGCCGTTCGAGACGGGGCTTCGCCTTGCCGACAGCGCGCGCTCGTCCGGGGACGCGACGTTCACGCTCCCGCTCGGCGAGACGGCTCGGGTGCGCGATCGGCACAATGAACTGCGGGTCACGGTGGCGGAGGCGGCGCAGCCCAATCGTGAAATGTGGGTGGTGGTGCGCGCCTTCGATGACGGGCTCGGCTTCCGCTACGAACTCCCCGACCAGCCGAACCTGAAGGGCGTGGACTCATACTGCACCTCGTGCGTTGGCTGACGGGATGGTTTCCGCG
>JBBTJT010000053.1:0-8589 GCA_038059315.1 Gemmatimonadota bacterium
ACTTCGGATTCGGCCCCAGTTCGCCGTTGACGAGGATCTCGCGATCCCACGGCAGGACGATGGTGCTGTCGGTCGCCAGGGCGTGGAAATCGGGTTCGTACGGACCACAGCGGAAACTCACGGCCGTGCGCACGTCGCTGGCGCCGGCGTGAATGAGCGCGGCTTTGGCCATGCGCATGGTCGCGCCGCTGTCGCAGGTCTCGTCGACCAGCAGGACGCGCCTGCCGCGCACCTGCCCGGGAGCGCCACCAAGCACCGCGGGGGTCTCGCGCACATGGTCCGTGCCGAAGCGGCGGCTCACCAGGATCGAGTGGAACTCGCAGTCCAGGATGGCCGCCACGACGCATCCCGGGACGACGCCGGCGTTGGCCACGCCAACGACGACCTCGGGGATGAAGTCCCGGGCGACTTTGAGGGCGAGGGCGCGGGAGAGCTCACCGAACAGCGGCCACTCGACATGCAGGACGCCCTTGACGGGGTCCACGGCGGTCTTGCGGGGTGACATGGCTTCTCCACAGGGTGAGCGCGCTTGGCATCCGTCGAGAAGGTACCCCTGCCCCCGGCGGAGCGGAAGCGCGGTTGCTCCCCCTGCGGGCGGTGCATAGGTTGTGCCGTTGGACACGTCCCGCGCGTCTATAGTCGGCTCTGCCAGCGAACGTCGCGCTGTCCGGCCTCTTTTCACTTCCAGCGAAACCGCCGCGCCCTATGTCCTGGTGGAGCCGCCTCTTGGGCGGCAGGTCCGAACGCGATGCCAGACCGCAGCGCCTCGATTACCTGAATGAGGCGCTGCTGCTTGAGCGTCAGGGTGATTATGACGCGGCCATCACGTCGTACCGGCTCGCGTTGCGCGATCATCCGGACGACCTGCGCGTGCTGCAGAACATGGCCATCGCCTACTCGCGCACCGGCAGGCTGGAAGAGGCGATTCGCTCCTACCGGCGGGCGCTCGAGATCGATCCCTCGCAGTCGGGCGCGCACTACGGCCTCGCGTTCCTCCTGATTAAGCGGGGCGATTCGGGCGAAGCGGCAAAGCACCTCGAGGCCTTCCTCGCCGGTCCGCCGGAGGGCGCCGAGTCCGAGCGCTGGGTGCGGCACGCTGAGGCGACGCTGGAGCAACTGCGGAACCCGGCCACCGGCGAAGCGCCGGCTGGCTCGAGCGAGGCCTAGGTGGGGAAGATCCTCTCGATCGTGAGCCAGAAGGGCGGCGTTGGCAAGACGACGACGGCGGTGAACCTCGCGGCGGCGTTCGCCCGGCGGGGCCTGAAGACGCTGCTGGTGGATGTCGATCCGCAGGGCTCGGTGCGCTACGGTATCGGCCTGCGCAAGGGCGCCGACACCCGCGGCTTTGCCGACTACCTGCGCGGCGCACGCACGCTGCGCGAGGTCATCATCCCCACCGCCATGCCGTGGCTCCGCGTGATGCTCGTCGGCACCGTGACCGACGGGGCGGACCACAGTGACTACCAGTCGCACGTCGCGGCCAGCGATCTCCTGCCGCGCATGCTGCAGGCGGCGAGCGAACGGTGCGACATCGTCGTCGTGGACACGCCGCCGGGACTGGGGCCGATTGCCCGACGGGTGCTGCTGAGCAGCGACCGCGTCATCGTGCCGCTGCAGGCCGAACCGCTGGCCCTGCAGACGACGCCGCAGATTCTCCGCAGCATCCAGGACGTGGTGAAGTCCAACCCGGCGCTGACGCTCGACGGCATCCTGCTGACGATGGTCGAAGCCGGGAACGCGTCGTGCGATCGCACGGTGGCCTACGTCCGGGAACACCTGCCGGCGGGCATGGTATTCGACATCGTGATTCCCCGCTCCGTCGTCCTCGCCGAGGCCTTCGCCGCCGGCCAGCCCGCCGTGGTGCGTGACGCCGCCGATACAGCCAGCCAGGCGTACGTGAACCTCGCCACCCTGCTGGCCGACCGGCTCTCCAGGCCCGCCGCATGAGTCGCGTGCCCCGTTGGGTGGCGGCGGCGGTCGTCGCCGCGGCGGCGACCGGCGCCTGCTCCGACGTCGGCACGGCGCCCGACGCCATCGTGGCCCTCGCCTTCGATTCGCTGCCGTATCCGGCGGTCGTGGCGAATGACACGATGCGCGATTCCCTGGGGCACGCCGCGCCGCTGCGCGCCGTGGCCTACAACGCCGATGGCGACGTCATTGCCAACCCGGCGCTGCGCTACCTCGCGCTCGACACCGGCGTGCTCATCGATGCCGCGGGGTACCTGGTGGCGACGACCCGGACGAGCGGCACCGTGCGCGTGGTGGCCGCGGCCAGTGCGCTGCAGTCGCTGACCAGGACGGTGATCGTCACCGGCGCTCCGTCCCGCTTCGCCGTCTCGGGCAGCGCAACCGACACGGTGAAGTACACGGTCCCGGACGTGCCGGCCAACGTCAGCAAGGCGATGACCGTCAAGCTGACGCGCGACAGCGCCGGCACCACGCTGGGAGTTCCCGGCTTCCTGGTGAGCTGGCAGGTGAAGTTTGGCGGGGTGATCCTTGCAAAGAACGACACGACCGCGTCGCTCTGGGACGATGCCAGGCACACCAGCCTGCTCGATACGACGAGCACCGACGGCACCGCCTCCCGGACGCTGCGCATCTGGTCGAACGCACTCCCGGCCGAAGTCGACTCCTTTGTCGTCTTCGCCACTGCACGCCACCGGGGGGCGGTGGTAGCGGGAAGCCCGGTCAGGTTCGTAATTCACTTCCGTCCCAAGTCGGCGCGCTGACCGCGGCTCCAGCCGCGCGGCGCGCCAGCACATCTGCCGTGTGGAGACCGCAATGATCGCACGTGGAGGCCCGCGCCCAGCGCCGGGCACACTGACGCGCCTGTACTTCGACGCCATGGCGGCGTACGACCGCCCCGACGCGATGAACGTCCGCACCGGCCCGGGACAGTGGCAATCGATCTCGCATCGCGAGACGGAGCGCCGCGTGCGCCATCTGTCGCTCGGCCTGCTCGAGCTCGGCCTGCAGCCGGGCGACCGCGTGGCCCTCATCTCCGAGAACCGGCCGGAGTGGGCCCTCACCGACTGGGCCTGCCTCACGGCGCGGCTCGCCGACGTGCCCATCTATCCGTCGCTCCCCGCCGAGCAGGTGGTGCACCCGATCAACGACTCGGGGGCGACGGTGATCTTCGTCTCCAGCGAGGTGCATGCCGCCAAGGTGGCCTCGGTGCGCGCGCAGTGCCCGGCGCTGAAGCACGTCATCGCGTTCACCAGCGGGCGCATCGCCGGCTGCGACATGACGCTCGCCGAGCTGACGGCGCGCGGCGCGGCGCTCGATTCGCCGGAGCGCGCGGCGCAGTGGAAGGCCGATGCGCTGAGCCTGCAGCCCGGCGACCTGGCCACGCTCATCTACACGTCGGGGACGACCGGGCTCCCCAAGGGCGTGATGCTGACGCACGACAACATCTACTCCAACGTGCAGGCGTCGCTGCAGGTGCTGCCGTTCAACCTCGGCCATGAGGTGGCGCTCAGCTTCCTGCCGCTCTGCCACAGCTTCGAGCGCATGGGCGACTACTGCTACTGGGCCGTGGGGGCGGCCATCCACTACGTGGAGGGCTTCGACCTCGTCCCCATCTGCCTGCAGGAGGCGCGCCCGACGTTCGCCATGTCGGTACCGCGGCTGTACGAGAAGATGTATGCCCGGGCGTTCGAGAACGCGCTGGCCAGCGGGGCGATAAAGAAGCGCATCTTCTTCTGGGCGCGCGGCGTGGCCGACCGGTGGGCCGACGTGAAGCTCTCCGGGCGCGAGCCGTCGGGGCCGGTGGCCTGGCAGTACGCGCTGGCCCAGAAGCTCGTGTTCAGCAAGATCAGCGCGCGCACCGGCGGGCGCATGCGCTACTTCGTGTCCGGCGGCGCGCCGCTGGCCGCGGAGATCAACAAGTTCTTCTACGCCGCCGGCCTGACGATTCTCGAAGGGTACGGCCTGACGGAGACTTCGCCGGTCATCGGCGTGAACACGCCGGCGGCGTTTCGAATCGGCACCATCGGCCGGCCGATCGCCGGCGTGGAGGTGCAGATTGCCAGCGACGGCGAGGTGCTGACGCGCGGCCCGCACGTGATGAAGGGGTACTGGAACCATCCCCAGGCCACGGCCGAGGCCATCGACGCCGATGGGTGGTTCCACACCGGCGACATCGGCGTGCTGGAAGATGATTACCTGCGCATCACCGACCGGAAGAAGGACATCATCGTCACGGCCGGCGGCAAGAACATCGCGCCGCAGCCCATCGAGAACGGGTTCAAGCTCAACAAGTACGTGTCGCAGGCCGTGATGATCGGCGACAAGCGCAGGTTCCCGGTGGTGCTGGTCGTTCCGGACTTCGCGACGCTCGAACGGTGGGCGGCGCTGCACAACATCTTCTGGTCCGAGCGCGCCCAGCTGCTGCAGATGCCGACGATCCAGCAGAAGATGGAGAAGGAGATCACCGAGGAGTGCGAGAAGATGAAGCTCGCCAGCTTCGAGACGCCGAAGAAGGTCGGACTGCTGGAGCACGACTTCACGGTGGACCGCGGCGAGCTGACGCCGACGCTCAAGGTGAAGCGCCGGGTGATCGACAAGGACTACGCGGCGGTGATCGACAAGCTGTACGAGACGGCACCGGCAGAGTAGGGCGGCGGGTGCTGGGGGTCTCTCACGGAGACCGGAGTGAGACGGAGTACACGGAGTACTTCAATTCAATGGGGTTCGCGCGGACGGTACTGCTCGCGCGGGCCCCTTTTGAAAGTCGTTGCTTTCTCCGTGCACCTCCGTTCCCTCCGGTCTTCGTGAGAGACCCCGGCGCTATTTCGGCGCGCGCCCGAGCGTCACGAGGTCACTGATCTTCTCACCCACCCAGTGGCGCGCGTCGCGGGCAAGTTCCGACACGCCCACCGGCACCGGGACTGCCGACGGGGCAACGAGGCGTCCGCGCAGCTTGAGCACCCGCACGGCATCGGCCACGCGTGGCGGCGACGTGCGTTGAAGTGCCATTCCCTGCAACGATGCGGCGGCCAGCGGCCAGCGGTCGCCGATCCCGACCATGATGCCGACGCCCTCCCCGGCGACGATGCCCGGCGGCGGATCGACGAGCAGGTACTCCGCCGGGATCAGCGGCAGCAGCGCCGGGGCCAGGCTCCCCCATCCCGCATCGAGGACGTAGAGCCCGCGTTCCTGCAGGTGCAGCAGCGCGGCGGCACGCATCACCTCGTCTTCGGCGGCCGGCATCGGCGCGCTCGGCGCCGGCTCGCCAAACACCACGACGCCGTCGCGCACCACGAACTCCGCCTCGCAGACGGGGCAGCCCAGCGTGGCGTCGACGAGGCGGCGAGCCTCGGTTCGCAAGGCCGCCGCCACGAGCCACGTGTCCTCGTGGTCGTTGGGGCAGCGCAGGCGGTCGAGCAGTTCAACAAACACGAGCGCCCATCACGACTCGAGCGGATGACGCCACCGCAGCCCCGGGAAACGGGCGAAGTCGCGATCGGCGCTCACCCACTCGCACCCCTGCTCGATGGCGAGCGCGGCGAACCAGGCATCGGTGACGAGTCCACCCACCGCGTTCGTCTGCCGGCATAGATTCACGAAGATCTGCCAGTGCCGCGGCCCCGGCGAGACCGGCAGGACATTGGGCGACGTGCGCACGAACTCCACGAAGTCCACCGCCAATTCCATCGGCGTCGGCGGGCGGAAGATCCTCCGATGCGTGAGGATCCTCAGTGCGCCGCTCAGTACGAGATCCGACATCCCCACCGACTCGGCGCCGCCGAGCACCCGGCGCAGGTACGCCGAGTAATCCGCATGATGCTCACTGTCCTCGCGCATGGCGTAGACCAGGACGTTCGCGTCGAGAAGGATCACTCGCCGTCCACGTCCATGAGGTCATCGAGCGCCGCATTGCACTCGAGGTCGACGCCAGGCTGCACCCCGTTGCCGCGAAAGGTCGGCCACGCCCGCGCCGATTCCGAGACGCGCCCCGTCTTGCCGGCGAGCGCGGCGCGCACCGCATCGACGACAAGATCGTTGAGGGTGATCCCGCCCGCGGCGGCGTGCTGCTTGGCCTTGGCCAGCAACTGGTCGGGGAGTCGGATGGTGGTGCGCACGCATCTAAATGTCTGGTATCAGCATTTAAATGTCAAGTAGTGCGTCAGCTCGGTGAAAGGCGCAGTTCGTGGACCGAGACATGCGCCGGCTGGCTGACGGCATAGAGCACCGCACGGGCCACGTCGTCGGGGCGAAGCATCGCCTCGCGCGCGGGCAGCGACTTGCCCAAGGAGGCCGTGTGCGGCTCCCAGATGTCGGTATCCACGGGCCCCGGGGCGATGAGCGTGGCGCGCACGCCGGTGCCGTGAGACTCGGCGCAGAGCACCTCGTGCAGGGCGCGCAGGCCGAACTTGGAGGCGCTGTAGGCGCCGTTCGCGTCGAAGATCGACCGGTCGGCCACGGAACCGATGGTCACCACGTCGCCGCGGCCCCGCGCGCGCATGGCGGGGAGGAACGCACGCAACACGCGGAACGGCGCGGTGAGGTTGGCGTCGAGCGTGGCCGCAAACTGCTCGGCGTCCTGCTCGTGCAGCGGCGCACGGGGGTAGATGCCGGCGTTGTTCACCAGGATGTCGGGCGCGCCGTGCGCCCACTGCGTGACCGCCGCCGAGAGCGCGGCGACGTCGATGGCGTCGGTGCAGTCGGCCGGGGCCACCAGGTGCCCGTCGCCGAATTCGGCGGCGAGTTCGGCGGCCAGGGCGTGCAGCGCGTCGGCGCCGCGGGCAACCAGGGCGACGCGGGCGCCGGCCGCGGCGAGGGCGCGCGCGGTGGCGGCGCCGATGCCGCGCGAGGCGCCCGTGACGACGGCCGTGCGCCCGGTCAGCATCAGCGCAGCGGGTTGGACGGACCGTGCGCCAGGCGCAGGAACTCGTCGCGCGTCTTGGCGTCGTCGCGGAACGCGCCGCGCAGCGCCGAGGTGATCGTCTTGGAGTTCTGCTTCTCGACGCCGCGCATCATCATGCACAGGTGGTACGCCTCGATGACGACGCCCACGCCGGCCGGCTTGAGCACATCCTCGATGGCGGTGGCCACCTGCTCGGTGAGGCGCTCCTGCACCTGGAGGCGCCGCGCGAAGATCTCGACGATGCGCGGCAGCTTGGAGAGGCCGACGATCCGGCCGTTGGGGATGTAGGCGATGTGCGCCTTGCCGAAAAACGGCAGCATGTGGTGCTCGCACATCGAGTAGAGCTCGATGTCGCGCACCATCACCATCGACGCGTGCTCTTCGTCGAAGACGGCATCACCAACGACGTCCTGCACATCCATCTGGTAGCCGCGGGTGAGCCAGGTGAGCGACTTCGCCACGCGATCTGGCGTCTTGACGAGGCCATCGCGCGCGGGATTCTCGCCGAGGAGTTCCAGTTGGCGGCGGATGATGTTCTCGAACTCCAGCGAGCGGTCACCGCCGATGTCGCCGGCGGAGTCGGCGTCGTCGAACGGATCGTCGGCGGCGTCGAGCCGGGCGCTGCGCAGGGGGCGGGCGGGAAGCGAGGCGTCAGCGCCCATCGTATTCGACATAGTTGTTCTCCGTCTCCATCAGCCGGAGGCGCGTCAGCGTGTGCGGCCGGATGGCCGGCTCGAGGACGCGCCAGAACATGAGGATAATGTTCTCGGAGGTCGGATTAGTTCCCGCCATCTCCGGGACGTCGACGTTGAAGTTCCGGTGGTCGACGCGGTCGAGGAGTTCGCTTTCCACCAGCTGCCGGAGCTTGCCGAGGTCGATGACGTAGCCGGTGACCGGGTCGGGTTCGCCGGTGACGGAGACCTCGAGCGTGTAGTTGTGCCCGTGCCAGTTCGGGTTGTTGCACTTGCCGAAGAGGCGCGCGTTGTCCTCGTCGCTGAGGGCCGGGTTGTGGACCCGGTGGGCGGCGTTGAAGGTAAGGCGGCGCGTGACGGTGAGGAGGGGCATGGGGGAAAGATAATGCTGGCGGGGCGTCTTGCATTCCCGCAACCGCCGAGCGTACGCTATGGGCATGCCTGCCGCGACCGACAGCCGGTACTGGACCCCGGAGGATGTCTGGGTGTTGCCCGACGACGGCAACCGCTACGAGTGCATCGACGGGGTGCTGCTGGTGACGCCGGCGGCCGTCAATGTGCATCAACGGGTGATCGAGTAGTTGTTTCTTCAGCTCGCACCGCAGGTGCATTCGAGAGCGCTCGGCGAGATGCGCTGTCTGGCCGCCGACATTCGACTGCACCCGGGGAGTCTCGTACAACCCGACTTGTTCGTCATTCCTCCGGCAGGCGACGGCAGACCGGTGCGCGATTGGAGCGAGGGCACGGCCCTGCGGCTCGCGGTCGAGGTGCTTTCGCCCTCGACCGCCCGGTACGACCGCGGGCTCAAACGCCGCTACTACCAGCGCGCGCTTGTCGAGGAATACTGGATCGTCGACCTTGAGGCGCGCCTCGTGGAACGCTGGCGCCCGGACGACGATCGCCGAAGCCGTAGGCGACATGCCTTCCGGAAATCTCTTCGAGGATGGCGATGAACTCCACCAGCGACATCGCGTTGGGCAGACCCCCGCCGACGTTGTAGGCCTTTCCACGGGTTCGGTCGATCCGATC
>JBBTJT010000054.1:0-9668 GCA_038059315.1 Gemmatimonadota bacterium
TCCCCAAGTCCCTGTGGAAGGCCACGCTGGCCTACGCGCAGGAGATGATCGCCGAGATCAAGATGGGCGACGTCGCCGACTTCCGGAATTTCATGGGTGCCGTGATCGACAAGAAGTCCTTCAACAACATCAGCGAATACCTGGCCGACGCCAACAAGAATGCCAAGGTGCTCGCCGGCGGCAAGGCGCACGGTGAGAAGGGGTGGTTCATCGAGCCCACCCTCGTGCAGACGGAAGATCCGTCGTACCGCCTGCTTTGCGAGGAGATCTTCGGCCCGGTGCTCACCTGCTACGTGTACGACGACGCCAAGTGGCTGGACACGCTCAAGCTGGTGGACAGCACCTCGCCCTACGCGCTCACCGGCGCGGTCTTCTCGCGAGACCGCAAGGCGATCCTCGAGGCGCATACCGCGCTGCGCAACGCCGCGGGCAACTTCTACGTCAACGACAAGCCCACCGGGGCGGTCGTGGGCCAGCAGCCGTTCGGCGGCGCACGCGGCAGCGGCACCAACGACAAGGCCGGCTCCAGGATGAACCTCATGCGCTGGGTCAGCGCGCGCACGATCAAGGAGACCTTCGTGCCGCCGACGGAATACCGGTACCCCTTCATGGATGAGGAGTAAAGCCTGCGGGCAAGCCACGTGAGCGTACAGCAGCTGTAAGCTGTACGCTCTACGCCGACCGCCGACCGCCGTCCGTCTTCCACCGTCTACCGTCTACCGTCTACCGTCTACCGTCGGACACCCAACTTGCCCTCAATCCGTTACATCACCTCCGATGTCTTCACGAGCTTCCGGTTCGGCGGCAACCAGCTGGCCGTCATTCCAGACGCGCGCGAAATCCCCGAGGACCTGCTGCTCCCGATCTGCCGGGAGTTCAACTACTCGGAGACGACGTTCGTGTACCCGGCCGAGCAGCCGTCACACACACGGCGCCTCCGCATCTTCACGCCGGGGGGCGAGGTGCCGTTCGCCGGGCATCCGACGGTGGGCACCGCGGTGGTGCTCGCGGCCATTGGGGAGATCCCGGCGACCGGCGGGGAGACCCGCATCATCTTCGAGGAAAACGTCGGCCCGGTTCCCGTGGTCATTCGCGACTCGCACATCGGGGGTGGATGGGCGCAGCTGAGCGTGGCCAAGCTTCCCGAGGTCGGCCCGCCGGTGCCGTCACGGGGGGTGATCGCGCGCATGCTGGGACTCGAAACCGGCGACCTGCTGGGCACCTCCGAAAAGCCGCAGGCCGTCTCGTGCGGCCTGCCGTTCCTCATCGTGCCGCTGACGGGTGTCGGCGCGCTGGGCCGGGCGCGCGTGAAGGTCGACCGGTGGGAGGAGACGCTGGCCAACGCGTGGGCCTCCATGATCTGGGTGTACGCCGCCGATCCCGATGGCGGTGAGCTTCACTACCGCGCGCGGATGTTTGCGCCGGGCATCAGCGTGCCCGAAGATCCGGCCACGGGTTCAGCGGCCGCTGCCTTCGCCGGCTACCTCGCTGCCCGGTCGCGCATCCGGGGTGGCACGCTGCGGTGGACCATCGACCAGGGCGTGGAGATGGGACGCCCGAGCCGACTGGAGATAGAGGCCGACAAGGCCGACGGCGCGGTGAGCGCCATCCGGGTCGGTGGCTCGGCGGTGCTGGTCTCCGAGGGGACGATGGCAATCTGAGGGGTAGAGTACGACAGAGTACGACAGAGTACGACAGAGTACGACAGAATACGACAGAATACGACAGAATACGACAGAATACGACAGCGTACGACAGAGGAACACGAAGCTGAACGAAGGGAGCCCGAGGATCTGGGCTCCCTTTCTTCATTTCGCCGTTCGTCTGTGTTCTTCTGTGGCCTGCAGTTCGCCCAGCGCCGCCGCGCTACGGAAGGCGCCCGATTTCGCGCGACGCCCGAGCGCCGGCATCGAACACGCGCATGCCGGTCTGCCAGAGCACCGCATGGTCGCGACCGTTGCGCTTGGCCACGTACAGCGCCTCGTCGGCGCGCGCCGTGAGCGTGCGCACGATGTCCTCGGTGCCCGCTTCGTCCGACGCCACGCCGATGCTGATGGTGATCGGCATCTGCCCGCGGACGCTCGTGAAGGCCCGCGTGCGGAAGGCCTGCAGGATGCGGTCGGACAGGTGCACGGCACCGTCGGCATCGGTGTCGGGCGCCAGGATTGCGAACTCCTCTCCCCCGGTGCGGGCCACCACGTCGCCGGCCCGTGCGGTGTCACGCAGCAGCGCGCCGATCTCCTTGATCGCCTCGTCGCCGGTGAGGTGCCCGAAATCGTCGTTGATCTGCTTGAAGTGATCCACGTCGAGGGCGAGGACGGCAATGCCCCACTTGGCGCGAATGCCGCGCGACACTTCACGCGCCGCAAACTGTGCGAATCCGCGGCGGTTGAAGCACCCGCTCAGGGGGTCGGTGAGGATGATCGTTTCCAGGTGCCCGCGCAGCTGGTTGAACGCGCGCCCGATCTCCGTGATATGGTCGGGAAACTGGTCCTGGCGGTCCTCGTACCGCTGTTCGAAGTCACCCTCGCTGCCTCGTTCGAACAGGAGCGTGAGCCGCCGCATGCGATCGCCCTGGTGCCCCAGCAGCCAGGCGTAGGCCAGGGCGCCCGTGCAGAACAGTGCGAAGGTCCACAACTGCTCGCTGGGCGCGGTCACCGCCCCTGCCTTGCGCGCCACGGCGATGAGCGTCGTGTAGCTGACCGCCACGCTGCCCAGCTGGAACAGCGTCATCCGCCAGCCGAAGTACAGCTGGGTGAACTGGATCAGGAACATGGAGAGGATGAGCGTGCGGTCGTACTGATCCACCGGGGTCAGCAGCAGGGCGCAGAGGTAGATCGTCACCACGTCGGCAACGATCATCACGCCGACCAGGTGCCACGACGCGTGCCGCCGCACGCCAAGGCGCCACCGGAGCGCCACGACGAACAGGATGTAGGCCAGCGCCGTCGCACCGAACGCCTGCGTGGTGCCGTCTTCTCCCAGTCGCGCGACAGCCAGCGACTGTCCCGACACCACCCCGAGCGCGCGCAACAGCAGCGCGGTGCCGGCGATGACGGCCGCGAGCCCAATCCGGTACCTGCCCTGCCAGGACAGGATTTCGGCGCGCAGCGCGGCGTCGCCAGATGCGTGGGTGCGATCGATCACGAGAACCCGGATGAAGTGGCGGGGGACCCTTGGTGATTTGACGCCCTTTCCCGTGTTTCCGCAACCAGCACCCCGCACCCCTCCCCGTCGTTACGAGGCTAGAACCTCGCCTCCACCGACAGGTCGATCCGGATGGCCTTCAGTGGGTAGAGCCCGCGCGCCACGTCGAGCCGGATCATGCCGTCGAGGATCGAAGCCCCCACGCCGACGCCGCTCATCGGGCGCCCGGGCTTGGAGAAATTCGTCCGGTCGCCGGCCCAGCCGACGTCGCCAAAGAGCACCGGCTTCACCGCGCGGCGACTCAACGCCAGTTCGCCACGCCCCATCCAGAACGCGTTGCCACTCATCGTTCCCGGCCTGCTGCCGCGCACCGTCTGCAGGCCGCCCAGCTGGAAGGCGCGCTGCGCCGGCGCCGTGCCTGCCGTGCTGCCGGCCGACGTGGTGATCGCCATCTGGGTTCCAAACGGCAGGCCGTGCGACACGGTGAGGTCGAGCAGTCCCCGGCCATACTCGAAGTCGCCGGCCGCCCCCTCGGCGCGGAAGTCGGCGCTGGCGCGGAATCGACGCGGGTCGAGTCCCCACCCCTTCTGCATGCGCACCGAGGCGCCGTACTGGATTGCCTCGTCGGCGACGATGTTCGGCAGCACGCGATCATCCTGCGCGCCGCGGAACAGGGTGAACCGCGTGGTCATTGGCGCGTTCCACTGCTGCTCGGCGAACAGCCGCCACTCGGTGCGCCCGAAGCGTGGCATCATGCCCGTCAATTCACCGCCCCACGCGCGATAGTAGAACCCCTCGTCGCCCGCGTAGAGCAGGGACGCCAGCCCCGCGCCAAACGACAGGGGACTCCCGAAGTCGCTGGCCACCGCCAGGCGGCGGAAGAGGGTGGCGCGCATGGTGGACCGCCCGTTGGTGCGCTCCATCGACAAGTCGCCGTTCAACTGCCGGTCGGCCCACGAGCCACGGGCGCCGGCAATGACAGTGTAGCCGCGGCCGAGTGTCATGGACGACTGGAGGCCCGTGCTGAAGCCCTCCACGCGATTGTAGCGGGTGTGCGGCAGCCCCCAGGTGGTCACTGGCTTCTGCGGCATCCACCCCGCCTGCAAGTCGAAGTCGAGCGCCTTCTTCAGCTCGTCGATCTCGCCGGTGCCGAACACCGACTCGCCGGCCCCGAGCAGCGATCCCTTGAACTCGGGTGAACTGGCCAGCTTGCTGCTGTCACACGGCATCTGCACCGCCACCGCCAGCGTGCCGTTGTAGCGCGTGCGCGACCGCGTGTAGGTATCGCCCTTCGCGCAGTCGGCCACGCGCTCCTCGCGACGCGCCGTGTCGCGCACCGCCAGGAACTCCTTCAGCAGCTTCGCGCGCGTCACCGAGTCGACACCCATCTTCCTCAGCGAGTCGCGCACATAGGCGTACCGCAACGGCGGCGGCCGCATGCCGGGTATCGAGTCGAGCCCGTTGACCTCGTTATAGCGGAAGCTCTGCTCCATCTGCACCGGCACGCGCATCAGGCTCACCTGGGCGTTGGCCTCGAGCACCTGCAGCTTGGGCATCCAGAAGCGCTGGTTGTAGAGGCCGTACTCGATGCTGATGGCGTCGACGGTCACCTTGAGGGGCGTGATCAGCGGCTTCACGAACAGCGGGACGTCCTTCATGTCCTCCTTGGTCTCGTCCATCGCCCAGATGTCGATGGCCACGCTCAGGCGGTAGATCGCGCGCACGAGGTGCGCCGACGTCTGGTCGAACCAGAACGACCCGACCGCGAGGTTCCACTTGGGGGCGCGCGCCTCGACCTTGATCTCGCGCAGCGTGATGCGACGCTGGTCGGGAAGCGTCATGATCACCGAGTCGCCCGTCTGGTACGTGTAGTACGCCTCGGATCCCTCGGCGATGGGGTGTACCAGTTCCCGCTCGTTGACTTCGGTCTGGGCCAGTCCGCTGCCGATCCAGAGGTCCTCGCGCCCGGGGTAGTACGGCAGCGGCGGATCACTGGCCATCTCCTCGTTCTCGAGCTCCTGGTCGCCCGGGGCTACCGGCAGCGCCGTGCGCGACCCCTTCACGACCGCGAACGCGCCGTACTTGCGGTGCCACTTCACGTTCGACACGTCCTCGTGACGCAAGAGCACGCGCTCGCGGCCGAAGGTGCGCAAACCCATGCCCACCGAAAAGCGCTGATAGGTGCGCGCATCGTAGCTGACGAGCAGCGAGTCCTGCGTGAGGCGGGCCACGCGGGCCCGGAGCAGCAGGTCCCTCGCCACCGGGTCCTTGAACGCCGTGCGCCGCAGTTCGTCGGTGACGGGCACGCGCTTGGCCGCCGGCCGGTCTTCGTCATCATTGCCGCCGCCAATCTGGATGCCGAAGCTGACGTTGCGCTCGGACTTCCTGGTCGTGTCGGCTGTCGCGCGTGTCTTGGTGGTGTCGATGGGACGGCGCTCGACTCCGGCCTTCACCGTCACCTGGATGGCCGCGACCAGGACGAATGGAACAGCGTGCAACAACATGCGGGAGCCCCCGGGGTTCGACCGGTCGTGGTGTGTCCTGAGACTGGTACGTCGGCCGTGTGCCGGGGGTTTCGGGGTCTCTCACGAAGACCGTCTCTCACGAAGACCGGAGTTGTACGAAGGTCACGGAGGCTGCAACAACTCTTGTGGGGGCTTGGCGGACAGCACTCACCGCCGAACCCCCTCGAGTGTTTGGCAGTTCTCCGTGTCCTCCGTCCGCTCCGGTCTCCGTGAGAGACGGTCTCCGTGAGAGACAAGCCTACCGCCTCGTCGGCACGCGCTTCAACGCCATGGAATCCCGCCGCGCCCGCGCCGCCGACGCGCTGGCGTGCGCGCGACTGCGAGCGTCCGCCCGGCGTTCGCGATCGATCGTGCGCGCATCGTGCATCAGCAGCACTCCGAGCAGCGCCGGCGCCAGCAACGCCGCCACGCCGCCCGGGAAATGCGGCGGCTTCGACACGTCACCCCCCAGCCGGCGCACGATCTGGGGAAACCGCCGCTGCAGCCAGACGGTCACGATGATGATGGCGACGCCGAGTGCGGCGAGCAGCACCGGAAACGCGAGCGTCAGCTTGAAGACGTCGTTCGCCAGCCACGCGAGGTAGCCGAACAAGGCGATGATCCCCAGGACGGCCAGCACGCGGCGCCGCAGGATCACCGCCCCGGCCAGCACCACCAGCGAGGCCGGCAGGAAGGCATGCCGCAGCGCGGCGTCGCCGCTGAACAGGTTCACGCCGGCCATCATGGCGGCGATCGATGCCGCGATCCAGAGCCAGAATCCGTAATCGCCGTCGCGCCGGCGCTGGTCGAGGGCATACGCCGTCGCCGCCACCAGGCTGGCCACCACCATGAAGCGCCATCCGACCACGACGCCGTTGATGTCGGTCGGCGCCCAGTCACGCATCATCCGCTCAGGCAACGTCACGCAGACCACCGCGATGGGGATCATCAGCGGCGGGAACGGCAGCTTCCGCAGGGCGATGAGCGCCGCCGCCACGGCGGCCAGCTCGATGGCCAGCGGCTCCCCCTGGCACGCCACGAACGGTCGCACCGGCGTGGCACACATTTCGGCAAGCTGCGGCGTCCACACCCCGATCCACCGCAGCAGCGCGCGCATGGCCAGCGGCGCCATGGCCACCGCCAGCAGCACCGCCACGCCGCGCGCGGTGTCAAAACCCTCGCGCTGCAGCACGTGCGCCACCATCAGGAAGACGGCGGCATAGGCGACGGCAAGCCCGAAGACACCGGAGTCGCCCAGCACGCGCCAGCGATCCACCATGAACCAGCCGAAGGCGAAGAGCACCACCAGCGCCCCCACGCCGTAGGCGATGATAATGCCGTTGAACGTCCGCGCCGCCTCGCGCGGTTCCTGGCCGGGCGTGCCAAGCGCCAGCAGCGCGTCGCGCTCCTCCTCGGTGATGATGCCCCGGTCAACGCCCTGTTGCAGCAGGTCTGGTGCACTCACGGCTCCTCCAACGAGAATGCTCACGGAACAGCTTACCACGGATCACACGGATAATCACGGACATTTTCTGTCGCATTCTGTCGCATTCCGTCGCATTCTGTCGTCCTCTGTCGTCCTCTGTCGCATTCTCTCGTCAGTTCGTACAGCGTAAAACGTACAGCGTACAGCTTACAGCTGCCGTTGCCGTTGCTCCGCCCACCCTGCCATTCTTCACAAATGCCGAACACTTCCGACCTCGCCCCCGAGGAGTTCGCCCGGCACGCCCACCGCCTGGCCGACTGGATCGCCACCTACCTGCGCGACGTCGACCAGTACGACGTGCTCGCCGGCACCACGCCGGGCGCCATCCGCGCCCTGCTCCCCAAGTCGCCCCCGGAGAGCGCCGAATCGCTCGACGACATCATCGCCGACCTCGACCGTGTAGTGCTGCCCGGCGCCACGCACTGGAACCACCCCGGCTTTCTCGCCTACTTCGCCAACACGGCGTCGGTGCCAGGCATCCTCGGCGAGATGGTCACCGCCGCGCTCAACCTCAATGGCATGCTGTGGCGCACCTCGCCGGTGGCCACCGAACTCGAGCAGGTGGTCACCGACTGGCTGCGCCAGCTCTTCGGCATGGGCGACGGCTGGTTTGGCATGATCACCGACACGGCGTCGATTTCCACGATGTACGCCCTCGCCGCCGCGCGCGAACGCGACCCGGCGCTCGCCATTCGCCAGCGCGGCATGGCCGGGCGCGCCGACCTTCCCCGACTGCGCGTCTACTGCAGCGAACACGCCCACTCGTCGGTGGACAAGGCCGCCATGACCCTCGGGCTGGGCCTCGAGAACGTGGTCCACGTGGCCAGTGACCGCGACTTTCGCATGCGCCCCGACGCGCTCTCCCGCGCCATCATGGCCGACCGCGCGCAGGGATTTCGCGCGCTCGCCGTGGTGGCGACCGCCGGCACCACCAGCATGACCAGCGTCGACCCGATTGCCGACATCGCGGCCATCTGCAGGCGCGAGAGCCTGTGGCTGCACGTCGACGGCGCCTACGGCGGCTCGGCGATGGCGGTGCCCGAGATGCGCCCGCTGTTCGCCGGCATCGACCAGGCCGACTCGCTGGTGGTGAACCCGCACAAGTGGCTCTTCACCCCCATGGACTGCTCGGTGCTCTTCACGCGACAGCCCGACGTCCTGCGTCGCGCGTTCTCGCTGGTCCCGGAGTACCTCACCACGCAGGATGGTGACCAGGTCGTCAACTATATGGATTACGGCCTCCAGCTTGGCCGACGGTTCCGGGCGCTCAAGCTCTGGATGGTGGTGCGGGCCTTCGGCGCCGACGGCATTGCCGACAGGATTCGTCATCATTGCCAGTTGGCCCGGACTTTCGCCGCCTGGGTGAACGCCGAAGGAGATGGCTGGCAGGTCTGCGCTCCGGTCCCCTTCTCAACCATATGTTTCCGGCATGTTCCGGACGGCGAGACTGACGAGGACGAAATCGCCGAGCACAACGCCGCCATCATGGTCCGCGTGAACGAGAGCGGCCGGGTCTTCCTTTCGCACACCAAGCTCGGCGACCAGTACGTCCTGAGGGTGGCCATCGGGAACCTGCGGACCACCGAGGCGACCCTCGCGACGGCGTGGGCGCTGCTCCGCCGCGCCGCGCCGTAGACGGGGACCTCGGGCCGGATTGCCGGGTGTTAACGTTCATTCGCGTGCAGCGTCCCACCTGTTGCAGGTCCCCCGAACCTTTCGCAAAGCACCTGCGCCACTGCCCGGGGTTAGCCGGGGTTTTTCCGGAGGATCACACATGAGAATCAGACTGGGTGCTCTCGCCGCCGCCGCGCTGTTCATCGTGGGCTGCGACAATTCGGCCACCAGCCCGCGGGGCGACGAAAGCGCGGTGCTGGTCTTCGATCAGGCCGCAACGACGGATGCCGCGACCGGTGTGCCGCGTGGTCCGTTCATGGACCGCCAGCTCCCCGACAGCATCAAGCTCACCGACGCGCAGAAGGCGTCCATCAAGAAGCTGCACGACGATTTCGCCGTCGCTCACAAGACGCAGTTTGAGCAGCTGAGAGCGATCCATCAGGAGGCACGTGCGGCCAGGAAGGCTGGCGAGACCTGGGCCGAGGTGGGCGCCATCCTCGACAAGGGCACGCCAATCATGGACGCGATGAAGGCCGATTTCGAGGCGCTCCGCGCCGCGGTCGCCGCGATCCTGACGCCCGCGCAGCAGGCGTGGTTCGAGTCGCACCGGCGCGCCGACGGCGGACCGCTGGGCGTGCGGCACCTGGGGCCAATGCCGGGCCGGGGGATGATGCCAGGGCGGAGGCCGTAACAGAACAGAACGTACGGCAGCTGTAACCGACATACAGCAGCTATAAGCTCTACGCTTTACGTTCTACGCCATCCGTACACACACAGGAAGGGCCGGGAGATGATCCCGGCCCTTCTGCTGTGTGTACGGACGGCTTATGGCGTACAGCGTAGAGCCTACGGCTTCTTTACGTAGCTAGTGTCCGTCCTGAAACTCTGCGCGTGACTGTTGGGCGGTGAAAAAGAGT
>JBBTJT010000055.1:0-11478 GCA_038059315.1 Gemmatimonadota bacterium
CCCCCCCCCCCCCCCCCCCCTCCCCCAATCAACGACAACGAGTCACCTGCCTGGGCGTGCACTGAGCTACGGTGTGACGGGGCCGTGACGCGGGCGCTCAGCGTAGCCGGTGAACCTTCGCAGCCGAGGCCCCCTTGACCGCACGCTTTGCCTCCTCGTCGACCGCCGCCGTGCTCACCTGGCTTGATCCCACCGATCGCCCACGTGTCGATGCCGCGGGAAGCGGCATTTATCGCGCCGTGCACCACGACTCGGTGGACGCCCTGCGGCGCGGCGTACGGCGTGCGCATCCTGCCGCGGTTCTCATGTCCGTCGGCCGCTCGTTCTCCGACCACGCTCCCGGTGTGGCACGGCTGATCCGCGAGTTCCCGCGGGTTCCGATGGTTGCGCTGCTCTCGCGCGTCGACCAGGCCACGCCGCATGCCGTGTTGAACCTTGGCAACTGCGGCATTCGGACACTCGTCGATGTCCGCGATGCCGCCGGATGGCATCGACTGCGCGAGTTCGTGGCCCATGAGGCGCTGGGCGACATCGACCGCTTGGCCCTGGCGATGCTTCGCGAGGAACTGGAAAGCGCGCCAGATGACTGCTGGCGGTTCTTCGAAGCACTCTTCCACATGCGCCTGCCCGCCACGACCGTTCGCCGGTTGTCGCGCGCGCTTGGCGTGCTGCCGAGCACGCTCATGAGCCGGTTCTTTCGTGCGGGACTGCCCGCGCCCAAGCGATACCTGGCCTGGGCCCGGCTGGTGCGTGCCGCCCGGCTGCTGGAGAACCCGGGACTCAGCATCGCCGACGCGGCCAATCAGCTGGAATACTCGTCGGCGCAAAGTTTCGGCCGGCACGTCAAGACGCTGCTCGGGGTGACTGCCGGCGAATTTCGCCGCTCGCACAACGGGCGGGCCATGCTGCTGCGGTTTCGCGACGAGCTGCTGCGTCCGCATCGCGATGCGCTGCTCGACTTGCGCCCGATCTCCGGGCGGCCCGCCGGGTATCGCCGCGGGCGTCCGTTGCTGCACTAGCATTTGTGTTCTTGGCTTGCATGAAGATTCGTGTTCTTGGCTCTCACGGAGACCGGAGAAGAACGGAGTTCACGGAGCACCGCTTCAACAGGGACGTGGAGAACGGACCTGTCCGCCGAACCTCCCTTGAAGGTTGTTGCAGCCTCCGTGACGTCCGCTTTCCTCCGGTCTCCGTGAGAGACCCCCCCACCCCCCAACCTCGCACACCATGCAAGGCTTCGACCTCAAGGCCGGACCAGACGCACTCTCGGAGCGAGTGATTGGCGCCGCCATCGAGGTGCACCGGCAGCTTGGACCCGGGCTGCTGGAGTCCATCTATCGAGGCGCCATGGAGCAGGAACTTCTCGCTCGCGGCATTGCCTTTGCCAGCGAAGTCCGTCTTCCCGTTCTCTACAAAGGGGCGTTGCTCGACGGGTCCCTGCGCATCGACCTGCTGGTCGAGGACCAACTGGTTGTTGAACTCAAGTCACTCGAGTCCGTGCTTCCGGTGCACTGCGCCCAGGTGCTCACGTACATCAAGACCGGCGGATTCGGGCGCGGGCTGCTGATCAACTTCAACGTCAGTCTGCTGGCGCGCGGGGTTCGCCGGTTCGTGTGCTGAAGTGGCGGGGGTCTCTCGCGGAGACCGGAGCGGAGCGGAGTTTCACCGAGAACACAATTCGAAGGGGGTGTGGCGGGAAGTACCATCCGCCACACCCCCTTTGAATGTTTTGCAGCCTCCGCGTCCTCCGTTGTCCTCCGGTCTTCGTGAGAGCCCAGAACACCGTGAGAGCCCGGAACACAGAAACGTCGGTCTGTTCGCGCGCGGGGTGCGCCGGTTCGTGTGCTGACGGGAGGGGGGCTCTCACGAAGACCGGAGCGGACGGAGCTTCACGGAGACTGCAGAACACTTGAGGGGGCCTGGCGAGACCGTTCTGTCCGCCGAGCCCCTTATAGGTGTTGCAGCCTCCGCGTCCTCCGTTGTCCTCCGGTCTTCGTGAGAGCCCAGAACACCGTGAGAGCCAAGAACACCGTGAGAGCCCAGAACACCGATCTAGCCCATGCGCGCCACGATCTCAGCCGCGCCGGCCAGCGTCTCGACGGCCAGCCCTTCGGATTCAAGCACCTCGCGACCGCCTTCCTCGCGGTCGACGACGGCCAACACCCCCAGAACCACGCCTCCGGCCGCGCGGATGGCCGCTGCCGCCTTGAGCGCCGAGCCGCCGGTCGTGATGACATCCTCGATGACGACCACGCGGTCGCCTGCCTGAAAGGGCCCCTCGATAAGCTTGCCTGTTCCGTGTGTTTTCGCTTCCTTCCGCACGGTGAAGGCACGCACCGGAGTGCCGGCGAGCGCGCTGGCATGCGCGATGGCGTACGACACCGGATCGGCGCCAAGGGTCAGTCCACCGACGGCGTCGGGCGTCCATCCACAAACCCGGAGGCGTTCGAGCGCCAGCGGGCCGATGGTCGCCAGTCCGTCGGGACTCATGGTGGTGAGGCGGGCGTCGATGTACAGGTCCGACTGTCGGCCTGAGGCGAGCGTGAACGTGCCGCGACGCGCAGAACGCGAGGCGAGCATTTCAACGAGCTTGGCGTGGGAATCCATGAAGGCGGAGGTTATCGGAGCGTGAACGAGCGGTCAATGCCGGAGCGACGCGCACGCCAGCGCCTCTCGTCGCTCGCCCTCGCGCTGGTCGTCGTCTGCGTCGTCGCGGGTCTCGTGGTGGGCGAGCGACTGGTGCAGCACGTCGCCGGCCTTGAGACGGGCAACGTAGCCGCGGCCGCATTGCAGCGGGAGCGCGCCCTGCTCTGGGGGTGTGCGCTCGGCGCGCTGTCGGCGCTCGTGCTCGCGCTGGTGCACGAGCGCGCGCAGGCACGACGCATCGCCGCGCGTTCGGATGAACTCGAGCGACTGTCCGTCGAGTTGCTGCGCGCGAATCGCGCCAAGAGCGAGTTTCTGGCGAACGTGTCGCACGAGTTGCGCACGCCGCTGGCGGCGGTCGTCGGATTCGTCGACCTGTTGCGTGACGGCGCCTACGGCGAACTCGCGCCACGACAGGTCGCGCCGGTGGAGCGCATCGAATCGTCGGCCAACCACCTGTGCGAGCTGGTCGACCAGATCCTCGATCTGTCCAAGCTGGCGGCGGGACGACTCGAGGTGTCCACGGAGTCGCTCAGCCTGCGCGCGTTCGTGATCGACGTTGCCAGCGAGGTCGAGTCGCTGCTCAACGAAAAAGGGTTGACCTTCAGCATCTCCGTGCCGGCGACCCTGCCCAAGGTCGAGACCGACCCGACGCATCTGCGGCAGATCTTGGTGAACCTGCTCGGCAATGCCATCAAGTTCACTGCTTCCGGCGCGATCACGGTGCGGGCCTTCCACGTGCCCGATGGTTCGGTGGCGCATGTCGCCGCCGGGTCTCGTCGGCGTCCGCTGCTGGCCGCGTGGGGGTCGTTCATCGCGCTCCAGGTGAGTGACCGGGGCACGGGAATCGCGGAGAAGGACCAGGAGCGGATATTCGAGGAATTCGAGCAGGTGGATGCCGGCCCGCGGGGCGACTCCATGCAGCGTGGCACCGGACTCGGCCTGTCGATTTCCCGTCGGCTCGCGCGACTGCTCGGCGGCGACATCACCGTCGAGAGCGAACTCGGGACGGGATCGACGTTTACGGTATGGCTGCCGTTCGATGCCGTGGAACCGCGCTCGACCGAACGCGCGTGACGAAGCGCGCTTCGCTTCAGTCGCGGCGAAAGAGGCCTTTCATCTTGCCGAAGAACCCGGCGCTGGCCTCTCCGGCGTCCAGGGCGTCGAGTGAGAGCAGGGCTTGGCCAAGGGCCCCGGAGAAGGACAGGACGTCGGGGTAGCGAGACTTCGGCGTGCGGTCGAGCGCCTTCATCACCGCCTGCTCCACGATCGGCGAGTACTGCAGGCCCGCTCGAGCCTTGTTCAACGGCAACGGCGGCTGCGAGAGCAGTTGCGTGAACATTTCGCGCGGCGACTTGGCGGTGTAGGGGAGGACGCCGGTGAGCAGCAGGTAGGCGATGGTCGCCAGGCTGTATTGATCCGCGGCCGGGGTCACCACTTCTCCAGACAGCGCTTCCGGGGCGACGTACATCAGGGTGCCGACGAAGAACCCGGCGCGAGTGAGTCGTTCGTCAGGGGCAACGTCGGTGGCCGTCGCGATGCCGAAGTCGAGCAGCTTGACGCCGCGGGATTTCGCATCGTACATCAGGTTCTCGGGCTTGAGGTCGCGGTGCACGATGCCGGCGGCGTGCGCCGCGTTCACCGCCTCGGCAATCTGCTGCACGATGGTGGCGACTTCGTCGGGCGCCAGCGGCGCATGACGCTTGGCGTACCCCTCGAGGATCTCGCCGGGCGCCCATTCGATGGCGAGATAATGCAGGCCTTCCGGCGACTGGCCGGTTTCAATCGTGCGCACCACTTTCGGGTGGATCACCTGCGTGCCAAAGTTGGCCTCGCGCATGAAACGCGCGACAGCGGTCCGGTCCTGGCGCAGGCGTTCGCGCAGTACCTTTAATGCGACGGAACCATGTTCGGAGTGCTCGGCCTTGTAGACGGTGGCTGTGCCACCTTCTCCAACACGGTCAAGCAAGAGATATCCGGCAACAGTCGTGCCGACGAGGGGGTCGCGAGCCACGTGGCGAACCTAGCGGTGATACACGATGCTGGCAAGCAATATTGAGTGATCTTGTGCGCTCTTTCGGGGTACTGAATAGATCATGCCGATGCTCCCGCCATTCGCCCATGTCATTTTTCGCCGCGCGGTCGTCGCGTGCGCACTTGCCACCATTGCCTGCGGGGGGCGTGCCAGGCCCGCGGCCGGGACGCCGGTGCCGGGCGGTGGTGGAGGCACCCCGGCGCGCGCTCTCAGCGGTGGATCGGAGTTCGATGCCGCCCGACTGTATGCCCAGATGGGCTTCTTGTCGGCCGGCGCGCCGATGCCGTTCGTCGGCGGAGTGTCGTATCTCGCCACGGCGGGGCCCGATTCCACCAACGTCACGGTGGCGCTCTCGATCGCCAATGCGGCCCTGTCGTTTTCGCGCGACAACGATCGATTCGTCGCTGGCTACACGGTTAGCCTGACGCTCCGCCAGGGCAGCAGCGCGGTGCGCGACATCGACGCGCACGAGTCGGTGCGCGTGGCGTCGTACAAGGAGACGGGACGGACCGATGAGAGCGTCATCTTCCAGCAGGGGCTGACGGTGGCGCCGGGACAGTATGCGCTCGCCGTGGCGGTGCGTGACGACGGAAGCGGTCGCACCAGCACGCAGGAAATGCTGCTCACGGTGCCCCGCCTGGGCGACAAGCGCTCCCTGTCCACCCCGGTACCCTTCCTTCGGGTGGTGCCGCGCCGGGTCCGCACCGCCGCCGCCGACCTGGTGAGCAATACGCGGGCGATGGCCATCTTTGGCCGCGATACGGCCATCCTGCTCTACGTGGAAGGATATGGCGACGGCGACCGGTTTCCCGTTGCCGTCGAGGCACGCAACGACGAGGGACGTGTGCTCTGGCGCGACACCGCGTCGCTGCCGCGCCGCGACAACCTGTTCAGCGGCGCCATCTCGGTGCCGGTGTCGAAGATCGGCATCGGCGTTGCCGTGATCTCGATGTGGCCGATTGCCGGCGCCGACAGCGTCCGTGCACCGGTGTTCGTCGCGTTCGGCGAGGAACTGCCGGTGGCGAAGTTCGAGGACATGATCGCGTACCTGCGCTGGTTCGCGGCGCCGCATCGGCTGAAGTCGCTGCGCGACACGACGCCGGAAGAGCGTCCCGGGGCGTGGGTCGAGTTCGTGAAGGCCACCGACGTCAGCCCGGAGACGCCGGCCAACGAGGAGTTGAACGAGTACTTCGGGCGCCTGTTGATCGCGACCGCGCGCTACAGGGAAGAAGGGATGCCGGGATGGAGGACCGATCGCGGCAAGGTATTCCTCGGTCTCGGCGAGCCCGCGCAGGTCTTCGACCAGGGCATCGCCACCGTAGGCGACCGGGGTCGCGCGCAGGTTTGGGAATACCGGAACCTCAACGTGCAACTCGTCTTTTACGACCAGACCGGATTCGGCCGTTGGCGCCTGACCAACGCCAGCGAATCGGTGTTTCAGTCGCAGTGGCTTCGGCGGATGAATCGCTAGGGGTGAAGGGGGCTCTCACGGAGACCGGAGTAGACGAAGGACACGGAGGCTGCAACAACTTTCAAGGGGGTGTGGCGGACAGTCCTGGCCGCCACACCCCGTCAAGTGTTTTGCAGTCTCCGCGTTCTTCGTTCGCTCCGGTCTCCGTGAGAGCCCCCTTCACCCCGTCACCCGACGGAAGCGCGCTTGACACCCCAGCCAGACCGTCGTAGAACAAATGGGCGGGCCGGCTGCCCTGCCGGCTGAGACGCGCACGGGTCCTACTGGGGCTGGAGGCAGCAATGCTGACAGGGAAGGTGAAGTGGTTCAATGACGCCAAGGGGTACGGGTTCATCGAACGCGAGGGCGGGGAGGACGTGTTCGTTCACTTCTCGGCCATCGAGATGGAGGGGTTCAAGACCCTCGCCGAGGGCCAGACCGTCGCGTTCGAGGTGACGACCCGCGACAAGGGCCTCCACGCTTCCAGTGTCACGCGTGTTTGACGGCAACCAGCCGATAGAACCACGCACTGCGCCACGGCCGCCTTCCCTCTCGGACAGGCGGCCGCGATCGTTTCGGCTGGTAATCCCCTGCGGCCGTGGCCAACTTTGGACATATGCCCCGCCCCCAGGCCCCGCGCCTCTTTCTCGTCGACGGCTATGCGCTGATCTACCGCGCCTTCTTCGCCCTCGGAGCGCAGCCGCTGCGCAGCAGCCGTGGCGAGAACACGTCGATTGCCCGCGGCACCAATGACTTCATCACGAAGCTCATCCAGACGCACCAGCCGGAATACCTTGGCTGGGTGCACGACCGGGGCTTGTCGTTTCGCCACGAACTGTACCCCGCCTACAAGGGCACCCGCGAGCGGCTGGAACCCGAACAGCAGGTTGACTTCGACGAAGGCGTGACGCGCGTTGAGGAACTGCTGGCCGCCTACCGGATTCCGATTCTCTCCCTCGACGGGTACGAAGCCGATGATGTCATCGGTACGATGGCACGCCAGGCCGTGGCGGCCGGCGTGAATGTCGTCGTGGTCTCGGGCGACAAGGACTTCGCGCAACTCGTTCGTCCCGGGGTCTGGATACTGAATCCCTGGCACGGACGCCCGGGAGCCACCACCGAGAAGTGGTACGACAGCGAGAACGTGTCCGAGCGCCTGGGTGTCCCCGCCGAGCGCGTGGTCGATTTTCTCGCCCTCAAGGGCGACTCCTCGGACAACGTGCCGGGCGTCAAGGGCATCGGCGACAAGAGCGCCGTCGAGCTCATCAACACCTGGGGACCGCTGGAGAACATCCTGGCGCACGTGGACGAGGTCGGGTTGACGCGCGCGCGCAACGCGCTCAGGGAGTACGGCGCCAACGGCACGCTGTCCAAGGAACTGGTGACCATTCGCCAGGACCTGCCGGTGCCGCTGGAACTCGAGCAGCTGAAACTCGAACCGCCCGACTGGGCGAAGCTGCGCGACCTGTTCGTGCATCTCGAGTTCACCACGGCCGCTCGCAACGCCGGTGCGCAGGCGGCGGCCGCTGGTGAAGAACCGCCGCGCGATGTCCCGAGCACCGCCGTCGTGCACCCGCCGTCGCCAGCGATGCGCTATGTGACCGTGGACACCGTGAATGCCCTGCAGGCGCTCGTGGCGCGGTGCCGCGCCGTCGGGAGCATCGCCGTCGACACCGAGACGGTGCTCGATGCCGGCGCGCCACCCATCGTCACGCCGCTGCGTGCCAACCTCGTTTCGATTTCCATCGCCGTCGCACCGGGCGAGGCGTACTACCTGCCGTTCGCGCACCGCGGCAAGCGTGCCGGCCAGGGGAACCTGGATTTCGGCGATGCCCCGCCGGTCGTCGAGGACCCGTCCATCCGCAACCTGCCGCCGCTGTTGGGGCTCGACATGGCTCCCGTGCGCGCGATGCTCGAGGACGCGGCGGTCAGGAAGACGGCCCACAATGCCAAGTACGACCTGCTGGTGCTCCGCCGTTCGGGCGTGACGCTGCGGGGCCTCGACTTCGACTCGATGCTGGCCAGCTATGTGCTGGATCCGGGGCGGCGCTCGCATGCCATCGACGCGCTTGCCCTCGAGTTCCTGGGCCGGTCGATGACCGACTACACGGAAGTCTGCGGCAATGGCAAGAACGCCATCGCGTTTGACGAGGTGCCGGTGGAGGTGGCTCGCGACTACTCGTGTGCCGACAGTGACGTGGCGCTGCAGCTGCGTGCCCTGCTGACCCCGCGCCTGGCGGAACACGAGCTCACGGCGCTGCTCGACGCCATGGAACTGCCGCTCGTTGGCGTGCTGGCCGACATGGAGTGGGCTGGCATCACCATCGACCTGCCGTGGTTTGCGTCGCTGAAGGAGCGCTTTGCCCGCGAGCGCGGCGCGGTGGAGCTGCAGATCTACGAAGTGGCGGGGCAGGAGTTCAACATCAACTCCAATCCGCAGCTGCGGGACATCCTCTTCAACAAGCTCGGGCTCCCGGTGAAGAAGAAGACCACCACCGGGCCATCCACCGACGCGTCGGTGCTGCAGGAACTGGCCGACGAAGGGCATGCCCTGCCGTCCCTGCTCATGGAGTACCGGGAGCTCTCGAAGCTCGAGAACACCTACCTCGACACGCTGCCCGGGCTCGTGAACCCGAAGACCGGGCGCCTGCACACCTCGTTCAACCAGACGGTGGCGAGCACCGGGCGCCTGTCGTCGTCCGATCCGAACCTCCAGAACATTCCCATTCGCCGCGAGCTCGGAAAGGCCATTCGTCGCGGCTTCGTGCCGCGCCGCGGATGGAAGCTCCTCGCCGCCGACTACTCGCAGATCGAGCTTCGGTTGCTGGCGCACCTGTCGCGCGATCCGGCGTTCGTCGCGGCATTCAGGGCGGGGGGCGACATCCACCGGCAGACGGCGTCGGTGATCTTCGGCGTACCACTCGACGCGGTCACCGGCGAAATGCGCGCGCGCGCGAAGACCATCAACTTCGCCACGATCTACGGGCAGGGCGCGCACTCGCTGTCGCGCCAGCTGAAAGTCGATCACGCCGAGGCGAAGGCGTTCATCGACATGTATTTCGAGCGCTTTGCCGGCGTGCGCAGTTTCCTCGACAGCACCGTGGCGCAGGCCAAGCAGCGCGGTTACGTGGAGACCATCTTCAAGCGCCGCCGGTACATCCCCGAACTGCAGGATCGCAACTTCAACATTCGGGCGTTCGGCGAGCGCACCGCGCAAAACTCCCCGATCCAGGGATCAGCCGCCGATCTCATCAAGGTTGCGATGATTCACATTCACGAGTCGCTCGGGAGCTCGGGACTCTCTGCCACCATGCTGTTGCAGGTGCACGATGAACTGGTGTTCGAGGCGCCCCCCGAGGAGATCGAGACATTGCGCGCGCTGGTCGACCGCGACATGACGACGGCCATCATGCTCGACGTTCCGCTCGTCGTCGACATAGGCGTCGGCGACAACTGGCTCGACAGCAAGTCCTGAACCGGGACAATTGCAGCTTGCGAGGATATTGGCGAAACGGGGCAGGATTTGTGAGGCAATCCCCGAACGTCTTGCAGTCCAACCCGTTGTTTCTTATTCGGTTAGGACAATTCCACCGTCGTGGCCCCAGCGTTGCCTTGTTTCCGGGGTGTCCGTCTTGATATGAACTGTCGCGTTCGCGATTCTTGTGACTTGCGACACCATTCGTGCGCCATCCCGCAGCCCATCGACCATGATCGCACATCGCCGAGGTTTCACGCTGATCGAGCTGCTCATCGTGGTCGTGATTATCGGCATTCTTGCCGCGATCGCGATCCCGAAGTTCCAGAACACCAAGGGCAAGGCGAACGCGGCGGCGCTGAAGTCCGACCTGCGCAACCTTGCGTCGGCCCAGGAAGCCTACTTCTACGACAACGGCGCGTACGCGACACTCATCGGCCAGCTCTCCTTCAACGTGTCGCCGGGGGTCGTGCTTTCGGTCATCGAGGCTACCACGTCGGGGTGGTCGGCCCGGGCCACGCATCCGGCGTCGTATCCGCTGACCTGCGCGCTCTATCAGGGCAACGTTCCCGCCGCCACCCCGGCGACGGTCGAAGGACTGATCGGCTGTCAGTAGTGCTGCTGGAACCGCGGTGGCCGGAGGTGCCGCCGTGGAGGGAATTCGACCGGCGTGTGGATGGCATGCTCCACGCCATGGACGGCGGCGTCTGGCTGCATCGGCATCAGTGGATGGGCCGCGCCATGGCGCACCTCGTGTCGACCAATCACGCGCGACTCGTTGCCGTGGCGATCGAAATTCGCTTCCCGGTGGAACGCCTGCAGTTCAAGCCGCTCAAGGACCCGCGCACCGGCGTGCGACGCGACGCGTGGCACTTCGACCTTGGCGGCCCATTCCTGCCGCCCCGCGGGTGACGCGCTGGCACTTCACCCTTGCCGTCGCCATCTGGGCGGCCGCCTGGGCGGCCGCCTGCGGAACGTCGAGTTCCGACCGCTCTCCAACGCCGGAGGCCGGAACTCCCGACCCGGGAACTCCCGCCGCCGGGACACACGACGTGGCGCCAGGCGGCACCGGCCTGATGTCATGGCCGGACGCGGTGGGTGGTCTTCTGGCCATTGCCGATGCCGCGACGGATGAGGCCCTGGTCTTTCGGCGCGATACCACCGCGATTCCAGGCCAGGTGGGCGTTGTCGGCTACGATTCGGCTGCCACAGTGGCTACGGTGCGTACCCTGCGCGCCGCGCCGTGCGCGTCGCGTGCGATCCTCCAGCTGGCTGGCGCGCCGGGCCGCTGGAATCTGGCACTTGATCTCTCGCACGCGCATCCGCTGCTCGTCGACGCGCTCGCCGATCTTTCGCCGGCCGACTCGCAGCGGGTCGTGGTGCGGATCCAGCGGGCGCTCAACACGCTCCCTGACACAGGGGCGGCAATGGAGTTTCGCGGCCTGCCCGTCGTCGTGCGCGACGCCTGGGTCGTGGGGCTGTCTCCGGGGCCGGTGGTCGTGGCGCGCGCGGCGCGCCTGCGCAATCTCGAGGCAACGGCGCACGAGGAGTTGCGTTTCGTCGTACTCGAGGGCGACCAACTCCGTTATGTCGCCCGCGTTGCCGGAGACGAGGAAGTCGTCGAGTCATGGGACCTGCTGGCTGTGCTGACGGTCGAGGGCCATCCGTGGCTCGCCGTGGCGCGCGAGGGCGCCGGGTCCCTGCAGCTCGAGCTCGTGGCCCGCGACCGCACGGCGTGGCGATCAGTGTGGCGCAGCGACGGACTCGTCTGCGGGGCGTCCCGCTAGCACTAGCGCTGGCGCTGACTCTGGGGGTTTGGGGGCTCTCACGGGGGTACGGGGGCTCTCGGGGGTACGGGGGCTCTCACGAAGACCG
>JBBTJT010000056.1:0-10393 GCA_038059315.1 Gemmatimonadota bacterium
CACTGAACACCAACCTGCACGACTACCGGATCCCGACGATGGCTGACATTCCGGCGATCGACGCGTCGTTCCTCCCCGGCGCCGACACTACGGCCAACCACACCGGCGCGCGCGGCATCGCCGAGCCGCCGATCATCCCCACGGCGCCGGCCATCGCCGCCGCCGTCGCCGACGCGCTTGGCGTGGAAGTGCGCGGGATTCCGCTCACCCCGTGGCGCGTCCTAGGAGCGCTCGCGCAATGAGCGCCGACAAGATCGTCCTCGCCGAGAAGTTCGCGCGCTTCAGCGAACACTGGCAACCGAAGATCGTCGGTGAGCTGAACGGCCAGCACGTGAAACTGGCGAAATTCCAGGGGGAGTTCATCTGGCACCATCACCAGCACGAGGACGAGTTGTTCCTCGTCGTGCACGGCAGCTTCCGCATGGAGTTCCGCGACCGTGTGGTGACGGTGGGCGAGGGAGAGATGCTCATCGTGCCGCGTGGCGTCGAACACCGACCGGTGGCTGATGAAGAGGTATGGGTGATGCTGTTCGAGCCCGCCGGCACGCTGAACACGGGTAGCGCGGGAGGGGAGCGAACCGTCAACGAGATCGAGAAGCTGTAGTTCGCATCACAAGCCGTTTCGGTGTTCATCCGTGGCAAGGCAGTTCGTATATCCATGGCGCGGCCCAAGCTAGCGCCGCCACGGCGGCGGATCGCCCTTCTTCCCCTCGATCTCCGGATTCTGGCGGTACAGCGTCGTCGTCTTGCCGATCGTCTGGATCACCTCGGCGCCCACCGCCTTGGCCAGCTCGGCGGCGGCGTCCCTGGCCGAGACGTCGACCGTGCGGTTCAGCACCACCTTCACCAGTTCACGCGTGCTCAGCGCGTCGTCGAGCGACTGCACCAGCGCGCTCGTCAGTCCTTCCTTGCCCACATGGACCGTTGCCACCAGGCGGTTGCATTCAGCACGCAACGAGGCGCGCATCTTTCCGGACATCGTCATGGCAGTTCCTCGCCGGTCAGCGGTGCTCGGGGAGCGCCGCTGCCGATTGGGCGGCGCGTCGGCGATCGCCGGCCAGCACCAGATAGGGCCTGGGGTCGAACGGCGGACCATTCCACCATTGCTTCGCGTCCACGAACCGCATCACCTGGAAATGCAGGTGCGGCGTGTTCTTCGGCGCGTTCCCCGTTGTCCCAACGTAGCCGATCACCTCGCCCTGCGCGACCGACTTCCCCTCGAAGATTCCGTCGGCGTAGCGCTCGAGGTGCGCATAGTAGAAGACGAACCGCCGCTCCGGATCCGTGGCGTAGATCGTGGTGCCGCCCAGCGTGTTCTTCGCCAGGCGCAGCACCGTGCCGCTGTCGGCCGACAGCACTGGCGTGCCACGCGGCGACATGATGTCGACGGCCTGGTGCGCACGCGCCCCGCTGTCCCGGAACTGCCAGTACGTGTCCGGAATCTTCTCCGGCCCCACCCCCTGCACCGGCACCATGAGTCCCCGCTCATGCAGGTACTCCTCGTCCGTCCGCGCGAGTGGCGCGGCCGGTGGCGGCGACTCGGACGGAGGCTCCGGGAGTTCGGCGACGGGCGCGACGGCGGGCGCAAGCGGTCCCAATGGCCGAATGGCCGGGCCGCACGCGGCAGTGACGATCGCCAGCGCGGGGAGGAGGTGTACGACACGCATCGCAATTGACAAACGACCCTCCCCGGCCGGGCGTCACGAGGATAGGGGTCTCTCACGAAGACCGGAGGGTCCACGGAGGACCCGGAGCACGACCCTCAAATGAACGCCTGGCGGACGGACCTGTCCGCTGAATCCCCTCAAAAGTCGTTGCTTCCTCCGTGTCCTCCGGAGAGCTCCGGTCTTCGTGAGAGCCTACTCTGCCAGCCGTCGCACCGTCCGTTCGAGTCCCCGTCGATACTCCCAGTGCTCCACCTCGACGAAGTGCCGCGTCGAGTCCTTGTACCGGATGGGGGTCGCATACCCCGGTGACGGTTCGCGTTTCACCTCGCGCAGCCAGTCCGCGGCTGGGCGCCCGTTGCCAGCCGCTCGCAGGAAGGCCGCCAGCGCTTTCGTCTGCCAATGCACCAGTCCGAACTGCCCGCTGTCGGGCTGTATGAGCCCGGCCACGAACAGGGTGTCGTACAGCGGATGAAAGACATGCTGGTGCAGGCGCGGCCGCCCGTCCACCCAGTTGAGGTGCGCCTTGTCGATGAATGGAAACTCGATGTTGTACCCCGTGGCGTAGACGATGAGATCCACCTCGCACGAAGACCCGTCGGCAAAGTGCACCGTCTTTCCGTCGAAGCGGGCGATGTCCGGCTTCGGCGTCACGTCCCCCTGCCCCACGTAATACGGCAGGAGCGTGTTCACGACCGGATGCGTCTCGAACAGCTTGTGATCGGGCTGGGGGAGCCCCATCCTGGCGGGCGAACCAACGAGTATGCGATATGCGACACGCGCAATGAGCCGGCGAATCCAGAGCGGAAGCCCGAGCGCAAGCATCTGGTCGCCCACCTGGTCGGACGGCCGCCCGAACAGGTACTTGGGCATGTAGTGGTAGCCGCGGCGTGTCGAGTGCCACGCCTTGTCGCCGAACTGCGCCGCCTCCACCACGATGTCGCACCCGCTGTTGCCGCCGCCGACCACCAGCACGCGCCTTCCCACGAAGATGTCCGCGGTGCGGTAGTGCGCCGAGTGCATCGTCTCGCCCGTGAACGACCCGGCATACGCCGGCGTCCTGGGCGACCAGTTGTGCCCGTTGGCGATCACCACGGCGTCGTACTGGGTCGTTGAGCCGCCTGCCGTGACCCGCCATCCCGTACTCCGCTCCTCCACGCGTTCGGGCTCGACCTTCTTCACCTCCGTCAGGTACCTGATGCACGGGGCGACACCGAAGTCCGCGGCGTACGACCGCAGGTACGCGAGAATCTGCGCATGATGCGGGTAGTCGGGATACGACGCCGGCATCGGATAGTCGGGGTATTCGGTCCCCGGCTTCGACGAAATGGTGTGCGTGCTGCGGTACACCCGCGCAAAGGGCTTGTCGTAGTTCCAGTTGCCGCCCAGGTCGTCCTCCCGTTCGAGGACATCCACGGTGAAGCCCTGCTGCAGCAGGTTCCTGGCCGCCGCCAGGCCGGAACTTCCCGCGCCCACCACGCACACCCGTCCCGCCGTCCCGGTTGTCGTCATGCGCGATATCCTAGCCCGTGGCCGCGAGCGCCACCAGCGCGCGCGAACCCGTTGCCTGCTACTATATGCTTGATTAGCATTATAGGCATATGAACACCCTCCAGAGCTACTTCGACAGCGGCCTCTCGTTCGCCGGCATGGCGGCCGCCTCGGCCGAGCACGGCACGCTCCTCGTCGCCCAGCGCGAACGCGCCGTCGTCCCCGATGACCTCCTCGCCCGGACGCAGGCCCTCACGGGACAATTCCACCTGCTGGCGATTTCCGAAGACTGGTGCATCGACTCGCAGAGCATCCTCCCGGTCATCGCCGAGTTCGCCGATCGTGCCGGCAACCTCGACCTTCGCATCGTCGGGCGTGACGCCAACCCCGAGCTGATCGACGCCCACCTCACCAACGGCACCGCGCGGTCCGTGCCGGTGATCATCGTGCTCGACGCCGACTACCTGGAGCAGGCCTGGTGGGGACCCCGTCCCGCACCGCTGCAGCAGCGAGTGAGCGCCGAGTGGAAGGCGCTGGAAAAGCCGGAGCGAAACAAGGAAATCCGCCGCTGGTACGCCATCGACAAGGGACGCGCCTCGTTGACGGAACTCGTCCAGCTGCTCGAGCAGGTGGCCGCTCGTCAGCCGGAGAGCGCGATAGCCGGCTCGTAGACGAACACCCGGTCGCGACCGCGACCGGTGATCTCCCGCAGCAACCCGGCGCCCAGCAGCCGCTCCACCGCGGCGGCGACCGTGGGAACCGTCAGTCCGAGAACGGCCGCCGCGCCCACTACGGTGATGGCCGGTGTTCCCGCGAGGAGGTCGAGCGCCGCCCACGCCGAACCAGCGCCGCGGCCGAATCCGCGGGCACGCTCGCCCGCCTCCGCACATCTCGTCCGGTACGCATCCACGCGCTGGCGTACGTTCCGCGCCTCGGCTGCCAATGCGCACAGTGCCGCCGGCACATCGTCCCTTCCCCGCGTGACGACGAAGACGTCGGTGCTCACCCCGCCGACCAGCGGAGCTACCGCGCGCGCGATGGCCGCCGATCGGCCTGACGCCTGGCCGCATTCACCCGAGTGCAACACGGCGGCAAGGAGCAGCGAAGGCCAGGACTCGCTGGCCGACCGCCGCAGCGTCGCCTCCACGGTTTCCGAGGCCGATGCGTCGCCGTCGTCGTTCTCGGCGTTCGCACCCTCACGGAGCAGGGCGACCGTCAACGCCCGTCCGCCGCGGATCTTCTCCGCCGTGGCATCCAGCGCCAGCGCCTCTCTCCTCAGGACATGGTCGTCCGAAACGAACTCCCGCGACTCGGCGGCATACCACCAGCCCAACAGCGCCGCGAACGCGCCGTGGCCGTCCGCGGCACTTCCGTGTGGCCCCGCACGCGACGCAACGATAGCTTGCGCACTGCGTAGCATCAGGAGTGATGCCAAGCCGGGCGAGGAGCTGGCAACGGTTTCGTCGAGACGGGCGAAGGCATCGGCTGCCTCCTCCATCCCGCGAAGCACCGGAAGATCGAGCGGTAGGCTGTCAGTCATTAATATATTTTGTAAGCTATCTTTTATTTGTATTCTTGCAATCCCTGCTGCTTGCTCGGCTGTCTTCAATCCCTGACTGATACTAATAATGTTTAGTGCCTCATTTTTTCTTTTCTCTTTGCAAACACCGACCGCGCAGGCCGTAAGCCAGCCGGACTCGTTCGTGACCGCTCACGTCGCTGCGGTCTCGTCATACGTGCCGCATCGCGTGTATCGGTCGGGGAAGAAGCGGTTCGAGGACTTCGAGTCGATGCTCGCCGACGTCTCAAAGGCCGACGTCGTCTTTCTCGGGGAGCAGCACGACGACCCGGGTACGCACCGGCTCGAACGCGCCATGCTCGAGGGCATCGCCCGTCGCCGCGGCAAGGTCGTCCTGGCCCTCGAGATGTTCGAGCGGGACGCCCAGCCGAAGCTCGATGAGTATCTCGCCGGCAAGATCTCCGAGGCTGACTTCCTCCAGGGTGCCCGCCCGTGGCCGAAGTACACCACCGACTACCGGCCGCTGGTGGAGCTGGCGCGTGCCAAGGGGTGGCCGGTGATTGCCGGCAACGTGCCGCGGCGGCTGGCTTCGCTGGTGGGCCGCGAGGGACTCATCGGCGTCGACTCGCTCCCGGCGGCTGACCGCGCCCTGATTGCCTCCCAGCTCACCTGCCCGCGAGACGTGTACTACGAGCGTTTCAAGAAGGAGATGGGTGACATGAGCGGCCACGGGCAGAAGATCACCAAGGAGGAGGCGGCCGCGATGGTCGGCCGCTTCTACGACGCGCAGTGCGTGAAGGACGAGACGATGGGCGAGGCCATTGCCGCGGCGCGCGCCAGGTCGCCCGACGCGGTGATCGTGCACGTCAACGGCGCGTTTCACTCGGACTATCGCCAGGGCACCGCGCAGCGCGCCAAGCGTCGCCTCGAGGGAGCGCGGGTTGCGGTGATCAGCTTCGTGCCGGTGGAGAACCTCGACGTTGCCGACGGCAGGAAGATCCGGAAGCTCGGCGACTACGTGGTCTTCACGCTCAAGCCGCCGGCTCCACCAAAGCCGACTGCGCCGCTCACGCCGGCGAAGACGCCGGCGCCGATCCCGGCTCCGGCTCCAGCGCCAAAGCCGTAGCGCCAAAGCCGTAGCGCCTGAACGGCCGAGGCCCGCCAGTTAACGGCGGGCCTCTGTCGTACTCTGTCGTACTCTGTCGTATTCTGTCGTTCTCTGTCGTTCTCTAGATCAGAACACTTCCCACGCAAACCCGCCGGCCAATCGCTCGGCGCGCTTGTTCCCGAGATCGACGCGCAGCACCGTCGTTCCGCCGGCCCGTTCCGTCGTGGCGCGCGTCGCCAGGTCATCCACCCCGTCGCCGTCGGCGTCGAACGCCACCAGCAGGTCGTGCGCGCGGAACCGGAGGTCGCTCACGCGCAGCGGTGTGACCGCGCCGTTGGGCGCGACAAGCACCATCCGTTCGCGTACCCACTCGGCGTCGCCGGCACGCAGGCTCACCACCAGCGCGCGCCGTGCCGCGCCGAAGCAACCACGCACCTGGCTCGACGCGGACTTCGTGCGGCGCTGCAGTCGTTCATACGGCGGGTGTTCGAGGCGCAACTCGGTCTCGATGGAATCGCGCACGGCCTTTACCCGCGCATCGTAGGCGCTGTCGGCCACCGCGCGCTCCCTGGCCTGCGCCTTCAACGCCGCGCGACCCTCCGGCGTGGTGTCCGCAACCACCGGCGCTCGCAGCTCGCACGCCGTAGCCATCGGCCCAAGCGGGGTGTCCGCACGAATGGCCAGTGCCACCAGCGTTCCCTTGCCGCGCACCGCGCTGTCGAGCGCCGGCGAGCCGAACAGCCTCATCACGATGCGCCCGTTGTAGACGGCAAACGAGTCGGCCACCACGTCCGCCTCTCCCTGCGCCCAATGCAGGCGAAATGCCGAGCCGGGCGGCACCGGGCTGAGCACAGGAGCGGCCTCGTTAAACGCGCGCAGCCGCGCGCTGTCCTTGCGCACGTCGAGGTCCATGCGCCCCACGTCGAGCAACAGCTGCTTGTTGCGCACGGCGGCCACCAGCACCCGCTCCTCGCGTGGAATGAACACGAGATACGGCGCCGCCGAGTCGGCCGCGGGCGACAACCGGCGGGCCGTCGCCGTGTCGCGCACGGCAGCCATCGCCGCCGCGGAATCCGCCGCTTGCCGCGCGACGCTGTCAGCGGCAGTCGACTTGGCGGGCACAGGCGACTTTCCGCCGCATGCGGTGACGGTGACGGCGACGGCGACGGCGACAAGCGCCGCGGTGAACAGGTGGCGGGCAGGCGCGCAATCGGACAGTTTCATCGGGAATGGTGGGGTCACTACCGTAACAAACTACGCCCCGCGCGCCCTCGCTCAACTCCCTCGCGCCATGCACCCCTTCGCCTACCACCCGGCCAGCAACGTTGCGGACGCCATGCGCGCACTGAGCGCGCCGGGCGCGGCGCCGCTCGGCGGCGGCACCGACCTCCTGGTCACCATCAAGGAGGAACTCGCGCATCCGGAGACGCTGGTGGACCTGCGCCGCCTCCCGGGAGCACGAGACATCGTGCTTCACGAGGACGGCTCGGCGCGCATTGGCTGCGCCGTGCGCATCGCCGACCTCGCCACGCACCCGGGCATCGCCGAGAGGTACGCGGCACTCGCGCAGGCGGCGGCGGCGGTTGGGACGCCACAGCTTCGCAACATGGGCACGATCGGCGGCAACCTCGCCCAGCGCCCTCGCTGCTGGTATTTCCGCCGCGGTCTCCCCTGCTACAAGAACGGCGGCACGGATTGCCTCGCCGAGAAGGGCGAGAATCACTATCACGCGCTGTTCACCGACGGCCCGTGTCACGCCGTGCATCCCAGCGATCCGCTGGTGGCCCTGACGGTCCTCGAGGCCACCGTCGAGATCACAGGTACCGAGGCTACGCGCGAACTGTCGCTCGATGCGTTGTTTGCCGGCGCCTCGCACAACGCGCAGGGCGAGACAACGCTCGCTCTGGGCGAGTTCGTGTCGGCGGTGCAGCTGCCGGCCACTGCGGCCGGCGGTGACCAGTTCTACGAGAAGCTGATGCAGCGCGGCGCGTGGGACTTTGCCACCGTGTCGCTGGCCGCGCACCGCCGCGCCGACGGCGCGGTGCTGATGGCATTCGGTGGTGTGTCCCTGGGACCCTGCCGGGTGAGCGCGTCGGTCGAGGAAGACGTGGCGACCGGCAGCCTGGACGACGACAGCATTGACGCGCTGTCCGAACGCGCCATGTACGACGCCAAGCCGCTGGAGCACAACGGCTACAAGGTGTGGCAGGCGCAGGCGTTGCTGAAGCGCGCCATGCGCCGGCTCGACACGCCGTGAGCGCGACGAAGAAGCACCCGTTCGCCGCCATCGTGCTGGCCGCGGGCGCGGGCACACGCTTCGGTGAACCCAAGGCCACGGCGCGTTTCCCCGACGGCCGCAGCTTTCTCGACGTCGTCGTGGAACACTGCCGCACGGCGGGCGCCGATCCGGTGATTGCCGTCGTTCCTCCGGGCACCGACGCGCCGGCTGGCGCGCGGGCGGTAGTCAACAGCAAGCCGCAGGCCGAGCAGGTGACGAGCCTGCGACTCGGCCTCGCGCAACTCGCGAACACCGACGCCGCGGGCGTGCTGGTGTGGCCGGTCGATCATCCGTTTGCGCGCGCCGAGAGCGCGCTGGCCGTGGTGGACGCCGCGCGGCGCACCGGCGCACCCATCGTCGTGCCCGTCACCGACGAGGGCCGCGGGCACCCGGTGTGGTTTGCGCGCGAGACATGGCGCGAGCTGATGACGGTGACCGACGGTGGGGCGCGCGCCGTGGTGCACGGCTATGGCGCGCGCGTGCTCGAAGTGCCGGTGAGTGACGCTGGCATCCGGCGCGACATCGACACGCGCGTCGACCTCGACGGCTAGGGCGAGACGACCTGCAGTTCGACGCGCGACGCCTGCGTGGGCGTGCGCCATACCCGGTGCGTCTGCGCCCTGAAGTCGCTCTCCTTCGCCTCGAAGATGTTCGGCATCCACGTCTGCGGGTTGCGGTCGATGATCGGGAACAACGATTCGCGGAAGCGCGAGCGGAACACGTCATTCGACACCATCAGCTGGAACCCGCCCAGCCTGGTGTTCGCCGGGTGTTCCTCGGGATAGACGTCGATGAGCTTCACGATCCAGTCCGCATCCTGCCCGGTGGTGGACACCAGCAGTCGCGCCGTGACGTCGCCGGCCAGCACGAGGTCCTCGGCGAGCGGTTCGGTGCTCCAACTCAGCACATCCGGCCGGTTGTGCACGAATCGCTGGTCCTCGGTGAGCCAGGCCGGCCACCCCGAGCCGCGCGGGTAGTAGGTCGACTCCACAGGGCGGTTGCGGTACGGCACGGGGTGCGCCGGATCCGAGACGAACGAGTCGTTGCCCGGCGTCCTGGGCGCACTGAAGCTCAACAGACCGTTGGCGCCAAAGTACAGCGACCTGGTCACCGCCTCCTTCGGCGGCCACGCGCTGAAGGTGCGCCACTGGTTGCTTCCCGACTCGAAGACCGTGGCCTCGGCCGGCGTGTAGTCGCCCTTCCCTTTCAGGTAGCGCGCAAAGAACGGCACCTCGATCTTCGCGCGATACTCCTCGCCGGTCGCGGCGCCGAAGTCGATCTTGCCAAGCGCCTTGCCGGCGCCGCGCCAGCCACCGTGGTTCCACGGACCGACGACGAGGAAGTTGCGCGATGCGCTGTCCTTCTTCTCGAGCGTGCGGTAGATGTGCACCGGGCCGTAGAAATCCTCCTGGTCCCACCAGCCGCCGACGTTGAGCGTCGGCACGGTGACGCGCGTCAGGTATGACTGCATGGCCTGCCGCTGCCAGAACGCGTCGTAGTTCGGGTGCGCCACGAAGTCGTTCCACGTGGGGATCTTCCCCTTGAGGTACTTCGCGTTGACGTTGGCCAGCGAGCCGAGCGTCAGGTCCCAGTCGTAGGTGTCGTAGCGGTCGAAGGCGAAGTTCTCGTTCTCCCTGGACGTCTCCATCATCGCCGCATACTCGAAGCCGTAGCTCAGACGAAAGGCGCCGTTGTGGTGGAAGTCGTCGCCCATCCACATGTCGGCCGGTGACGCCTGCGGGCTGACGGCGGCCAGCGCCGGATGCGGGCTGAGCATCGCCATGGCGGTCAGCCATCCCGGATACGACACGCCCAGCATCCCGACCTTGCTGTTGTGGCTGGCGACGTTCTTCAGCAGCCAGTCGATGGTGTCCCAGGCGTCGGTGGATTCGTCGACGCTCGGGCCCGGGCCGTCGACGATGCGCGGCGGGCGCTGCATGACGAACTCGCCCTCGGACTTGTAGCGTCCGCGGATGTCCTGCATCACGAAGATGTACCGTTCGGCGGCGAGTACCGGATACCCGCGATTCGGCGAGAATCCCGCGCCCGGCACCCCGTAAGGCGTGCGGATGAACATGAAGGGGAGCGGCTGCTCCTGGTTCTTCGGTGCGAAGATGACGGTGTTGAGCTTCACGCCGTCGCGCGAGGGGATCATCACCTGGCGGTACGTGTACTCGGGCGCGGCCGCCGGCGCGGCCGCCGGCGCGGCAACCTGCGCGGCCACCGCCTGGGCGAACGCGACGAAGAGCGTGAGGGCGAGTGCGCCGAGCGAGGGCTCGGGGCGCGGCGAGCGGCGTGTCATCAAGGTCGGCATCGTGCCCCTCCTGGAGAGT
>JBBTJT010000057.1:0-48793 GCA_038059315.1 Gemmatimonadota bacterium
CGGCAAGCAGCGTGCCGTGTACGCCGCCGAGCGCGAGCGCCTGCAACGCAAGGCCGCCGAACGCTGGCCACAGCTGGCGACGACGCTGGCCGGGTCGATCGCCGAGCGCGGCGGCACCGGGTCATTGGGGCCGGACGAGACACTCGCCGAGCACCTGGCGCCGGCGCTCTCCCGCTACCTGGAGCTGGCCCGTCGCGCGCTCGATCGCATTGAACACCCGACGCAGGTTGCGGTGATCCACCGCGCCCGCATCAAGGTCAAGCGCCTGCGCTACCTGCTCGAGGCGGTCGAAGTGCGGTCTCCCCACCGCGCCCGGGCCCTCAAGCAACTTCGCCTCCTGCAGGACACGCTCGGCGAGCTGCACGACGCGCACGAGATGTCGGCCTTGCTGACGCCGCTGCTCGTGCGGCGCCGGAGCGCGCGTCGCGCGCCGGTGCGCCGGCCTCCCCTGCGCGACCTGCGCGCGCTGCGCGCCGCGTTGCGCCGGCGGGAGCTGGCCGCCTACCGCCGCTCGCTTGACCTCGCCGGCTCTCTCGAGGTGGAACGCGCCTGGCAGTACATCGCGTCGCTCGCCATGCGGCTGGGCGCGTCGGGCGAGCGCGCTGACCAGGCTCCACGTCCGGCGAATGCGCGTCCTGATCGTTGAGGATGACCGCCAGCTCCGGCAGTCCGTCGCCCGCGGCCTGCGCGAGGACGCGTACGTCGTGGACCAGGCCGGCGACGGAACGCAGGCGCTGGAACTCGCCGCCACTCACGAGTACGACGCGATCATCCTCGACATCCTGCTCCCCGCGATGGACGGCATCGAGGTCTGTCGCCACCTGCGACGGGACGGCATCGCCACCCCCATCCTGATGCTCACTGCGCTCGACGCCGTTGAGCAGCGCATTGCCGGCCTCGACGCCGGCGCCGACGACTACCTCACCAAGCCGTTCGACTTTGGCGAATTGCAGGCCCGCCTCCGCGCACTCACGCGCCGGCCCGGCGAGCTGCTCTCGCCCGATCTCGTCGTCGGGGACCTGGTGGTCGACACGCGCCGGCACGTCGCCCGGCGCGGCGAGCGCGAGATTCCGCTCACCGCCAAGGAGTTCGCCTTCCTGCAGCACCTGGCGCGCAACGCCGGACGCATCGTCAGCCGGGCCGAGCTCATGACGCACGTGTGGGACGACAGCAAGGGATCGTACTCGAACATCATCGACGTCTACGCCAGCCGGCTGCGGCGCAAGATCGACGAGGGCGAGCGCGTGGCGCTCTTCTCCACCCACCGCGGCGCCGGCTACCTGCTCGACGCGCCACGGCCGGACCCGGCGTCCGCGCGGCGCCGGGGATAGCGCGATGACCTTCTGGCCGGCGTCGCTGCGCGCCCGCCTCACGCTCTGGTTCACGCTGGTCCTCGGCGCGCCACTCGTCGCGTTCGCCATCGGCTCATACGATATCTTCTCCCGCACGCTGCTCGATCGCACCGACAACTTCGTCAGTGACGCGCTCACCGCGTTCTCCCGCGAACTTGCCGTCGAGCGGCGCCTGCTTCCCAGCACGGCGACCGCCGCGAGGAAGACCGTGGAGGAGGTGCGGTTCCGCGACCTGCAGATCGTGATCCTCGATTCCGCAGGCTCGGTGCTCGCCGTCGGCGCCCAGGCGCATGAGCCGGCCGGCCACGGTGCGCACGTGCCGCTCGACGTCGAGCGCCTCGTGGCGCTGCTTCGCCTCCGTCCGTGGGAGAACGCCACGCTGACACTCCCCGACGCCAGGGGAGGGTACCGGCTGCACACGCGTCCCGTCCGGCTCGGCGACGCGCCCGTGCGCCTCACCGCCGTCTACCCGCTCCACGATGTCGAGGCGGTGCTCCACAGGATCCGGCGGGCTTTCCTGATCGTCATACCGCTGCTCCTCTTCGGCGCGGCGGCGGGCGGCTATTTTCTCGCGCGGCACAGCCTGTCGCCCGTGGCAGCCATGGCCGCGCGGGCGTCGGAGATCGGCGCATCGACGCTGCACGAGCGCCTCCCCGTCACGACGCCCGGCGACGAGCTCGGCGGACTGGCGATGGTCGTCAACGACCTGCTCGACCGGCTCGAGAAGTCCTTCGCCCAGCAGCGGCGCTTCATGGCCGACGCTTCGCACGAGCTGCGCACCCCCTCGGCCATCCTGCGCACCGAGGCCGACGTCACCCTGGCGCGCGCGACGCGCACCGAGGACGAGTATCGCGCGTCCTTCGCCGTGATGCAGGACGCGTCACGCCGCCTCACCCGCATCGTCGACGACCTCTTCCTGCTGGCCCGGGCCGACGCCGGGCACCTCGTGGTGCACGCCGAGGACCTCTTTCTCGAGGACGTCGTGCTCGATGCCGTGCGCGGCATCCGGCCGCTCGCCGACCAGCGCGATGTGCGTGTCGAGTTGCATGGCATGGTGGAGGCGCCCGTGCGCGGCGATGCCGACCTGCTGGGGCGGCTGGTGCTCAACCTGCTCGACAACGCCGTGAAGTTCGCGCCGGCCGGCAGCGCCGTCGACGTCGACTTGTCCAGCGATGACGCCACCGGCGTGGTGACGGTCACCGACGCTGGTCCGGGAATCCCGGTCGAGGCGCAGGCGCGCATATTCGAACGCTTCTACCGCGCCGACGCCGCCCGCGCGCGCGTCGACGCGACGGCAACCAGCGGCGCCGGGCTGGGGCTCGCCATTGCCCGCCGGATCGCCGAGGCGCACGGCGGCCGGCTGGAACTCGCCGAGTCGCGCCCGGGGCGCACCACGTTTCGCGCCACGGTGCCGCTGCGATCCCTCCACGTCCCTGGATGAAGCTCCCGTCGCGCAGTTGGCGAATGGCCGTCTCCAGCTCGGAGCGGCTGTTCATGACGATCGGCCCATACCACGCCACCGGTTCCCTGATCGGCGCGCCGGAGACGAGCAGGAAGCGAATCCCCTGCTCGCCGGAGTGCACCACGACCTCGTCTCCACTGTCGAAGACCACCAGCGAACGGTTCCCCGTCATCTCGCGCACGACAGTCTCCTCATCGCCGTCCTTCTCCGTCAGCACGCCGAAGGGCGCCGACGCACCGCGAAAGTCGCCCGCGCCGTCGAAGACGTAGGCGAAGGCGCTGCGCGTGGTGTCCACCGGCAGCGACTTCCGCGTGAGCGGCGGCACCCAGACGTCGAAGTACTGCGGCTCGGCGGCGATGCCGTCCACCGGCCCGCGCTTCCCCCAGAACTCGCCGCAGACCACCCGCACCGTCGTGCCGTCGTCATCGGTGACTTCGGGAATGTCCATCGCCCCGATGTCCTGGTAGCGCGGCGAGGTCATCTTCAGCGACGACGGGAGGTTGGCCCAGAGCTGGAAGCCATGCATGCGCCCCAGGGAGTCGCCGGTGGGCATCTCCTGGTGCATGATGCCGCGCCCCGCCGTCATCCACTGCACGTCGCCGGCGCCACGCGTTTCCTGGTTGCCGAGGCTGTCGCCGTGCGCCACCGTGCCGGCGAGCACGTAGGTGATGGTCTCGATGCCGCGGTGCGGATGCCACGGGAATCCGGCGAGATAGTCCTGCGGCCGGTCGCCGCGAAAGTCATCAAACAACAGGAAGGGGTCGGTTTCGGAACTGTCGCCAAAGCCGAAGGCCCGGCGCAGTTTCACGCCGGCGCCCTCCATGGTCGGCACCGACTCGACGATTCGCTTGACGGGACGAACGGACATGACGACTCCGGGCTCGGGGGCGGTCGTTCCGTAGCCTAGCCGGGAGGGGAAGTCACCGTAAAGGGGGCGCGCGCACCGAATGCCCGCGGCGCAGGCTTCCGCCCGTGGCAGCGTGCAGCTAATTCCTCAGCATCCTCCCGTGGGGGCATCGCCGTGACACAGAATGTTCGCTGGGAATTGCTGGCCACGTTTTCCACCGGCTTCGAAGCCGACCTGGCGCGCGCCATGCTGGAGGCCGAGGGCATCCTCGTGATGGCCAAGGGGTCGCAGGTCGGGCTGTTCGGCGCCGGCTTCCAGGGCACGATGGGAGCGGGGGTTGAACTGCTGGTGCCGTCGCCAGAGCTGGTACGGGCCCGCGAACTGCTCGACCGGAACTACTGACCTGCCCTTCACCAGGCACGCATGCGCCAGCTCCCCACGCTCAAGACAGGCCGTCTCGTCCTTCGCCCGTTTCTCCTCAGCGATGCCGCCACCGTACTGCGGCTGGCGGGCGATCGTGCCGTGGCCGATACCACGCTCTCCATTCCGCACCCGTATGTCGACGGCATGGCCGAGCAGTGGATTGCCACGCACGAGGGCGCGTGGACGCGGCACGAAATGGCGACGCTCGCCATCACCGAGGCCGAGGCTGGCCTTATCGGCGCCATTTCGCTGCGTATCGAGCTCGCGCACCGGCGCGCCGAGCTGGGGTACTGGATCGGCGTGCCGTACTGGGGGCTCGGCTATGCCACCGAGGCGGCGCGCGCGATGGTCGCATTCGGTTTCGAGAAGCTCTCACTGCATCGCATCTACGCGCACCATTTCACGCGCAATCCCGCGTCGGGGCGTGTCATGTCCAAGGTCGGCATGCGTCTCGAGGGCACCCTGCGCCAGCATTTCTTCCGCTGGGACCGTCCCGAGGATGTCGCCGCGTGGGGTCTCCTCCGCACCGAAGTCACCGGTACGGGGTAGGTGGCTGGCAGACCGGCCACCGCGCACCTTACCTTTTTTCCTGCAGCCGCCGCTTTCGCCCCCCGGAGATCCCGATGGTGCACATCCACGAAAGTCCGTCCGGCGGCATCCCGCGCAAGCCGAGGGATTCCGAACTCGACGTCTTCGGGGTCACGAATGTCGGCAAGGTGCGCAAGCAGAACCAGGACCATTTCCTGATCGCGTCGCTGCACAAGCACCTCGCCATCCACCACACGAGCATCCCGCTGGAAAGCCTGCGCACCGGCGACACCGACCGCCTGGCGTTCCTGGCGATGGTCGCCGACGGCGTGGGCGGCACGGTGGGTGGCGAGGAAGCGAGCCGGTTCGCCCTCGATGCCATCACCGCGTACATCGTGCGGTCGATGCACTGCTACTACACGGCCGACCCCCAGAACGACGGCGAATTCGTGGAGGTGCTGCAGGAGGGGGCGATGCGCGTGCACGCCAGGCTGACGGAGCACGGCACGGCCAAGGCTCGCGAGGGCATGGCGACGACACTCACGGCGCTGATCGGCGTCTGGCCGCGCGCCTACATCCTGCAGGTGGGGGACAGCCGGTACTACACCCTGCGTGATGGACGCCTTCACCAGGTGTCACGCGACCAGACCGTCGCCGAGGATCTCGTCGATTCCGGCGTCATCAAGCGTTCAGACCCCGGCCACGCGAAGTGGAGCCACGTACTGTCGAGCGCCATCGGCGGCCCCGAGGCCTCGCCGGTGGTGTACGCCGTCGAGAACGACTGGGACGTCGTGCACCTGCTGTGCAGCGACGGTCTCACGAAGCACGTCAGCGACGAGCAGATTGCCGAGCGCCTGCGCACGATGACCTCGTCGCACCAGGCGTGCCAGGCCCTGCTGCAGGATGCCCTCGACGGCGGCGGCAGCGACAACATCACCATCATCATCGGCCGCGCGGTGCAGTCGCCCGCCTAGCGCGCCAACACCGGGAGACCACATGGTGAGTTCCGTCGCCCTCACGGTTGCCGCGTACCTCGCGTCCCTGCCACCGGAGCGCCGCAAGGTCATGCGCGCCGTGCTCGCCGCCATCAGGAAGGGAATGCCCAAGGGGTACAGGGAATCCATGGGCTACGGCATGATCATGTGGAGCATACCGCTGAGCGTGCTACCGGACACGTACAATGGGCAGCCGCTCTGCTATGCGGCCCTGGCGGCGCAGAAGAACCACTATGCCGCGTACCTGATGGGACCGTACGGCAACCCGAAGATCCTGTCCGAACTCAAGGCCGGCTACAAGAAGGCCGGCATCAAGCTCGACATGGGCAAGTCGTGCGTGCGGTTCAGGGGGCTCGATGGCGTGGCGCTCGACGTCATTCGCGACGTCGTCGCGCGCATCCCGGCCGACGAGTACATCCGGACCTACCGGAAGAGCCGCAAGACGTAGATCAGGGAACCACGAGAGCGCAAGAGCGCGAGACGGTCGAGATTCCGGCCACCGCAGTATCGGCGAGCATCGGCAGTTATCCGGGCAATCGGGGGTTCTGCAGTAGGACTTTCCCGGTCCCGAAGCCAGGAGTGGCGGCGCGTGTTCTCACTGCAGGACACCCGATGACGCGGATGAACGCGGATCAGTCAGGCGGTGCGCATGCGAGCTCGCGATCGTCGGCTGCTTCCCTTGCGTTCGCGCCTTCCGGCGGTCCCTCGCGTTCGCGCCGTCTGGCGGTCTCGCGCCCTCGCGCTCTCCCGCGACGTTCTTATCTTTCCCCCATGCTATCAGACGCCCCGCACTTCGTCGTCCATCCGTTCGAGCTGCACCTCGGACCGCTGACCCTCACCGGGTTCGGCCTCGCCATGCTGCTCTCGTTCCTCGTGGCCCAGTACATCGGCCAGGTGGAACTGCGGCGGCGCGCCCACGATCCCGAGATCATGGGCGACGTCCTGGTGGCCGCCGTCGTCGGCGGGCTGCTCGGCGCCAAGATCTACTACGCCATCCTGTACAGGGATCCGGCCGCCCTGCTGCACACGTCGGGGTTCGTGTTCTGGGGTGGACTCATCGGCGGCATCGTGGCCTCGGCCGGCGTCATCCGCTGGCGAGGGCAGCCGTTCACGCGCGTCAGCGACGTCTCGGCCCCCGGACTCGCCGCGGCCTACGCGATCGGCCGCACCGGGTGCTGGGCGGTGGGCGACGACTACGGCCGCCCGTGGAACTCGCGGTGGGCCGTCGCCTTCCCCGAGGGCTATCCGCCATCCACCGTGCGAAACCTCACCGAACAGTTTGGCGTGAAGGGGCTCGAAGGCCGCAATCCGCTCGAAGTGATTGCCGTGCACCCCACCCAGCTCTACGAAGTCGCCATGGGCGCGCTGATGTTCTGGATCCTCTGGCGGCTGCGCGACCACAAGCACGCCGAAGGATGGCTGTTCGGCCTCTACTGCGTCCTGGCCGGCCTCGAGCGCTTCGTCGTGGAGTTCTTCCGCGCCAAGGACGACCGCTTCGTCGGCCCGCTGACCATGGCGCAGACCATCGCCCTGCTGTTCGCCGTCGGCGGCGTCGCGTGGATGCAGATGCGGCGGACGACGGGCGAGGGCCGGCCGGGGATCTACGGGACGGTAGACGGTAGACGGTAGACGGTAGACGGTAGACGAGAGACGATGGTCGATGATCGGCGGACGGCGTAGAGAGTGCAGCGTAAAGCGTAGAGCGTACAGCTTCTTTCCCACGCCACTCCTTACGTCTCGTCGAGCTCGACCGCCGAAACCAGGCGTCCCTTGTCGTCAACCGCCTTGCCGTACGCTTCCACGGCCACGCCGACAATCGACGGGAGGCGCTTTGCCGGGGGCTTCTGGGCGTCGCCACGCACGGCGCCAATCCCGATCATCAGAGCGGCCAGCGTCCGTTGAGAACGGTTCTCATGAACATTTCCTATACAACTATTCGGGAAATGAATCAGAGCAAGCGGCGCGCGCTTCTCAGTCCGCTTCGAGGACGACCACCGCGCCAGCCGTTCCATCGGTGTGAGACAGCGTCAGCCAGTGCCGGCGCACACCCAGCACTTCGGCCCGCTGCACGGCGCGGCCGTGGAGCAGCAGTTCGGGGGCGTGCCCGGGACGCGAGAGCACCTCGATGTCCTTCCAGCCGATGAGCCGCGCGCTCTCGCTTCCGGCCAGGGCCTTGAACGCCGCTTCCTTGGCCGCGAGCCGGGCGGCCAGGTGCATGGCCGGACGTGCCCGCGCCCTGGCGTATGTCACTTCGCCCTCGGTGAACAGGCGAGCCAGCGCGCGGTCGCCCTTGCCGTCGAGCAACCGCTCCACGCGCGCGATCTCCACGAGGTCGAACCCCACGCCGACGATCACGGCGCGCTCCGCAGGATGAACAGGCGCAACCGCACGCGCTCACGACCGCTCTCGGCCAGCACCAGGTAGGCGCCGTTGGGAATGGCCTCCCTGCTGAGGTCCCAGGTCGCGTCGTCGTCAGTCGCGGACACGGCGTGCTTCCAGATCAGACGCCCGGTGAAATCATACACCATCACGTTGCCGCCCTGTCCGGCAAAGGGCCAGACGAACGTCACCGACGTGCCACGCACCGGATTGGCCGACGGCTTGAATCGCGAGGACGGCGATCCCCCCGTGCCGGGATCCGTCGCCGCAGGCGTACCGTTGGCATAGACGCCCACCTCGTCGATCCACCACGGCAGGGCGGCCGCGAAGAACGACAGCATGAGCGTCTTTCCGCGCACGCCCCCGACGCGGACGTCTTCGGGATACCACGCCACCGCCGCGCCGGAGAGCCGGGTGATCACGTTCCACGTCTTGCCGCTGTCCGTGGAAACGCGCAGCAGGCCATACGGAGTCTCGGAAAAACCGTCGCCGGCATAGCGCGTCCAGAACGTGATGCTGACCGTATCCATATCCGCGGGCACCTTGATGGCCGGCGAGCGGAGTTCACCGCCGGTGCTCCGGTACGACGCCTTGCCGGCGAATCGCAGCACCGTGTCGACGTCGAAATTCTGCAGCGTCCACGCCGGATCGCCGGCCTCTGCACCGGCCGTCGTCAGTTGAATCCACGTCGCTTTCTCGCTGCCGGCGGTCACGCTGATGGTGGCCGGGCGGCCCGCGCCGGTGCCCAACGACGCGAGTCGTCGCGAGTACTTGCCGCCCGCCGCCGAATCAACGGAGACCGACACGGGCGCTCCGCCGGCCGACAGCGCGGCGCTGGATGCACTTGCCGCCGGGACGCGCACGCGCAGTCGTGTGCTGCCGCTTTCCAGCACCAGTCGCTCGGCGCGCAGGCCGGTGGTGGCGCTGTGGTACGTGGCCGGATTGCGGGCCATCTCGATGGCGTCGAGGGCGAACGGCAGGTTGTCGGTGAACAACTGCTGCAGCAGCGTCTCGTCGTCGGGAAACTCGAAACCGTAGTACCCCGCCGTGCCGTAGCCGCTGCTCAGTTCGGGGTTGATGCTCACGGTACCGAACGTCGAGCTCGCCCAGTCGGTGTACTCGCCATTCGTGGGATACAGCATCCACGCGGTGCTCGGCGCGTAGAACGACCGGCGGGATCCCGGCAGGTGGTCGAGCACCGCCGACCGGGCATTGGTGCCGGCAAGCACCCGATAGGCATCGATGTCGGCGGCGAGGACGCCGTTGACCGAACCCGGCGGAAGGAGCAGCAGCCCGGCGTAGGTGTGATACGAAACGGAAACAGCCGGTGGATGCAGGGCGTGGAACTGCTGCAGCGCGCTGACCTCGGGCTCCGAGGCCGCCGACGGGCCGCGGTAGATCTCGGAGAGCGGGTCCGGGGACGATCCGAAGTTGTCGAGCCCCCAGCTGTTCGAATGGTTGCGGTTGAGGTCCACGCCGGTGCCACCGCCCACGTGGGGACGGCGGTTCTTTCGCCACAGGCGGTCGTTGGTGAACGTGTACTCGTAGCCGTCCGGATTCACCACCGGCACCACCCAGACGTCGCGCAGGTTCACCAGCGAATCGGTGCGCGCATCGGTGACCGTGGCCAGATGGCGGATCAGCCGCAGCGCCATCTCGGTAGCCGCCCATTCGCGTGCATGATGCGTGGCGACGAACAGAACGTTGGGCCGCGCCGCGGCGTCGCCGCGCGGGCCGATCTTCACGGCGAGGATCGGGCGACCCTCGTACGAGCGTCCGACCGTATCGACGCTCACCCTTGAATTCGCGCCGGCGAGGGAGTCGATCCACGCGCGAATGCCGCGCTGCGGATCGTCGTACCTGCGGTACACCACGGGCGTGGCGACCACGGCAGCCAGGTTGAGCAGCCGTCGACTGTCGGTGCCCGGCGCGAGTAGCAGTTGCGCCTGGGCGCCGAGCAACTGCAGGCGCGCCAGCTCCCCAGGGTCGACCACGACGAGCCCGACGCCATTCTCCACGCCCACCACGTCGAAGCCGCGGGCACGCAGCGAGTCGGGCGCCACGCCCGTCACGCGGTAGGTCAGGTGCTGTTGTGCGAACACGGCAGCCGGCGACAGCGCGACCAGCAGGGCCAGGATGATGGCGCGCCCGGCATCACCGACGGCGCCACGCGCTCGGGCACCGTCGCGCAGTTCGACGATCGCCATCCACCAGGCGTCGGCGGCAAGGAACAACTGCTGCAGCGCCGACACCCATTCGCGCCACGCCGCCTCGCGAGCGGTTGCGCCAGCCTGCCCCACAGCGACGGCGCGTGCCTCCATCGCATCGAGCGCGGCCCACACGGCCGCTCCGGCATCGGTGACCCGCGCGGCGAACGCGCGGCGATCGGGCGCCGAGTGGCCGTGACGCGCCGTGGCCATCTGCTCCACCGCCTCGGCGAGGGCTCGTCGCAGGCGGTCGGCCCGAAAGGCCGCCAGCTGTCCGTCTGCCGACCGCACGCGGGCCGCGCTGCGCCGGGCGGCAAGCAGCGGGGTGAACAGGCGCGCATGATCGGCGTCGCGCAGCCACCGGGCGCTGCCGAGCGCCCGCAGTGATCGCGTGAGCTCAGGGAGCACCAGGTCGTCGGGCGGAAGGCTCATGGGGTCAGGCGTCGGTCACGCTGTACCGGTAATCCCCTGACAACTCGCGCACGCAGATGGCCGCGCGTTCTCCGGTGCGCTGCTCGTAGCGCAAGATGAACTCGGGGAGGCGCTCACTCGAGAAGTCCGCACGCGGGATGCCGGTATGGGCGATGGCGCTCTCGATGGCCTTGGGCGTTCCCTCGACCTCGAGCAGCACGTCCATGCGAGGGTATCGTTCGATGCGCAGCACCGCACCGCCCAGCTCGAACTGCTCGATGTCGCGGTCGATCTCCCGAATCACCACGTAACCGAGGCGCTCGAGCACCAGCGCCATCACCCGGCCATCGCCGCTCGGGGCGGAAAGCTCCTCGCGCACCTTGTAGCCCTTCGAATAGCGCGTCGGACCCTTCCAGTCGAGTACGGCGCGCTCGCCGGCCGCGTCGCGGTAGACGCGCAGGCGCAGCACGTGGTCGCGCTCGAGCAGGTCGCGCGACGCCAGGTCGTACCGGCGATCGGACAGCGCACCGTTGAAGACTTCGCGCGCACCGGCCGCCAGCAGCCGCGCGCGCAGGTCCACCGGATCGGCGACGACGCCCTTCAGCTCGACTTCACGCATCGCAAATGGCGTCGATGGCCGCGTCGACGTCTGAAAAGTCCGCGAAGACGGCGTGCGGCCGGTGCTCGGCGAGGTCGGCCACGGAGAAGTGCCCGGTGGCCACCGCCACCGCGCGCGCGCCAATGCCGCGGCCGCATTGCACGTCGGATGGCGTATCCCCGACGATGACCACGGAGCGCCCCTCCACCCCGCGCCCAAGCAGGACCGACGCCCGCGCCTGGGCAATCGCCGGCAGCTCCGAGCGGTACTCGTGGTCCGAACCAAACGCGCCCACGCGGAACCGGTGCGGCGCGATGCCCGCGGCCCCCAGCTTGAGGGCGGCACCGCCGGCGATGTTGCCCGTGAGCAGGCCGAGCAGCACGTCGGCGCGCGCCTCGAGCGCGTCGAGCAGCGCGGGAATGCCCGTGTGCACCCTCATGCCGCGGGGCCCGTCGGCGAGCTCGAGGTCGAGGCGCGCCAGGTAGTCGGCGAGCAGTGTGTCCATGCGTGCATCGATGTCGTCGTCGGAAAAGCCCGACAGCCGCATGAGTTCGCGCACGATCTGCCGGTCGGTCTTGCCGTCGTAGCGGTAGTCATCGGGACCGATGGTGCCGAAATGTAGGTGCAGCGCCCCTTCCATGGCCCGGCGGCCCACTCCGCCGCTGGCGAGGAGCGTCCCATCGATGTCGAACAGGACGACGGTGGTCATGTGCGCGTGAGGAGAAGGCCAGCCATCACCGCCGCCGCACCGGCACCCTGGGCGAGCGTCGGCACCTCACCGAGCACGGCCCAGGCGACGAGCACGGCAAAGACCGGCTGGAGGTTGCTGTACATCGCCGTCCGGGTGGGGCCGATGAGCTTCATGCCGCGGTACCAGATGAGGTACGCGATCACCAGCGCGAAGATCCCGCTGTAGGCAATCGCCAGCCAGGCCTCGGCCGGCAGCGCGGTCCACGTGGTGCGCGAGATCGCCGGCGCGGACACGGCCAGCAGCGGTACGGCACCGCCAAGCATGGTCAGCGCCGACACCTGCACGCCGTCCACCTGGTGCGTGATCGGCTTGAGCAGCACGCTGTACAGGGCCCACGTCGCCGCCGCCAGGAGGATCAAGCCGTCGCCGAGCACCGAGGCATCGCCGATCTTCGCCGCCGCGGTGCCGCTCATCACGATGCCGATGCCGGCCACCGAGAGCGCGATGCCCAGGTACCCGCGCAGGTGCACCTTCTCGACGCCGTAGAACCGTCCCATGAAGGCGATGAGCGCCGGCCCGGCCGCCATCACCAGCGAGGCGTTGCCCGCCCGCGTCCTCGAGATGCCCTCCACGAAGAACACCTGGTAGAGTCCGTTGCCCAGAACGCCCAGCCCGAGCAGCGTCAGCGTCTGGCGGCGCGACGGCAGCGCGAGCCCCTGGGCGCGCACGATCACCAGCAGCATCATGGCGGCCAGCGCCACGCGAACGCTGTTGAAGGCCAGCGGCTCGAGATATCTCATGCCGACCTTGACTACCGAGAAGTTGACGCCCCAGATGGCCGCCATCATCAGGAGCAGCAGGTCGGTCACCCACACCCGGTGATGGGGGTGGCCGTCGTGGCGGGCATCGGTGGACATCCTGGGAAAACTAATCCCTGGGCGGAGCCTTGGGTGCGTTGTCCCCGGCCACGCCGCCGCTCCACCGGAAGAACATCACGGTGAGGATGCCGAAGATGATCGCCGCCCCCGCCAGTTCCATGACGCCGCCGGCGAGGTGCTGGTCCTCGAGCGGCGACCAGATTTCCCAGGGCGGCGCCAATTCGTAGATGCCGTACATGGGGAACCGGCTGATGAGCATCACCATGGCGATGCCGGTGTGCACCAGCGTGGCCATGAACAGGTAGAGCATGCGCACCGGGGCGCTGAACCAGGCGCGCTGCGGCACGCCCACCACCAGCGGCCACCAGAGCACCAGGCCGGCGGCGAACCAGAGCGCGTCGATGGCGAAGGCGCCCAGCTGCGACGGCATGAACCGGTCCACCACCGACGGGACGTGCGTCGTGATGGTGATGAGGTTGAACAGCACGCCGGCGATGATCGGCTGGGTCAGGAACATCGCGACGGCGTGCGCGCGCCCCGCCGTCGGGACGGCGGCGGCCAGCGGCTTTCGCACGGCGACCAGCAGGAGCGGCGGCGCGACGAGCGCCAGTGTCAGGAACTGCACGGCGTGCGCGCTGGCGAGGTAGCCGGCCGCCAGGGGTCCGATGGGCCAGTCGAGCGACTGCCACACCAGCCCCACGGCCGTCCACCCGCCCCAGAACGCCAGCCGCGACTCGCCCAGGGCGCGGCCACGGCGCGCCAGGATGCCGAAGGCGACGGCCAGCGCGAGCATGGCGATCCAGACGCCGGGATAGAATTGCGGTGCCCACGTCCACGGCTTCCCCGAAGCCGAACACCACCACTGCATCAGCGCCCCACCTTCAGCAGGCGCGGGATGTCCTCCGCCCAGTCGAGCTGGCGAGTGCCGAACGGATACACCACGCGCGCGACGTCGTCGGCGGTGAAGACGATGACCGGAGCAGCATGGCCCACTTCGTACCACCCGTTCGGCTTCGTCGGTGCGGCGCGGATGGCGGGCGGCAGGCCAAGCGTCCCCATCAGGCTGTCGACCACCGTCGCATCGCCGCGCAATCCCACGAACGTCTTGTCGAAGTGGTCGAGCCAGGCGCGCAGTGCCGGCAGCGAGTCCCGAGCCGGATCCACCGTGACGAAGACGAAGGTCGCGCGCTGCTGGTCCTCGAACGACAGCTTGTGGAGCACCGTGGCCACATTGCCCACGTGCACCGGGCAGACGTCGGGGCAATTGAGATAACCGAAGAACAGGAACGTCAGGCGCCCGCGTGTCTCGCGCGCGAAGTCATACGGCTTGCCCCAGGTGTCGGTGAGCGTGAACGACGGCCGCGGCAGCGGCGGATCAAGCGGCAGGCCGTGCCGGGGTGCAGGCGCGGCGCACGCCGAAACGCACAGCGCGGCGGCAATCAACGAACGTGGGCTCAGGCGAGGCATGGGGAGAAAGGTAATCGAGGTGATTCGCCGTGGTGGCCGGGGCACGCGCGCCGCTCGCCGGCTTCGCCGACGCGGCGTATCTTTCGTTCATGTACTGCTCGTTCGCCCTCTTCGCCGATGCCGCCAACCTCTCGCAGGAAGGCAAGCTGAACGTCCTCGGCGTCTTTGACGCCCTGCACGTGGGCAGCGTTCCCGCGGTGCATCCGCGCGCCACGCTCGTCGTGCGGCTGAAGGCCAGCCCCGACGACGCCGGCACGCACGCCCTCTCGTTCTCCTGGATGAGTCCGGGCGGCGCGGAAATCTGGTCGTCCAACGGCGAGGTGGAGGTGCACGCGCCCCCGCCCGGCACCGTGGAGGTGGATATCCCCGTCATTGCGGCGATCGACCTCCCCCTCAGCGAGGGTGGCCTGCACATCATGCGGGTGGAACTCGACGGTGATGTCGAGGCCGAAGTGGCCCTGCACGTGCATGTTGGCGGCGCCGTGGCGCCGATGGCCATGGGCGGGCTCGTCTCCTAGGTCGCGAGCCCCGGGACGCCGTCGCGTCCCACCGCGGTGCGCACGGCGCGTTCGATGGCCTGTTCGAGGGCGGCCACGGCAAGCATCTCGGCGCGCACCGGATCGGCAGGGTCGCCCGTCAGCGGACAGAGCGCGAAGATCACGTCGCCATCCACCAGCGACCCCGCCGGCCGCACGCGCCGGTGCAGCGCCGCACCCGCGGCCCGCGCCACGCCCCGCAGCGCCAGCTTGTCGAGCACGCCGTCCATGGCGACCACGGCCACGGTGGTGTTGTGCCCTTGGCCGAACGCCCCGGGCAGGCCGTGCTCGGCGAGCAGGCGCTCCGTCCCGACGAAGACTCCGTCTCGACGCGCACCGGCGATCACCTGCCCCGCGGCATCGCACACATCACCGAAGGCGTTCACCGCAGCAATGGCGCAGGCACTCAGGCTGCCGGCCTCGGCGCTGGCCACACCGATGCCTCCCTTCATCGCACCGGCCGCACCGAGCACCTTGCCCACCGTCAGGCCGGTGCCGGCACCGATGCTCCCTTCACCGAAGCCATGCGTCACCGCGGCCGCGCACGCATCGAACCCCATCTGCGGCGTGGGTCGCGCGTCGAACCGGCCGAGCGGGAGCAGGTCGAAGAGCACCGCGCCCGGCACGATGGGCACCACGCCGCCGCCCACGGGGAAGCCGCGCCCCTGCGCCTCGAGCCAGCGCATCACGCCGTCGGCCGCCGACAGCCCGTACGCCGAGCCGCCGCTGATCAGCACGGCGTCGACGCGGTCGACGAGGTGGCCCGGCTCGAGCAGCGCGAGTTCACGCGTTCCGGTGGCGCGCCCGAACACGACGCAGGCGCCGCGCAGCGGTCCGTCCGCGCCGCGCACCACCGTGCACCCCGTGCCGCCTGCCGCGTCGGTGGCGTGGCCGACCGCCAGCGCGAAGCGGCGCAGGTCGCCGGCGCTCATTTCGCCTTGGCCGCCGGCACCGGGTCGCCCTCGCGGGGCGAGCCCTTGGCGGCGCAGGCGAGACAGCGCACCACGCCGTGCAGTTCACACATGTTGCAGATGAAGGTGCCGCAGTCCTGGCAGGGATAGCCCTCGGACGCGCGCTCCTCCCGGCCGCAGGCCCGGCACGTCATCGCATCGCGCTCACTCATGCGACATCTCTCCTCACCCGCGTCCGCGGGTGCGCTCGGACAGGTCGTACTCACGGATCTTCTTGATCAGCGTCGCGCGCGCAATGCCGAGCTCGCGGGCGGCATGCGTCCGGTTGGCATGGTGCGCCTTCAGCGTGCGATCGATGTGTGCCTTCTCGACGTCGGCCAGCGTCCTGGGCGAGTGGTGCACCACGTCGGCGCCGCTGGCCGACGTGATTTCGCGCGCGAGGTGGCGCGGTTCGATGCGCCCGACCGCGCGCGCCATCAGCATGGCGCGCTCGAGCGTGTTGCGCAACTCGCGGATATTCCCCGGCCACCCGTAGCGCAGCAGCGCGTCGAGCGCCTCGTCGGTCAGCGTGGTCGGCGCGTCGGGCAGCGTGGCCGACAGCTCCTCCATCACGTTCCGCAGCAGGTCCAGCACGTCCTCGCGCGACCGCTCGCGCAGCGGCACGAGGCGGATGGGCATCACCGAGAGGCGGTAGAACAGGTCCTCGCGGAACCGGCCGGCCTCGAGTTCCTCGCCGAGATCGCGGCTGGTGGCGGCGATGACGCGGGTGTTCGGCACGATCTCCACCGTGCCGCCGTGCCGGCGGAAGCCCTTGCCCTCGAGCACGCGCAGGAGCTTCGGCTGCATCTGCGGCGACAGGTCGCCGATCTCGTCGAGGAACAGCGTGCCGCCGTCGGCGATCTCGAACAGGCCGAGCTTGGCGGGCTTCCCGCCCGACCCTTCCTCGCCAAAGAGCTCGATGTCGAGCGATTCGGCGGTCAGCGCCGCGCAGTTGACCTCCACGAAGGGCATGGACGAACGGGGGCTCTGCTGGTGGATCAGCTCGGCGACGCGTCCCTTCCCCGAGCCACGCTCGCCGATCACCAGCCCGGTGGTCCGGTCGCTGTGGGCGAGCAGCGTCACCTGGTCGGCGAGGTCGCGCATGGTCGTGGACGTGCCGAAGATCACGCGCGGCGCGGCATCGCGCTTTTCCGAGAGGTAGCGGTTCAGGCGGCGCAGCCGCGACTTCTCGAGCGCGCGATCGGCGGCGGCCGCCAGGTGGCTGAGGTCCACCGGCTTGGTGAGGAAGTTCTCGGCGCCCTTGTGCAGCGCATCCACCGCCATCGGCACGTCGCCGTATGCCGTGACCATGATGACCACGGGATTGTCCTCGCGGATCTTCGCGAGCACGTCGAAGCCGGTCATGTCGGGGAGGCGCACGTCGAGGAGCACGAGATCGGGGCGCAATCGCCAGTAGGCGTCCACGCCGTCACCGCCGGTGTGGGCCTCGTGGACGACGTGCTGGCCGTCGTGGCGGAAGAACATGGCGAACGCGGCAGCGATCGCGACTTCGTCGTCAACAATGAGTATGCTGGCCATCGGTCAGGTAGCGTCTGGTTGGAGCGGCAGTTCCACTTCGAAAGTCGCGCCTTGGCCCGGCTCCGACCGGACACGAAGCACGCCGCGATGTTCGCGGACGATACCGTCGGAGATGGACAGGCCGAGGCCCGTCCCCGCTCCGCGCGGCTTGGTGCTGAAAAACGGATTGAAGATGTGCGGCAGCGCATCCGCGGCGATGCCCGGGCCATTGTCGCTGATCGTGACCACCAGCGACGAAGCGCGCACCTCGGTCTCCACGGTGATGCGGCGTTCACCCTGCTGGTGCGACACCGCCTGCTCGGCGTTGGACAGCAGGTTGATGAAGACCTGCTGCAGCTGGAACGGGTCGGCGTCCACCACCGGCACCTCGGAAGCCAGCCGCGTCGTCAGCTTGATCTCCTGCATCTTCAGTGCGTAGCGCCGCAGGTCGATGGTGTCCCGCAGCACCTGGTTGACGTCGGTCGGCATCCGCTCGGGACTGCCCTGTCGCGCGAAGGAAAGCAGCTTGCCCACGATGCGGGCGGCGCGCTTGGCTTCCTTGCCGATGGTGTCCACGGCGCGCGCGCGTTCCTCCGGGGCGATGCCTTCCAGGGCCAGCACCTGCGAGAAGGCCAAGATGCTGGTGAGCGGCGAGTTCACGTCGTGCGCCACGCCGCCGACGAGTTCGCCCATGGCCAGCAGCTTGTCCTGGCGCATCGCCTGGTCGAACAGCCGCCGCTCCTCGGTGACATCGCGGGCGATGCCGAGCGCGCCGGTGACCCGACCGTTCTCGACGATCGGCGCGACTACCAGCGTGGAGTAGCCCGCCACGCCGTCAGGCCGGGTGAACCGGATGGTGCGGCGTTCGCGCTTGCCCGAGAGGGCCGCCGCGAACGTCTGCCACATGACGGGCCGCTCGCTCTCTTCCACCACGTCCATGAAGTGCCGGCCGAGCAGCTGATCGCGCGGCTTGCCGATCACCGACTCGAGCGCGCGGTTGATCGCCGTGAAGTTGCCCTCCTCGTCCACGCAGGCGATGGCATCCTCGGCCGCCTCGACAAGGCGCGTGTACCGCGCCTCGGCGCGCACGAGGGCCGCCGCCTGTTCGCGCTCCCCGCTGACATCGCGGGCAATGGCCAGCATGCCCACCACCACCCCCGAACGACGGATCGGCGACAGGGCGACGGCGACTAGCCGTCGCGCGTGGTCGGCGCGCTCGATGTGCATCTCGAAGCGCCGCAGGTCGCCGCGGCCGACGGCCGCAAAGTGCTCCTCCACGTCCGACGACTCCGACGGCTCGAGGATCGAGGCGAACGATCGCCCGAGAATCGCGTTACGCCCGTACCCGGTGAGGAGTTCCATCGCCGGGTTGACGGAGGTGAAGGCCCCGGTCGTGCTGAGCGTCACGATCGCGTCGGCGGCCATCTCCACCAGCTCACGATAGCGGGCGTTGGCGGTGAGCATTTCGTCGCGGGCGCGCGTCTCATCGGTGACGTCGCGCAGCGAGATGACGAGGTGGCTCACGCGATTTTCGTCGAGCAGCGGCGCGAGGCTCACCGACACCTGGCGGAGGTCGCCCTCGCCACGCTGCACCTGGCCATCCACCCGTGCGGTCGAGCCGCGCCGGGAACGCGCGAGTGCCTCGGCCCACACCGTCGCCTCGCTGGCCGGCACCAGGTTGGCCAGGCGCGCACCCTCCAGCGCGGCCACTTCGCCGAAGAGGCGCCGGGCGGCCGGGTTGGCAAACTCGATCTTCCCTTCGGTCGACGTGATGAGGATCGCATCGGTGGTGTTGTCCACCACCAGGCGATGCCGCTCCGCCAGCATGTAGAAGTCGGTCACGTCGTCCACCGTCACCACCGCGCCCCCTGCCGGGTGCGGCGCGGCCATGAGCTCGAGCACCCGGCCGTTCCACGCCGAGCGCAACTGCGCGCGCGCGACTTTCCCCACGAGGATTGCCTGGCCGATGGCACACTCCTCGGTGAGCTCGCGCGTCTCGTGCAGCACGGCGTCGTAGAAGTCGCGTCCGCGGGCGCCATCATCATCGGGAAGCCCGGTCATGGCGAGGAACCGCGCATTGTGGCGCACGATGCGCCCGTCGGCATCGAGCACCACGATGCCATCGCCGATCGCCTCGAACGCGGCCGCCATCTCGCGCTGCGCCTCCGCCGCCTCCTCGTAGAGCCTGGCGTTGACGATGGCCACCGCCACCTGCGCGGCGAACTGCTGCAGCATGCGCGCGTCCTCGGCGTCGAACGGGCGCTCGCGGTTGATCACGCTGAGCACGCCGATGGCCTCGCTGTCCGAGAGCATCGGCGCCACGAGGCAGTTGCGCACCGCCGCCAGCCGTCGGGTGGGCTGGTAGGTCTCGGAGTCCTCGGCGGCGTTGTTGACGATGATCGGCCGCCCCTCGCGCGCCGCGCGGCCCGACACCGACGCGTTCATGGGGAGGAACATGCCCTGGAGCGCGCGGGCCGAGCCCTCGGCGGCGACGACCTGCAGGAACTCATCGCGCCGGAGGGCGACGTCCGCGCCCTCGGCGTTGAAGAGCGCCATGGCGTGCCGCAACGCCAGGCGCAGCACTTCGCCGGGCTGGTTCGCCGTGCCGAGCGCGCGCGCCAGCGCGGCCAGCGCGTCGCTCTGCCGCCGTTCGCGTTCACTCTGCGCGTACAGCGCGGCGTTGACGAGGGCCATGGCGGCATGCGCGCCGAGCGCCAGGGTCGCGTCGAGGTCCCCGTCGCCGAAGTGCGATGCGTGCCTGGAGTAGGCGCCGACGAGGCCGATCAGCCGGAAGCCCTGCATCAGCGGCACCGCGATGACCGCGTTGGCGTTCTCCGCGCGCCCGGCAAGTCGCACGGCGCGTCCCGTCCGGATGACTTCGGCAAACGCCGGGGCCAGTACGTCGACGGCCTCCATGGGAGCCGCACCCTTGGCGGTCAGGTGCACCGTCGGCGTCGGCGGCCCTCCGTTTACGGCGGCGGGGCGGGCCACCACGACCCCGTCGGCGGGAATGAGCCGCAGGAGCTGGCGCGCCACCTCAAGCTCCAACTCGTCGTGATCGAGCGTCCGCAGCAGCGCGGCGCTGGCCTCGTGCAGGCGTTGCACCCGCTCGGCCCGGCGCTCGGCGACCGTCACCAGCAGGTCGCGTTCCTGCAGCAATGCCTCGAGCAGCCCCGCGTGCTCGCGCGGCAGCTCTCGCAGCATGCTGCGAAGCCGGATATCGAGTGCTTCCGAGCTCGAGGCTCCGAACGAGATTGGATCTGCCACGACAGGATTCTTGACGGTGACGCGAGAGTTTACAGTACTCGCCAGCTGTACATAATCAATACGGTAATTCCCGACGGCACAATAGGGGGCGGGGCTGGTGAGGGGTGGAAGGGTGGACAGCCCCTTCTATACTACTTGCGCGCCGAGCGGGGCGAGAAAGCTGCCAGCACCGGCCGCGGCCACCATCGACAGCCGGCGATCGTCAATGAGGTCGCCGTCCGCCTGGCACGGGATCGAGGCATCCTGCGACTCGATGCAAATCTCGCGACCGCGCGCAAATGTCCAGCGCGGGTCGGCGCGGCGGCGGCGCAGCAGCATCTCGAGCACCGAGAACGCCAGGGCATCGCGAAGCGTTCGCGCGTCGACGATCACCAGGTCGAGCCAGCCATCGGTGAGTGATGACCCGGGTGCCACTTCGAGGAGCCCATTGAAGATGCGTCCGAGGTTGAGGACCATCGCCACGACGCCGTCGCGTTCGATGACGCGTCCATCGACCTCGGCGCGCACGCCAAATCGACTGGGCCGCATGGCCGCGCGCGTCGCGCTCACCACGTACGCGGTCACGCCAAGGGTCTCCTTGAGGCGCCCGAGCGCGCCCGCAGTCATGGCGGCGTCGAGCCCCATGCCGGCGCCGATGCCGACGCGCCGGCGTCCGTTCAGCACCGCCAGGTCGAGGCGCCGAACGGTGCCGGGCAACAGCGCACCGACGGCGCGCGACGGATTCAGCGGAATGGAGAGTGCGCGGGCGAGCTGGTTGCCGGTGCCGCCGGGGAGGATGCCGATGGATGCGGAGGATCCCGCATCGGCCAGCCCGGTGGCGGCCTCCATCACCGTGCCGTCGCCACCCAATACGAACAGCCGATCGTGCGTGGCGGCGAGTTCGCGGGCAACGCGGACGCCGTCACCGGCGGCGTGCGTGTACTCGACCGTGAGCGCCACCCCGGCCGCGCGGAATGCGCGGCGCACGGCTGCCTCGGCGCCGGCGGCGCGACGGGCCACCGGATTCACGATCAGCGCCGAGCGGCCCGTCAGAACAGCCAAGCGCGAAAGAGGTCGAGGCCGACTTGTCGCGGCGTGGGCGCGAAGCCGCGCACCACGGCGTCGCGCGTGCAGAGCGCGGCGTTGGTCGACGGGTCCATGCCGGCCGAGGTGGTGATGCCGTGGTTGAAGCGGTAGTCGAACTTGAAGCCCAGCGCGTCGAACAGGCTGGACGACCCGCCCTGCCCCATGAGCTGCCCGATGCTGCAGAGCCCGGCGTCGATGCGGAAGAAGATCCGTTCACCGAGCTGCTTGGCGCAGTTGAACCGCGAGCCGCTGAGCAGGCTGCTGCCGACATCCTTGATGCCCCTGTTGTATTGATCGAGGCTGGCGGTGCTGAACTGCGCGTCGTCGCACAGGCCGCCCGAGAACTTGCTGCCGATGACGCTGCCCAGCGACGAGAGCGCCACGCGATAGGCCGTCGTGGACACGTCGCCACCGCTCCGACCGAGGATCTCGTTGCTGGGGCCGCCGGTGACGAGATAGCTCAGGATGTCGCTGTCGGAGACCCGGCTCGAATCGGGAGTCGAGAACGAGGCCCTGGGCGACCCGAGCGTGCCGCCGATGTTGACGCGCACCCGCACGTCGCGCTGCGCGGTGCTCTGCGAGAACGTCCGCACCGTGTGCAGGGCGCGAATCTCCATCTCGGCGAGGTTCGGGTCGGGATCGCCGCGGAACCGGATCTCGCCGCCTTCCACGTCGAAGGTGCGCTGCACGGGGCCGGCGTTCAGGCGGTACGAGCCACGCACCGTCTGCAGCGTGCCGCTGAGCGCCAGCTGGTAGCGGCCGGCGTCGCGCCCGCGTCGCACGCGCGCGGCCGTGATGCGCACGCTGCCGCTCAGGGTGATGTTCGCTTCGGACGACCGAATCTTGACGTCGCCTTCCATCGTCACCGGCACGTCGCTGACCCTCAGGTTCTCCACCACGCGAGACGGCGCGCGCGGCAGGATGCCGTGATCGGCGAGCGCCACCGTGTCGACGATGTTGCGCAACTCGGGATCATCCAGCGAGATGAGTTCCTTGGTGAAGATGTCGGGGATGAACACCGTCCCCCGGTCCACCTGCAGCGCGCCGGTGAGCGACGACCCGCTGGTCGCGCCAGCGACGCGCAGCGCGCCCGAGAGGTCGAGATCGGCCACTCGTGCCTTGTTGATGACGTTGAAGTTCTGCGCGGTGAGCCGCAGGTCGAACCGCGGGTCGTCCATGTCGCGGAAGCCCATCCAGCCCGTGAGGGTGGTCTGGCCGCCACGGGCATCGCCGCTGCGCACGGTGATGTTGCGCACCGCAATGGAGTCGCCGAGGAAGCCGATGTCGGCCTCCACGTCATGCCACGAGGTGCCCAGCACCGGCAGGTCGAACCCGCCGTTGGAGACGCGGAGCGAACCATTGACGAGCGGCCTGTTGAACGTGCCGCTGATGGCGGCGTCGAAGGCGAGGGCGCCTCGCGCCTTGGTGACTTCCGTCGTGAGCAATTCCAGGAGCGCCACGCCCGCCGAGTCGGAGCGGATGTTGGCCCGCAGCGGCGCGTCGGCGAGCAGCCTCCGCGGGACGCTGCGGAACCGCAGGTCCACGGGGATGGTGGCGTCGGCGCGCAGTGCCGTGACCGTCTCGCGCATCGCACTGACCGTCGCCTCCACGCGGCGGTCGGCATAGCGCCCGGAGGCCGCGGCGTGCTCCATGTGGGCCCCCGCCACCAGCGCATCGCGCACGGCGGCGTCGAGCGCCATGAGTGGCGCGTCGCGCGTCCCGGTGACGCGAGCGGACAGCCACCCCCTGCCGGAGAGCGGCGACTTCACCTGCACCAGCTCGCCGATGTCGGCGAGCGGCACGTCGGTGGCGTCGAACGCCGCGGCCATCGCGAGCTGGTCGGGGAGCGAGCCGCGCACCGAGATCCTCCCCGCCGTGCGGCCCAGGAGGACGAGCGAGTCCACCCTCCAGGCGTTGCCGGCGCGCGCGATGTTCGCCGGCGAGAGCAGCGCCCAGTCGTTGTCGCTCGTCGCCAGCCGGAACCGGTCGAGCCGCACGGCGGTGGTGTCTCGCGACCAGGCGACCTCGGCGCGCGCGGTTGCCACCGGGCCGTTGGACAACTCGGCCTTCAACTCGGCAACCACATGCCCCGGCATGGGGATCTCGGCCGTGGCAGCGACGTTGTTCAGGCGCACGCCGCCCGCCGTGAGTCCCTCCACGCGCGCATGCACCGAACCGCGCAGCGAATCGAGCGGGAACGACAGCCGGGCGCTGGCATCGATGTCCCTGGCAAACGTCGAACCGATCCTGATGTCGGTGCCGCGCGCCACGGCGTTGAGGCGCAACGCCGGCCATGACCCGCCCACCGCGCCGTCAATGCGCAGCGTTCCCTCGAGGGCCGAGGTGTCGCGCGCCGCGCCGCTGTCCGGCATGGTCACCGACCTGGCGAGCACGCGGCGGAAACCGCCGAGCGAGTCGAGCACGACGCGGAAGCTCACCGAGTCGCCGGCGCGCCCCGGGGCGAGCGACAAGCTTCCGCGCGCCGCCAGGCTGAGCGCGGCGCTCTCGAGGGTGAGGGAGTCGACCATCATGGTGCCCGACAGGAATCGCACGCTGGCGTCGCCGCCGTAGATGCGCACGCTGTCCACCAGCGAACGCTCCATGTGCAGTTCCGCGCTGCCGCGCAGGTCGGCCAGCGAATCGCCGCTGACGTCGGACGACCAGCGCATCGCCAGCGTCGTCGACGGAATGTCGTCGCGCCCGAGCAGGCGGCGCAGGTCGAGGCCGGTGGCGCGGCCTCGCGCGGTGGCGCGATATCCCGGCGCCGAGACGTCGAACGTGCCGTCAACCTCGAAGCGCCCGGCGTCGCCGACGAGATCGGCATTGAGGAAGAGGCTCGCCGGCGTCCCCTTTACCCGCAGCGGTCCGCTGAATTCCCCGCGCACCGGAAGCGCGGAAAACGAGCGCGAGAGCGATGTCAGGGAGAGCGGCAGCGCCACCAGTGCGAGGTCGTAAGTCATGAACTCATCGCCCGACGTGACGCGTCCCGATCCCCTGAAGTGCGACACCAGTGCGTCGCCGTCGTGGTGCGTGAAGTCGCCGTCCTTGAAGCGGACGTCGAGCCACGACGAGTCGAGCACCGCGCGCCCGGCCACGTAGCCGTTCAGGCGCGGAAACTCCGGGTCCAGCGCCTGCAGCGTGCGCAGGTCCAGTTGGTCGAGGTCGACGGTGACACCGTGAAAGACGGTGAACGCCGGGAAGAGGATGTCGAGCTGCCCACGCGCCGTCCCGCGAGTGATCGCCCCCGGCACGTTGCCGTCGGCAAACGTGAAACGCGCCTCGTCGAGCTGCCACCGGTTCACCGGGCCGCCGCGCGAGCGCACCGTGCCGGAGATGGTGCCGCGCCATGGCATCGGCAGCGGCTCGCCGCTGAACTGCTCGATGAGCCGGAAGTCCACTGGCAGCGCCTCGAGGGCAAGATCCTTGAGGATCAGCACCGGGGCGCCGATGCCGAAGGTCATGCTGCCGCGCAGCCGCGAACCCATGGTGCGGATGTCCATGTTCTGCAGCACGTAGTCGACGACGTGCGGGTCGCGCTGGCTCCTGATGTGCAGGTCCATGCGGCCACCGCCAGTGGCCGGCAGCGTCGCGTAGACCCAGGCGATGTCGGCCAGCGACACCGAGTCGCTGTGAAGGCGGACGTCGTAGCGCATGGGGAGGTTGCTCCCCCACACCACCTTTCCCTAGGCGCTGCCGGTGGAGCCGGGGAGGTCGAAGCGCGGCACGTCGACCCACAGCGAGTCGCCGCGCCGCCAGATCGAGCCGCGCGCGTTGCGCACGTTGAACGGCGGAAAACGCTCCATCAGGTCGAGACGGGCGATCTCGAAGTGCTGGCCGCCCGTGTCGGGATCGGCGATGTGGGCATGCGACAACTGCGCGGCAATCCCGCTCCACTTCCACTCCTTCTCGTACTCGCTGGGACCGATGCGGCGCACGCCGCCGAGCGTGTCCTTGAGCGCGTGGGCGATGGCGCTGTCGCGCCGCGCGCCACGCAGCGAGTCGGCCGGCGTCCACGGCAGTGACATGCGCACCTCGCCGCCGCGCAGTCGCACGTTGGTCACCGAGATGCGGCTGCCGAAGCCGCGCCGCGGGCCGAGTGCGCGCCTGGGGCCGCGGGGCCAGATGGCGTCGTAGTTCCAGGCGTCGTTCCGCCGCTGCAGGCGCACGAACGGGCGCTGCACGTCGAGCGAGCGCAGGAAGATCACGCCGTCCACGATGTCGCGCGGGTCGAAGGTGATGCGCACCGGACCGGTGGCGAGGAAGAGCGAGTCGCTGGACTCGCGGATCTCGAGCGAGTCGATGGTCAGGTCGGTGAGGAAGTTCCCGCCGAGCGCCCCGACGTGGACCTTCCCCTTCGACACGCCGGAGAGCGCGCGCACGACCTGCGCGCGAATGAACTCGCGACCGCGCAGCGAGCGGGTGAGCCCCACGAGGACGACGGCGAGCGCCGTGCCCATCAGGAGGATGGCGACCGCGCTGGCGAAGGCGACGTGACGGCGGCGGCTCATCGGCTAGAACGCCTGCCCGATGGAGAGCTGAAAACTGAGCCGGCGAACGAAGCTCGTTTCGCGCGGCGGACGGAAGTCCGACGGACAGCTTCCTGCCTCCTGACGCAGCTGCGTCGAGCCCGGGCTCGCCGGCGTCACCCGCAGCATGTTGCCGGGACTCACGCAGAACAGCGCGCCGCCGTCGGCGATCGGCGTGTCGAAGTACGCCGCGCCCTCTGCGCGCTGATACGGGTTGTAGCCGATATCCACGCGCACGAGCCCCACCAGCGTGCGCACGCGTGCGCCCAGGCCCGGTGTCCACTGCACCGACCGCAGGTTCAGCGTCGCCGCCGTGTTGCGGTTCCACACCCTGCCGGCGTCGGCAAAGGCGGCGAGTTGCAGCAGGCTCGAGAAGATCGGGCTCGGAAACCGCGCCTCGATGTTGGCAACCAGCAGGGCGTTGCCGCCCACGGGAATCGCCCGCTGCCCCACCTCGGCGGAGTTCGCGCGGAAGAACACCGTCTGCGCCGGGTCGGACGGATCGCCGCCCAGCGTGCCGTCGGCGTGCACCGTGTCATAGCCGGTGGGGATGTACACCACCGGGCCCAGCTCGTTCTGTCGAAAGCCGCGCACGGTGGTGGCGCCGCCGGCGTAGAGTCGCTCCTGCGCCGGTATGTATGCGTCGCCCACCTGCGAGCGGAGCATCGGCCCGAGCACCGCCCCCACCCGCAGCCGCAGGGCAATCACGACGTCCCTCGCCGGCGAATAGTACGACGCGCCATCGAGCGAGAGCCGCGTGAACTGCAGCCGGGCGTCGGAACCCACCGCGCGTGAGGCATGGCGCGCATCGCCACGCAGCACCACGCCGCGCGTCGGGTTGGACGGGTTGTCGGTGCGCTCGTCGGAAAACGACAGGCCGAGGACGGCGAGGCGCTGGCGGCGAAGCAGCGACGCCTGGTCGGCGACGGAGCAGGCGTTGAACACGGCGCAGAGCAGGGCCGGGAACGACTTGGTGCTGCCGTATTCCATGGTGTACGACGCGTTCTGCGCGCGGCGTCCGGCACTGCGTGACAGCGCCAGCGTACCGCCGATTGGCGTGGACCTCATGAAGGCGTTGTACTCGGAGCGGCGCTCGCTGAACAGCGTCAGCGACGGCTGCACGCCGACGCGCGCCGACACCGGCGGCGTGATGGTGAGACCGGTGGAGTAGTTGAGGTCCTGGCTGAAGAAGTCGTTGCGCGCATCCTGCGTGCACAGCGAGGCGAGCCCGTCGAGCGGGCGTCCCACGCCGATCTTCGACACCCGCGCGCGCAGGTCGAGCCGCGTGGCGCGCCGCGCGACGTTCAGGTGCGAGTAGTCGGCATAGGTGCGAAAACAGTCCAGCGAACCCCAGCCGCCGCCGATGCGCGCGTTCTGCGGCGCCCCTTCAACGACGTCGATGAGCACCGGCAAGGTCGAGTCGGAGCGCACGCCGGCGGTGTCGGGCTCGACGCTGACGCGCGCGAACAGTTGCCCCGCGTAGAGCGTGCGCTTGGCGCGCTCGAGGTCGCGCTGGCGGTACCAGGCGCCGGTCGACAGGCCGGCGAGCCGGCGCACCACCGAGGTGTCCACCTGCGATCCGGCGTGGAACGGACGCACGTCCACGCGCACCGCGCCGATGCGCGCGCGCGGCCCCGGCAGCGCCACGAAGGTCACCGCGGCGAGGCGGGACGGTGCGTCGGTGTCGTAGTTCATGAGCACGTCGGCGTCGGGATACCCGCCGTTGCGCAGGCGCCGCACCAGCGAATCGCGCGCGGCGGCGAGCGCCAGGCGGTCGAACCGCCCGCCGACCTGCAGGGGGAGCGACCGCTCCACCGCCTCGCGCAGCGGCACCGCCTCGAGCCCGGTGATGGCCAGCGCGCTGATGCGCGTCGGCTCGCCCTCGGAGAGCGCGAAGCGCACGGCGACCTGCGCGGCGTTGAGCCGCGTCACCACCGTGTCGACCCTGATGTCGAGGAAGCCGTGGTTGCGGTAGAAGAGGATGAGGCGAATGACGTCGCGCGGAAACTCCGCCTTGTCGAGGCAGTAGCGCGTGCCGAAGAACTTGAACGAGCGGCGCGCCCAGTTGGACGGCGTGGTCGCGATGCCGTTGGCGAGCATGGCGGCCGGGAACGACCGGTTGCCCGTGAAGTCGAGCCGCAGGACCTCGGTGTCGCCCTTGTCGCAGACGATGTCCTGCGCGCTTAGCGCGGCGGGAAGGGCCAAGGCGAGGATTAGGCGGCGATGCACTCCAAAATTTCGGGGGGTGCTCTAATGGTTGTCAACAACCTATTGAGGATTGGGATCTCGGATTTCGATCGATGATCACGAGTCAGGATCGCCATCTGCGATGAAATGGCGCCACCCGCGCTTTACTGGTGGCGGGCTCCCGACCGGCCGGCATTACGCTCCGCCCATGACACTTCCACCGCTGTCCTTCGAGGCGTACGAGGCCGCGCCCCCCGATTCGTACGCCGAGGACCCCATCTGGCGCACCCGGATGTTCCGCATGGCCACCTATCTTGGCGGACGATGCGCCGGCGACGTCGCGCAACTCGGCACGCGCATCTCGATGAACGTCGCCTCGCAGTTTCGGCGCGCCGTGGGTTCAGTCGCTGCCAACATCGCCGAGGGCTACTCTCGCGGCCCCAACGGGGACCGCCTCCGCTTCTACACGTACGCGCTCGGCTCGGTGCGCGAGGCGCTGACGTGGATCGACGCACTGGGCGACGCCCCCTGGCCCCCACACGCCGAGTACCGTGACCTTCTGGTGCAGATTCGCCGCCAACTGCTCACCGCCATCAAGGCAATGCGCCCCCTGACCTGCCAGAAGCAAACGGGGCCGCGCCGCCGCGGCCCCATCGCCCGTCGCAATCCTGAATCGTGATCTTCAATCGCGATCCGATATCCCAATCCTCAATCGTCCTTCTGCCCGAAGATCGCCAGATTCGATGAATGCCCCGGGTTGATCTTCTTCGCCGGGTACACGTGGTGCACCGCCTGGTTCACCGCCACCGCCGCCTCCGAAAAACCCGTGGCGATCAGCTTGAGCTTGCCCGGATACGTCGTGATGTCCCCGGCCGCGTAGATCCCGGAGCGGCCGGTCTCCATCTGCGAGTTCACCACGATCTCGTCCTTCTCGAGCGTCAGTCCCCACTCGGTCAGCGCGCCGAGGTCGCTGACGAAGCCGAGCATCGGGAGCACCACGTCGCAGCGCACGCGCACGGTGGCCTTGGCCTTCACGTCGCGCAGTTCGAGCTCGTGCATGCGGCCGTCGACTTCGAGGATGTCGTGCAGCTCGTGAAAGGTGAACAGGGCGGTGCGCCCGGCCGCGACGTCCTCCCGCACCGCCTCCACCGTGGAGTGGTGCGCGCGGAACCGGTCGCTGCGGTGCACCAGCGCCACTGACGCCGCGCGTCCCTGCAGCTGGTGCGCCCAGTCGAACGCGCTGTCGCCGCCGCCGATGATCACCACGTGCGCGCCGCCGAACTTCGCGGGGATGAGCACGCGGTCCTCGATGCCCCGGCCGTACCACGGCCCGGTGCACGCCTGCGGCAGCCGCCGCGGCGAGAACGCGCCGATGCCGGCGGCGATGACGATGCACTTCGTGGGAAACTCGTCGGTGCCCGTGCGCAGCACAAAATGGTCGTCCTCGGCGTCGAGGCCGGTCACGGTCTGCCCGCAATGGATGGGCTGGCCGAATCGCGCCGCCTGCCGCTCGAGCGACTTCACCAGGTCCTTGGCGAGGACCTCGGGAAAGCCGGCCACGTCGAAGATCAGCTTCTCGGGATAGAGCGCCGCCAGCTGGCCGCCGGGCTGGTCGAGCGCGTCGACGATTTGCGCCGTGGCCCCGCGCATGCCAGCGTAGAAGAGCGCGAACAGCCCCGTGGGGCCGGCGCCGATGATCGTGAGGTCCCGCTGCTCATGCCGCATCGATGAAAGCTCGCGGTATGCGGCCCGTGAAATCAACCCGTGCACTCGACCATCCGATGGACAACGAAGGGCGCCTCTTCGAGTATGCCGGTCAATTCCTCCTCATCGAGAAAGTGGCCCGCGGCGGCATGGCCACGGTGTACGAGGCCGAGCAGCTCGGGCCGGCGGGCTTCACCAAGCAGATCGCCCTCAAGATCATCCACGACCACTACGCCCGGCAGCCGGAGTGGCTGCAGCTGTTCATCGACGAGGCCAAGCTCTCGGCCAACCTCGTGCACGGCAACATCGTGCAGATCTACCAGCTCGGGCAGTTCGACAACGAGTACTTCATCGCCATGGAGTTCATCAGGGGCGTCACGCTCCGCGCCCTCATCGACCGGCATCGCCAGCTGGGCACCCCGATGTCGCCGCCGCTGGCCGCCTACATCGCCAGCCGCGTCTGCCGCGCCCTCGACTTCGCCCACAATTTCGTCGACGGCAACGGACATCGCCTCGACATCGTGCACCGCGACGTGTCGCCCGGCAACGTCCTGCTCACCTGGGACGGCCACGTGAAGCTCGGCGACTTCGGCATCGCCAAGGCGCGCACCATGGCCGACCCGGCCGCGCAGCGCCCCCTGATGATGGGCAAGAAGCACTACATGAGCCCCGAGCAGATCCTCGGCGGCCAGGTGGACTCGCGCAGCGACCTCTTCGCCATGGGTATCGTGCTGTTCGAGCTGCTCGCCCTGCAGCCGCTGTTCACGGAAAACGAGACGGAAGCGGCCATCGACGAGGTCGTGGTGGCGCCGGTGCCCGACGTGGCGCGCTACATCCCCGGCATTGAAGGGGCGCTGGAGGCGCTGCTGAAGGCGGCGCTCAGCAAGGCGCCCGACCAGCGACCCAGCGCGTCCGACTTCGGGCGGGTGCTCGACCAGTACTGCGTGACGCACCGCGAGACGGGGTCGCCCGAGCGGCTGCAGGGCCATCTCGCCAATCTCTTTCCGGAGAGCTACCGCCCGCCCACGGAGCCCACCTCCAGGACGGGAACGGGCAGCAGGTCTGGGGCGCCGCCGGGCCCCAGCCGTCCGTCGCTGGTCAGGCGCATACTTGAACTCGTCGGACTCGGTGGAAACTGACGCCCAACGCCGGCCCGCTATCGTCCAGCATCCATCGTCCATCGTCCATCGTCCAGCATCCAGCGTCCAGCGTCCATCGCCTCTCGTCCATCAACTATCTTTCAGAATGTCCCTCAAGATCTACACCCGCACCGGCGACGAGGGCGACACCGGCCTGTTCGGCGGCGGCCGCGTCAGCAAGGATCACCCGCGTGTCGTGGCCTACGGCGACGTCGACGAGCTGAACGCCGTCATCGGCCAGGCCCGTTCGGTCGAGATGATGCCGCGCATCGACGAGGTGCTCGCCCCCATCCAGCGCGACCTCTTCTCCATCGGCGCGCTGCTCGCCACGCCGGATCTCGACAAGATGCGCGAACAACTGGCCAAGGCGCTCATCTCCGACGAGCGCATCGCCCAGATGGAGCAGTCCATTGACGACGGCGAGGCCGAGCTGGAGCCGCTGAAGGCGTTCATCATGCCGGGTGGCACGCCCAAGGCGGCCGCGCTGCACGTGGCCCGCACCGTCTGCCGGCGCGCCGAGCGCGCGGTGATCCGGCTGCAGCGCGACGTCGAGATTCCGCAGGTGGTCATCGTCTACCTGAACCGGCTCTCGGACCTGCTGTTCGTGCTGGCGCGCGTCGCCAACCGCCGCGCCGGCGCCGGCGAAGTCACCTGGTGACCAAGTTCACGCTGCGCGGTGCGCGCATCGTCGTGCGCGATGGCGTGCTGGCCGACGCGGCGGCGCTGGTGCGCGAGTGCGCCCCCGGGCTCCGGCCCGTCGTCATTGCCGACGACCGGGTGGCACCACTGCACGCCGCGCCCATTGCCGCAGCCCTCGGCGCGGACCTGCTGACGTTCCCGGCGGGGGAAAGCAGCAAGACGCGCGCGCAGTGGGCCACGCTCACCGACCAGCTGCTCGACCGCCAGCTCGGCCGCGACACCGTGGTGGTGGCCGTCGGGGGTGGAGTGACGGGCGACCTCGCCGGTTTCGTGGCCGCCACCTACCTGCGCGGCATCCCGGTGGTCCAGGTGCCCACGTCGCTCGTGGCGATGATCGACGCCGCCATCGGCGGAAAGACCGGCGTCGATACGCGGCACGGAAAGAACCTCGTCGGCGCCTTTCACCAGCCGCTGCTGGTGCTCGTCGATCCGCTGGCCCTGCGCACGCTCCCCGCGGCGCACCGGCGCGCCGGGATGGCCGAGGCCATCAAGCACGGCGTCGTCGCCGACGAGTCGTATTTCCACTGGATCGCGGCACATGGTCGCGCCCTGATGGCGAGCGCGCTGGACGGCGAGGTGGCGCTCCGCCTCGTGCGCGACAGCATCGCCGTGAAGGTCCATGTCGTCGGCGACGACGAGCGCGAGGGCGGCCGACGGAAGGTCTTGAACTTCGGCCATACCATCGGGCACGCCGTCGAGCACCTGAGCGGGTACGCGCTCCTGCACGGCGAGGCCGTGGCCATCGGCATGGTGGCCGAAGCCCGGCTGGGTGAGCTAGCCGAGTTCACGCTTCCCGGGCTGGCAGATGAAGTTCGCGATCTCTGCCTGGAGCTGGGACTCCCGGTCTCCATCGACGCGGCGATTGACACCGACGCCATCGTCGAGCTCACCCGCAGCGACAAGAAAGCGCGGTCGGGCGCGGCCCAATATGCGTTGCCGATGCGCCTCGGCGAGATGAACGCCGCCGGCGGCCGGTTCTCGGTGCCCGTGGAAGACGCGCTGGTGCGCGAGGCGATCCGGGCCGTCCGCTAGCCTGTATTCAGGGTGCTTTTCGGACAGCGACGCGGAGAAGCCCGGCTGGAAACCGCCCACTGATCACAATTCCGCGATTCGCTGCAAATCATTGCAGTGTATGGAGATGCCCTGTTGACAGAGCGGGCCTGCCACGCTGGCACGAATCTTGGCTGTTGACCGCTTGTCGTCCCCAATTTTATGCTGGCCTTTCCTGCAAGCTGATTCCATACGGGCGTCGCGGAGCCCGTTCCACGCCCAATGCCGTAACGGGGTGCGTAATGCAGCAAACGGAGCCAAAGGCCAGAGGTTTCTTCCGTTCGTCTCCCTCCACCGCGTTTGATCAGTACCTGCTGGACATCCAGAAGCTCCCCCTGATCTCGGATGCCGCTGAAGAGCGGCGCCTGGCACGTCTGGCGCAGAAGGGGGACGAAGCCGCCGCCGAGCGGTTGGTAACGGCGAATCTCAGATTTGTCATTTCGTACGTGAAGAAGTATCAGGGACACGGTCTCGACCTGTCCGAGCTCGTTGCCATCGGCAACGAGGGCTTGCTGAAGGCGGTGCGGAAGTTCGATCCCGACCAGGGCGTGAAGTTCATCTCGTACGCGGTGTGGTGGGTTCGCCAGGCGGTCCTCAAGGCACTGGCCGAGCAGACGCGCTCGGTGCGCATTCCGCTCAACCAGAACTCGCAGCTCATCCGCCTGTCGCGCGCCGAGACGGTGCTCGCCCAGGTGCTGAAGCGAGATCCGACCGACCATGAGATTGGTCGCCTGCTCAACGAGACGCCCGAACAGGTGCGCAACTCGAAGCAGATGTCAGCCACCGAGCTGTCGCTGGACGCCCCGGTCGATCGCAGCGATCGCGAGGCCTGCACGCTGGGCGAGCGATTTTCGGGCGCCGACGGCGCCGAGATCGAGGAAGTCACCGATTACAAGCTCATGCGGGAGACGATCGGTCGCGTGTTCACGCGCTACCTGACGCCGCGCGAGCGCAAGATCCTCAACTTGTACTATGGCCTCGACGAAGGCGCCGAGGCGATGACGCTGGAGAAGATCGGCGCGCTGATGGGCGTGACCCGCGAGCGCATCCGGCAGATTCGCGAGCGGGCGTTCGAGAAGCTTCGGGCGTCGCCCGAGGGACGTTCGCTGGCCGGCTTCTGGGCCAACGTGAGCTAGCCGTCGCACCTCCCCGGCTGGGGTCGGCGACTACGAAGGGCTCGGATTTCGAAAGGAATCCGGGCCCTTCGGCCGTCAACGACGATTGCTGATCAGGATCGCGGATTGCGATCGCAATCCGCGATCCCAATCCCAAGTTAGATTAACCTCGTGTCCCTCGAAGCCAGCCTTCGCGCCATCGTCGGCGACACGCACGTCCTCGTGCGCCCCGCCGAACTCATCGTGTACGAGTCCGACGGCCTGCCGGGGTATCACCGGCGCCCCTCGCTGGCGGTGTTCCCGGCGAGTGCCGACGAGGCGCTGCGCGTCGTGCGGGCGCTCGCCCAGCATGGCGTTCCGTTCGTGCCGCGCGGTGCCGGCACTGGCCTGAGCGGCGGCGCGCTGGCCGACGGCACCGTGCTGCTCGGCCTTCAACGCATGAAGCGCATTCTCGAGATCGACCCGGTGCGGCGCATCGCCCGCGTCGAGCCGGGGGTGGTCAACGCCACGCTCACCCGGGCCGCCACGCCATTCGGCCTGCACTACGCCCCCGATCCTTCCAGCCAGACCGCGTGCACGCTGGGCGGCAACCTGGCCGAGAACGCCGGCGGCCCGCATTGCCTCAAGTACGGCGTCACGCTCAACCACGTGGTGGGCGCGGTGGTTGCGCTCCCCGACGGCGAGGTGGTGACGCTGGGCGATACGACCGTCGACAGCGACGCCGGCGGCTACGACCTGCTCGGCGCCTTCGTCGGCAGCGAGGGGTGCTTTGGGGTGGTCCTCGAACTCACGGTGAAGCTCACGCCCAACCCCGAACGCATCGTCACGCTGCTGGCCGACTTCACGAGCCTCAACGATGCCGCCGAGACGACGTCGGCGATCATCGCGGCCGGCATCCTGCCGGCGGCACTCGAGATGATGGACCAGGCGACCATCGGCGCGGTGGAGTCGAGCATCTACGCGGCGGGGTATCCCACCGACGCCGCCGCCGTGCTGCTCGTCGAGGTGGACGGCGCCGCCGCCGGGCTCGACGACGACGTGCAGGCGGTGGATCGCATCTGCCGCGCCCACGGCGCGCGCGACGTGCGCATCGCCACCGAACCGGCCGCGCGCGCGCGGTTGTGGCAGGGGCGCAAGAAGGCGTTCGGCGCGATGGGACGCATCGCCCCGCACCTCGTGGTGCAGGACGCCGTGGTGCCGCGCACCAAGCTGCCCGCGTTGCTGGCGCAGATCGCGGTGATCGGCGAGCGGCACCGCGTGCGGGTGTGCAACGTCTTCCACGCCGGCGACGGCAACCTGCATCCCAACATTCCGTACGATGCGGGCGACGCCGACGAGTCGGCTCGCGTGCACCTGGCGATGCAGGAGATCATGGGGGCGTGCATCGATGCGGGCGGGACGATCACGGGTGAGCACGGCGTGGGACTCGACAAGCTCGCGTACATGGATCGGCTCTTCACCCCCGACACGCTCGACGGGATGTGTCGCCTGCGCGATGTGTTCGATCCGGACCGTCGGGCGAATCCGGGGAAGGTCGTGCCCGTCAGGTTCTGTCGCGAGTGGAAGGCGCCGGAGGGACAGACGGTAGACGGTAGACGGCAGACGGTAGATGCCCGGGCTGACGGCGTAGAGCGTACAGCGTACCGCGTACCGCCTCTGGACAAAGAAACGCCATGACCCGCCCTACCACACTGCAAGAACTGGCCGAGCTCATCAGCGCGTCGGCAACTCGCGCGCAGCCCCTCCGAATCATCGGCCGTGGCACCTGGCTCGACGGCGGCGCGCCGGTGCGCGCCGATGCCGAGCCCGTGCACCTCGACGCCTTCAGCGGCATCATCGAATACGAGCCTGGCGACCTCACCATCACCGTGGGCGCGGCAACGACCCTCGCCGAACTCGACGCGGTAACCGCCCCGCACAACCAGTGGTGCCCGCTCTTGCCGTGGGGCGGTGACGCGGGATCGGTGGGCGCCACGATCGCCACCGCATCGGCGGGGCCGTACTCGCGCGCGCTCGGCTCGCCGCGCGACCTCGTGCTCGGCCTCGAGTGCGTGGACGGCACGGGCAAGGTGCTGCGCCCCGGCGGCAAGGTGGTGAAGAACGTCGCCGGCTTCGACCTCACGCGGTTGATGACCGGTGCGTGGGGGACGCTCGGCGTGCTTACGCGCGCCAGCCTGCGACTGCGTGCGCGACCGGCCGTGGACGAAACGTGGGCGGTGCCACTCGATGCCGACGATGCCTCGCTTCCCGAACGCATAGGCGCATTCTCGCGCGGGCGCACGCCGCCGATCGCCTGCGAGACGCTCGATGCCGCCCGCGCGGCGCTCCTCGGCCTCGACGTGCGCCCACACTTGCTGGTGCGCCTCGGCGGGAACGCGGCGTTCGTTGCCGCCGCCTGCGCGGCCGTGGCGACGCTCGGTCACGCGGTGATCGCCGACGAGCGCCTCTGGCGCGCCCTTCGCGAGGCGCCGCGCGCGGCGGTCATCAGGCCGGCGATGTCGTCCGGTGTACGCACCCTGAATGAGCGCATCAAGAAGGCGTTCAACCCGGCCGACGTCCTGAATCCGGGGATCATGGGATGAGCGCCACTCCCATCGCACTCGCTGTCGCTGGCGACTGCCCAACGCCCCTCGACCAGGCGCGCGCCGGCCTCGACAGCTGCGTGCATTGCGGGTTCTGCCTGCCGGCATGCCCCACCTACCTGGCGCTCGAGGACGAGAATGACTCGCCGCGTGGCCGCCTGGTGCTGATGCGCGCCGCAGTCGAGGGAACCATCACGCTCGACGACCCCGACGTTTCGACGCATCTCTCGCGCTGCCTTGGATGCCGCGCCTGCGAGTCGGCCTGCCCGAGCGGGGTGCCGTACGGACACCTGCTGGAGAAGGCCCGCGAGACGCTGGCCTCGTCGCGCCCACTCCCGCTGCAGGCGCGCCTCATCCTGTGGGTCTTTGCGCGCTCGGCGCTGCTGCGCCTCGCGCTCTGGCTCGGCCGACTGGCACGCGACACAGGAATCGCCGGGCTGCTGGCCAGGCTGCCGGGCTCGCTGGGTTTTCCGTTCGCCATGCTCGCCTCCACCGCGCGCCCGGGGGCGCTGCCGTGGACTCCGCGCACTCCGTCCACTCGCGCGCGCGTGGCCACGCTCGATGGCTGCGTGATGGAGGGCCTGTTCGCCGGCGTGAACCGCGCCACCGAGCGCGTGCTCGCCGCCAATGGCTATGCGGTCTGCGGCATGCCGGGCCAGCAGTGCTGCGGCGCGCTGCACGTGCACGCCGGCGACGCCGCCACGGCGCGCGACCTCGCGCGCGCCAATATCGCCGCGTTCGAGGCCAGCGGCGCTGAGTTCATCGCCGTGAATTCCGCCGGGTGCGGCGCCATGATGAAGGAGTACGGACACCTTCTCGCCGACGACCCCGCGTGGCGGGAACGCGCGCGCGCCGTGAGCGCGCGAGTGCGCGACGTCAGCGAACTGCTGGCCGACGCGGGGCCGCGTCCCGGGGCGCCACTCGCGCGGCGCGTCACGTACGACGCACCGTGCCACCTGGAGCACGCGCAGAAGGTCACCGCGCCGCCGCTGCAGGTGCTCGCCGCCATTCCGTCGCTGGAGCATGTGCCGCTGGCCGACCGCGACCAGTGCTGCGGCAGCGCCGGCATCTTCAACCTCATCGAGCCCGACGTCTCCCAGCGCGTGCTGGCCGCCAAGCTGGCGCAGATTGCCGCTACCGGTGCCCCTGTGGTCGCCACCGGGAACCCGGGGTGCCTGATGCACATCGGCGCCGGGCTTCTGCTCGGGGGGAGCGGCGTGACGGCCCGGCACCCTGTAGAGTTACTGGACGAGAGCTACGCGCGGCTGGAGCGCTGAATGCAAGTCGTCCTGATGGAGTTCGAGGGAATCCTCGCCGACACCACGCCGCACCGCATTGCCGCGCTGCGCGAGGCGCTGTCCGTTGATGGCCTGTCGCTCGATGACGAGACGTGGACCGAGCACTGCCACGGCCTCGCCGTGGAGAGCGCGGTTCGTGCGGCGCGCCGCGCGCTGGGCGCCGAGGACGATCCCACCGCAGTGGAACTGGCGCGCTTGCGCGCCGAGCGCTCCTTCACGCTGCGCATCGGCCGGGGCCTGCTGATGCAGCCCGGCGGGCTGGCGCTCATCCGGGCGCTGCGCACGCAGGCGCGCCTCGCCCTCGTCACGCGCGCCTCGCGGCGTGATGTGGACTTCGTGCTGACGCTCGCCAATGTCTCCGACGTGTTCACCTGCGTGGTGACGTCCGACGACAAGGTGGAGGGCAAGCCATCGGGGGCGCCGTACCTGCTGGCCCTCGAGCGGCTCACGCGCACGGCGCCGGTCGCGCCCGGCGACGCCGTGTCATTCGAGGACTCGCGCCCCGGTATTCGGTCGGCGTGCGCGGCGGGGGTGCGCTCAGTGGCGGTTGGGCCGCTGCCGGTGCACCACGTCATGGAAGCCGATACCTACTATCCCACGCTCTCGGGCATGACATTCGACGAAATGCGCGCCCTGGTGCGGGGCGGGCACGCATGACGGCGCCGCTGGCGCCGCAGTCGTGCGCGACACCCGGCGCGGCCGCGTACGAATGGCTGCGCACGGATGCCGGCTTCGTCGATCGCTCCGACCGGCTTCGCCTGTCCTTCGTGGGCGACAAGGCCGCCGAGACGCTCACCGGACTCCTGACCAATGATGTGCTCGCCCTCCATGCCGGCCACGGTCAGTACGCGGCGGCGCTGACGCCCAAGGGCAAGGTCATTGCCGACCTGCGCGTCTTTCATCGCGCGACGGGCGACTTCCTGGTGGATGTTCCGGCGGCGGCCGCCGCCGGCTTCGCGGCGATGATCCGCAAGTACGTGAATCCCCGCCTCGCCAGGTACACCGACGTCAGCGGCTCCCTGGCGTGCCTCGGCGTGGTGGGCCCGCATGCGCGGCAGGTCGTCGCGCACGCGCTGGACTGCTCGCCAAGCGACTTCGACCTGCTGCCTCCCTTTGCCCACGCGGCCGAGTCATATGGCAGAGATACGGTGATCGTGGTGCGCTCGGTGGATTACGGCGCCGACGCTTTCGACTGTTTCGTGCGCGGCGCGGACGCGCCGGCGCTTCGCGATGCGCTGATCGCCTCGGGCGCGGCGCTGGCGGACGGCGCGGCGCTCGAGGTGTTGCGCATCGAGGGCGGCCGTCCGGCGTGGGGCGCCGACATGAACGAGGAGACGCTGGCGCAGGAAGCCGGTCTCGACCGGCTGGGCGCCCTTTCGTACACCAAGGGGTGCTACACGGGGCAGGAGACCGTGGCGCGCGTTCACTTTCGCGGCCACGTCAACCGTTTCCTGCGCGGCCTGCGCGCCGAGTCGATGCCGGAGGGCGAAGCCGTCGTCTTCGCCGGCGACAGGGACGTCGGCGACGTGCGCTCACGCGCCGTCTCACCGCGCCTCGGGGCGATTGCGCTGGCGATGTTGCGGCGCGAGGTGGAAACGGGCGCGGTGGTGACGGTGCGCGCGCCCGGGGGCGAGACGTCGGCCACCGTAGTCGACCTTCCGTTCTCCGCGTGAGCGTCGCTCTCATCACCGGGGCAACGGGCCTGGTGGGCTCGCACCTGGTGGAACGGCTCCAGCGCGAAGGATGGCTACTGCGCGCGCTCGTGCGCGATCGTTCGAGAGCTGCATGGCTGTCGGAGCGCGGCGTCGAACTGCGCGACGGCGACACGCGCGACGAGGCGGCGTTCACCCGCGCGGCCCACGGCGTGCAGTTCGTCTTTCACTGCGCGGCAGCCATCACGCCCCGCGGCGGATGGGAAGCGTATCGGGCGCCGAACATCGACGGCACGCGCAACGCCGTCATCGCAGCGGCCGCCGCCGGAGCGCGGCTGCTGCACCTCAGCTCGGTTGCCGTCTACGGTCCCGAGGGGCGCTCCGCCCTGACGCACGGCGCGGGACTGCAGGAGTTGCAGCCACTGCGACCGATTCCCGACTGGGCATGGTACGCGCGATCCAAGCGCGAATCGGAGGAACTGGTGATGGCGGCGCATCACGCCGGCCGCGTGTGGGCCGCTGCGGTGCGGCCGTGCGTCATCTACGGGCCGCGCGACCGCCAGTTCGTGCCCCGCGTCGCGTCGTTGCTGCGCCTGCCGCTCTCACCGCGCATCGGCGACGGGCGTTCGGTGCTGTCCATCGTGCACGCGCGAAGCGTGGCCGAAGTGGCGGTGCTGGCGGTGACGAGCGAGGTCGGCGCGGGGCGGGCATACAACGTGACCAACGATCTCCCGATCACCGCGGGCGAGTTCTACGAGGCGGCGCAGGTCGGCCTGGGCCGACGCGCCCGGTTCCTGCCCGTACCCGGCGCGCTGGCGCAGGGCGCACTCGCCGTCGCCGGTGCTGCGCTGAGAGTGCTGCAAGTGCCAGGGTCGTCGATGCTGAACTCTGACTCACTGGACTTCCTGCTGAAGGACAACCCGTTCTCCAGCGAACGCGCGCGGCTGGACCTGGGGTGGACCAGCACGATCGATCCGCACGCAGCGGTGGCGGAGGCATTCGGCGAAGCACGCGCGCGCTGAGCGGTTTTCAGGCTTAAGCGAGCATGGGCGCGACCGAGGTCGCGCCCATGTTCACTTCGCCAGAACGACGGACTACGGCTTCTTCGTCGTGTCAGCGGCCGGCATGGTCGAATCCGGCTTCATCGTGGTGTCGACAACAGCAGGAGCCGGCGCGGCGGCAGCCGTGTCAGCGGCCGGGGCCTCTTCCTTCTTGGCGCAGGCGGCGAGAACGAGCACAGCGGCGACGAGGGCAATACGCTTCATTGAGAAGATCTCCAGATGGGGGACACGAATAGCACAGCGCGAGACTGCGTCTTGGTACGCAGCGCTCGGACGCGCTGAAATAACGGACGGGCAACGCATCGTCAAGACATTTGGCGTGCACCAACGTGGGAAGCGCATGCCAATGCGACACGATGACATCTGGTCCGCCTCCGGCAAGCAAACTCGTGGTCCCGTCACAAGTCCACCCAATCCGAAGTCCAGCGCTGTAAAGTACGATCTAACTGCCGTCCGCGCAACCAGTTGCAGACGGATTCCCGGACTGGTGGCCTCCCGAGGCGCCCGGACACCCCCTATCTTGCCCTGATCACCCCCCGTCCGGGGTGAGCGGACCTCATCCCAGGGTCGTGCACCCGTGTCCGACACTGCCGTTCTCCCCGTGCGGGGCGCCTGCCCCCACGACTGTCCCGACACCTGCGCCATGATCACGACCGTCGAGAACGGGCGTGCCATCCGGGTACAGGGTGACCCGGATCATCCGTTTACGGCCGGGTTCCTGTGCACCAAGGTCAACCGGTACCTGGAACGGACGTACCACCCGGAGCGACTCATGCACCCGCTCAAGCGGGTGGGGCGCAAGGGCCGCGGGGAGTTCGCCCGGGTCACCTGGGACGAGGCGCTGCACGACATCGCGGCCCGGCTGCGCGCCATCGCCGATGGCCCCGCGGGACCGCAGGCCATCCTGCCATACTCGTACGCCGGCACGATGGGGATGCTGCAGGGACAGTCGATGGACCGGCGGTTCTTTCACGCACTCGGCGCATCGAAGCTCGACCGCACGATCTGCAGCATCGCCGGCACCTACGGGATGCGGATGACGGTCGGCGCCAACATCGGCGCCGACGCCGAGGGTATTCCGCACAGCGACCTGGTGCTGCTGTGGGGAACCAACACGCTGACCGCCAACCCGCACCTGTGGCCGTTCGTGCGCCAGGCGCGCGACCAGGGAGCGCGCGTGCTTTGCATCGACCCGGTACGCACCCGCACCGCCGACCAGTGCGACGAATGGATCCCGATTCGCCCCGGCACCGACGGTGCGCTGGCCCTGGCGATGATGCACGTGATCTTCGCCGAAGGACTGCAGGACGAGGACTTCATCGCCCGGCACACCCTTGGCGACGACAAGCTGCGCTCGCGCGTGCGGGAGTACTCGCCGGCCCATGTGGCGCCTATCACCGGGCTCAGCGAGGAGCGCATCGTGGCGCTGGCTCGCGAGTACGGCAGCGCCAAGGCGGCGTTCGTGCGCATCAACTACGGCCTGCAGCGTCACGGCGGCGGCGCCATGGCCGTGCGCACCATCGCCTGCCTCCCCGCGGTCACCGGCCACTGGCGCCGCCCCGGTGGCGGCGTGCAGATGTCGACGAGCGCGAACTTCAGGTACAACACCACCGCGCTCGAGCGTCCCGACCTGTCGCCGGCCGTGCGCACGATCAACATGATCAGGCTCGGCGATGCGCTGACGCTTCGCGACGCCGGCGTCGGCGGCCCGCCGGTGCAGGCGCTCGTCGTCTACAACTCGAACCCGGCGTCGGTGGCCCCCGACCGCAACCGGGTGCTGACGGGATTGCGGCGCGCGGACCTCTTCACTGTGGTGCTCGAGCACTTCCAGACCGACACCGCCGATTATGCCGACTATGTGCTGCCCGCCACCACCCAGCTGGAGCACTGGGACGTGCACCTGGCGTACGGGCATCACTACGCCACGCTCAACCGGCCGGCGATCGCGCCGATGGGCGAGTGCAAGCCGAACACGCAGATCTTCCGGGAACTCGCCTCGCGCATGGCGCTGGGCGACCCGTGCTTCGCCGACGATGACGACGCATTGCTGCGGCAGGCGCTGACGACGACCGATCCGAAGATGACTACGGTCACTTATGACGGGCTCATGGAGCACGGCTGGATGCGGCTGAACGTGCCGCGGCCGTACCTGCCGTACGCCGACGGAGGGTTCCCGACACCCAGCGGCAAGTGCGAGTTCTACTCGGCGCGGATGGAAGCGATGGGTCTCGACCCGCTGCCGGCGTTCACGCCGCCGCACGAGTTTCCGGAGCGCGTCCCCGAGCTGGCGGCAAAGTACCCGCTCACGCTCATCTCGTCGCCGCGTCACCAGTTCCTGAACTCGACCTTCGTGAACATTGCCTCGCTGCGGCGCGACGCCGAACCGGAGGTCTCGCTGCACCTGGCCGACGCGGAGCGCCGCGGGATTGCCGAGGGCATGTCGGTGGTGGTGTTCAATGACCGCGGTGCGTTTTCGGCGGTGGCCCGCGTGGGGGATGCGGTGCGCGAGGGCGTCGCGTGGGCACCGAGCGTCTGGTGGGGCAAGCTGACCGGTGATGGCCACAACGCCAACGAGACCACGTCGCAGCAGCTCACCGACATGGGCGGGGGGCCGGTGTACTACGACAACCTGGTGGAGGTCGCGCCGGCAGAATAGGCGTTCGTCGCCCGGTGGGTATTACTGCGGAACCGCGATGAAACGGATAACGACCGATCTTGGGGATACGACACCCTCGTATTTGCCGTGCTGTAATCCCGTTCATCGGCAGTTATCCGTGGTGATCGGGAGTACCGCAGTCGCAGTTTGTCGCCTACAGACGCGTATGATCGATGACAGACCTACTGCGGAACTCCCGATTTTCGGATAACTGCCGATCACGCGGATACGACACTCTCGCAGTTGCCGTGCTGCAATCACGTTTATCGGCAGTTATCCGTGGTGATCGGGAGTCCCGCAGTGGAAGTTTCTCGCTTCCAGACGCATCGGATCGATGATGGATCTACCGCAGAACTCCCGATTTTCGGATAACTGCCGATTTTCAGGATACTGCGGGAGGGTGAATGGATGAGGCCGAATTGCTGCATGGCGACGTCACGCGGCGGGTGATTGGGGCGTTCTACTATGTACAACCGGCTCGGGCACGGCTTTCTGGAATCGGTATACCAGAAGGCGCTGGCGAATACGCTCGAACGAACAGGGACGCGTGTGCTGCGCGAGGCGCCGATGACCGTGGAGTTCGAGGGTGTCGCGGTCGGGGACTTCCGCGCGGACCTCGTGGTCGAGGAGCGCGTGATCGTGGAGGTCAAGGCGGTCGACCGGCTTGGCTCCGTGCATGAAACGCAACTGCTGAACTACCTTCGTGCGTCTGGCCTCGACATCGGACTGCTGCTCAACTTCGGACCCAAGGCCTCCTGTCGGCGGCTCGTGAACCCGCGCGCGAACCATCCGCCATCCATGGGCGTTCATTCGGCAGCTCCAACTTGAGAACCAAATAGTGACCCAGCTCCCCCTGACACTCGGCGCGCTCAGGCAGTCGCTGTTCGGCGCCCCGGCCTGTGCGCGGCGCACGGTGAAGGACGAGATCCGCCAGAACCTGCTGGCGCGCCTCGCGGCCGGCGGCGCGCTCTTTCCCGGCGTCGTGGGATACGAAGACACCGTGCTGCCGCACCTGGTGAACGCGCTGCTGTCGCGGCACCATTTCATCCTGCTGGGTCTCCGCGGCCAGGCCAAGTCGCGCATCCTGCGCGCGCTCACCACGCTGCTCGACGAGGCGATGCCGGTGGTGGCCGGCAGCGAGATCAACGACTCGCCGTTCGCCCCCGTGTCGCGGTTTGCCCGCAACCGGCTGGCCGAGGCGGGTGACGACACGCCGATTGCCTGGGTGGGGCGCGACCAGCGGTACGTGGAGAAGCTGGCGACGCCCGACGTGACCGTCGCCGACCTCATTGGCGACGTCGACCCCATCAAGGCGGCGCGCGGCGGGCACCTGCTGGCCGACGAGCTGACCATGCACTACGGCATGCTGCCCCGCGCCAATCGCGGCATCTTCGCGCTGAACGAACTCCCCGACCTTGCCGGCAAGGTGCAGGTGGGGCTGTTCAACGTGATGCAGGAGGGCGATGTGCAGATCAAGGGGTATCCCGTGCGGCTCGCCCTCGACGTCCTGCTCTGCTTCACGGCGAACCCCGAGGACTACACGGCGCGCGGCAAGATCATCACGCCGCTGAAGGACCGCATCGGCAGCGAGATCCTCACGCACTATCCCGAGCAGGTCGAGCAGGGGATGGCCATCACCAGGCAGGAAGCGTGGGCAGAGCGCGGCGACCGGCCGCTCGACCTGGTGCCGCTGGTCACCGAGGTCATCGAACGCGTGGCGTTCGAGGCGCGGAAGGACCGCCGCATCGACCACCGGTCGGGCGTGTCGCAGCGGCTGCCGATCACGGTGCTCGAAAACGTCATCTCCAACGCCGAGCGCCGGGCCGTGCAGACGGGCGAGGCGCGCATCACGCCGCGCATCGCCGATCTCTACGCCGCGCTGCCGGCGATCACCGGCAAGCTCGAGCTGGAGTACGAGGGCGAGCTGATGGGCGGCGCGGCCATCGCCCGCGAGTTGATACGCCGCGCCGCCGACGCCACGCTGCGCGACCGGGTGGGCCCGGCGGCCATGGACGAGGTGGTGATGTGGTTCGACGCCGGCGCCGCGCTGCAGGTGACCGACGAGGTGCCGACGGCCGCGCTGCGGGCCGCGTTCGACTCGGTGCCCGGGCTGTCGGCGTTCGTCGACGAGATGGGGCTCGCCCCGGCCGGCGACGCGGCGGCATTCGCCGTGGGCTGCGAACTGGTGCTGGAGTCCCTGGTGGCGCGTCGCAAGCTGTCGCGCTCGGAGAGCGGGCGGTATGGCGCCGCCGAGCGCGAGCTGCGGCGCCGACGCGGCGATCCGGAAGACGACGAGCGCTAGGTGGCGACGCGCAGCTCGGGGTACCGCCGGAAGGCCCAAAGCCCAAATACGCCCATCAGCGCGGCCATGCCGCCGATGGCCCACGACACGCCCCACGTGCGGGCGATGGCGCCGCTGACGAAGGAGCCGATGGGACTGGTGCCGATGAACACCGCCACGTACACCGAGATGACGCGTCCACGCAACGCGTCCGGCGACGACACCTGCAGCATGGCGTTGATCACCGCGCTCTGGATCACCATGCAGCCACCGACGAGGAACAGCAGGACACCCGTGACGGCCACCGAGCGTGAGGCGCTGGCCAGCACCACGAGCGCCGGGAACGCCAGCGACGAGATGGTGAGCGCGCCATGCTTGGGAAGCCGCGGCCCGGCTGACGCGACTCCGAGCGCGCCAAGCATCGCGCCCACGCCAACACAGGTCATCAGCAGCCCGTAGCCGCCGGCGCCGAGTCCGAGCACGTCGCGCGCCAGCACCGGCAGCAGCGTCAGCACCGGGATGCCGAGCAGCGAATAGACGGCGACCACCCGCATCAGCACCCAGGTGAGCCGGTGGTTCCTGACGAAGGTGAGTGCCTCTCCCAGCGCGTGCATCGATCGCCCCCGCGGCGCCACCTCCAGCTTCGGCAGGCGGATGAGGGCGAGGCTGGCGAGGACCGCGAGGTAGGAGAGCGCATTGATGCCGAAGCACCAGGCGATGCCGAGGTGGGCGATGACGACCGCGGCCAGCGACGGCCCGGCAATGCGCGCGAAGTTGAAGCCGCTGGAGTTGAGCGCGATGGCATCCATCACATGCTCCTTTCCCACGAGCTCGATGAACATCGACTGGCGTGCCGGGATCTCGAAGGCGGCGAAGATGCCGCCGAGCAGGGCGATGGCGATGAGCCAGCCGATGGTGATGTGTCCGCTCCAGGTGAACCACCAGAGCAGGGTCGCCTCGGCGAGCATGAAGGCCTGCGCGATGGTGACCACGCGCAGCCGGTGGTAGCGGTCGGCCACCAGGCCGCCGGGAAGCGAGAACACGAGGATGGGGAGCGTGCCGGCCGCGGCGACAACACCGACCACGAAGGCATCGTTGGAGAGCTGAAGAGCCAGCCACCCGAGGGCGACCTGCTGCATCCAGGTGCCAACGAGCGACGTCGTCTGGCCGGCGAAGAAGACCCGGAAGTTCGGCGAGTGCATGAGCACCCGGAACGGGTTGAGGGACGGGGCGAGAGACGACATGGGTACAAGATCGCCTCGCGGCAGCAGCCGGCACAACAACGCACTCGTGAGCTGGAGTCAGCCCACCGACTCTGCCGCAGATGAGCGCAGGTGAACGCAGATGACTTCAGGGAACACGGCGTTTGCGATCGTTCGAGAAGACGAGGCGCTCAAACTGCGCCTTGGGGCCGAAATTGAGGATGAGTCCGCGCTCAACGTCGGAGGCCCGCAGATAATTCAGCAATTGCGCGCGATGCCGGGGGTGAATCGCATCGGCCACCTTGACCTCCGCTATCAACTGTCGCTCTACCATGAGATCAGCACGGTAGTCACCCACGACATGCCGCCGAACGTACACGGGCAGTGGCACCTCCTCGAGTGCGGACAGGCCTCGCGAACGAAGCTCCAGGGCGAGCGCCCGCCTGTACACCGCCTCAAGAAACCCGAAGCCCAGTTCATTGTACACATCGAAGAACACGCCCAGCACCGTGTGGCTCACCGGGTCACGATCCAGTCCTGATCTGCGTTGATCTGCGTTCATCTGCGGCTCAGGTCGGGCTGGGGCCCGCTCGGTGGGCCAGATGTTCATCTGTGGCAAAGCTGTTGCCTTGCCACCCCTGAAGCAGAAGCAGAGGAACGCACCCGGAACCATTCCCCCGCCCCCAGGGTTTGCCGAACAGGCGCGCAGTCGGTTGATTCGGGAGCGGAGGAGCGATGCGGTTCCACACCTATGCGAAGTTCAATCCCGATGCGGCCGACCAGCTCGACCTCCAGTCGCTGCTCGACCAGCTCGCCGACTTCCTGCTGCAGTCGGGATTCGCCGGCGGCCCGCAGGAGCATCAGTTCTGGGGCGAGACGGGCGAGGCGGCCAACAAGTCGCTCGATGCGCTGCGCCAGGCAATCCTCGACGCGCTCATCCAGGGCGGGCAGTTCACGCCGGAGATGCTCAAGGCGCTCCGCGGTGACGGCGACGAGCTGTCGGAATCGAAGCTCTCGGAGCTGCTCGACAAGATCGTCCAGCGCCTCATCGACGAGGGGATGCTGAAGCTCGACGACGCCCCCCAGGTGCCAGACGGACACCAGGCCGTCACCGGGCCCGGCGGACTGGCCCGCGCCGCGGCGCGCGACGTCAAGTTCCAGCTCACCAGCAAGGGCATCGACTTCCTCGGGTACAAGTCGCTCAAGCACCTGCTGCAGGGCGTCGGCAAGTCGTCGTTCGGCAGCCACGACACGCCGCACCTCGCCACCGGTGTCGAGGCCGACGCCGCCAGCAAGCAGTACGAGTTCGGCGACGCCATGAACCTCGACGTCAACGCGACGCTGCTCCGGACGCTGGCCCGCACGGGATCACTCGAGCTGCCGCTCGACATCGACTATCCCGACCTGATGGTGCACCAGACGGAACACCGCTCGTCGTGCGCCACGGTGCTGATGCTCGACTGCTCGCACTCGATGATCCTCTATGGCGAGGACCGCTTCACGCCGGCCAAGAAGGTGGCCCTCGCCCTCACGCACCTCATCCGCACGCAGTTCCCCGGCGATACGATCAAGACGGTGCTCTTCCACGATTCCGCCGAGGAGATTCCCATCGAGGCGCTGGCCGGCGCGCAGGTAGGGCCGTACCACACCAACACGGCGGAAGGGCTGAAGCTCGCCCGCCGCCTGCTGCTGGCCCAGCGCAAGGACATGCGGCAGATCGTGATGATCACCGACGGCAAGCCGAGCGCGCTGACAATGCCCGACGGGCGAATCTACAAGAACGCGATGGGACTCGACTCGTACGTCCTCAGCGAGACGCTCAAGGAAGTGACCGAGTGCCGCCGCTCGGGCATCGCCATCAACACCTTCATGCTGGCGCGCGACCCGGCGCTGGTGGAATTCGTGAAGATGGTGTCCCGCATCTGCCGTGGCCGCGCCTACTTCACGAACACGATGTCGCTGGGCCAGTTCGTGCTGATGGACTTCCTGCGGCGGAAGACGAAGACGGTCCGCTAGCGCGAGTTTCCCGCAAGAGCAGGTAAATCCGTCACATCAGCGGCGCCAGCG
>JBBTJT010000058.1:0-57253 GCA_038059315.1 Gemmatimonadota bacterium
CCAGCGTCGACTTCCCGGCACCCGGGGCGCCGGCGATGCCCAGCACACGACCGCCGCCGTCGATCAGCCGTTCAACTCGATCGATCAGCGCCCGGTCCATGCTGTCCCCACTCTGGTTTCAGCTGGGCCCGGCGCGGAGGTTCGGCGCGCTCGGCGCGGCATCCCGCGACAAGTACCGCCAGCAACGCCAACGATGACAGATGACGGAAGACAGATGACCGATGCGACTCCTCGGACATCCGTCCTCTGTCATCCGTCATCGGTGGTCGCACGTTATGCCACCGCGTACTGCTGCGTGACGTCGCGGCCGGCCCCCTTCACCACCAGCTTGAATTCGTCGGCGCGGAGCAGCGGATCGTCACGCATCTCGACGCCGAAACCGACCCCCTTCTCGAGCTTCTTCATCAGGTCGGCTTCCTGCTCCAGCACGTACATCGCCGTGTCCGGGTGCAGGCGCACCACCAGGTGGTCGCGGCGTCCCTCGGCCGCCATGCGGCGCACGGAGCGTTCCATGCGGCGCACGATCGTCTCGGCCGTGAACACGCGCCCCGTGCCGTGGCAGGCGGGGCACGCCTCGGTCATCGACTGCAGGTGGCTCTGCCGCACGCGCTGGCGCGTCATCTCGATGAGGCCGAGGTCGCTGACGGCGAAGGCCTTGGTGCGGGCACGGTCGCGCCCGAGGTGCATGCGCAGGTCCTGCAGCACCTTGTCGCGGTTCTGCTTCGTCTCCATGTCGATGAAGTCGGCGACGATGATGCCGCCGAGGTCGCGCAGGCGCATCTGGCGCGCCACCTCGCGCGCCGCCTCCATGTTGGTGCGCAGGATCGTCTTCTCCGGGTCCTTCTTGCCGGTGTAGCGCCCCGAGTTCACGTCGATGGAGACGAGCGCCTCGGTGGGCTCGATGATCAGGTAGCCGCCCGAGGGCAGGTCGCAGCGCCGCTTGAAGAGGTCGCGGAGTTCCTGCTCGATGCCCGCGTGGTCGAACAGCCCCTTCTTGTCCTCGTACAGGTGCACGCGATCGGCGAGTTCCGGCGCGATGCCCGCGAGGTACTCGAGGATCTCGTTGTGCAGCTGGCGGGAATCGACGGTGAGGCTGTCGATCTTGGTGGAGAAGAGGTCGCGGATGATGCCGCGCGTCAGCGACGTCTCGCGATGCAGCAGCTTGGGCGGCTTGCCCACGAACCGCGTCTTCTTGTTGATGCGGCTCCACTGGCTGATCAGCGTGCTGAGTTCGCGCTGGAAGGTCTCCTGCGTGACGTCCTCGCCGACCGTGCGCACGATGACGCCGCCGGAGTTCTTGGGCATCACGCTCTCCACCTGGCCGCGCAGGCGCTGGCGTTCTGCGCGGTCGCCGATCTTGCGGGAGACGCCGACGCGCGACGCGAAGGGCATGTACACCAGGAAGCGCCCGGCCATGGAGACCTGCGCGGTGACCCGCGGCCCCTTGGTGGAGATGGGCTCCTTGGACACCTGGACGACGATCTCCTGCCCTTTCTTCAGGGCATCCTGAATCTGCGGCGGATCCTTGCGCCGGCGGCGCCCGCCTCCGCCACCCTTCTTCGGGGCTGCGGAGGGCTCGACGGTCGCCAGATCGGCGCTGTCGGGCTGGTCGACGTCCACCGGCTCGTCGCCGTCGTCCTCGGCATCGTCATCGTCGCCCTCGTCGTAGACGAGGTCGGAGTTGTGCAGGAAGGCGCTCTTGTCGGTGCCGATATCGACGAATGCCGCCTGCAACCCAGGCAGCACCGACTCGACCTTGCCCCAGTAGATGTCGCCGACCATCCGCCGTGTTTCCGGACGTTCGACCTGCAGCTCAACGAGCTGGTCGTCCTCGAGGATGGCCACGCGCACTTCGCGCTGGGTTGCCGAGATGAGGATTTCGCGTTTCATGAATTACCGCGCCGCACGCACGCGAGGGCGACCGCACTCGCGCCGCACGGCGGCGTGGCCAAAGGGTGGCGTGGCCCAGGGCGGAGTCCGTCACGAGGACGTCCTCACCCTGATGCACAACAGTCGGGATCATTCCCCTCGCGCGCACGATCGTCCATGCGAAAACCGCCAGAACCTCGTCACCTGTCGCCAACGCTGCAGCGAGCAGCGTCAGGAAGGCACGGGTCGGGACAGTACGGCCTCGCCTGCGATCGGGCACCATCGTTCTCCGCCAGACGCGAGAAGGGATTCGTACCCCGGGGCACGCGGTCGCCAGCTCCGGGGGGCCTGCCTGCGGTCAGAAACCCGCCTTGGATGGGTAACGGCTGGCAAGCCGCAACGCAATGGGGGCGCAGGGGTTAGGCGTTCAGCGATTTCAGGAGATGACGGGCGATCACCACGCGCTGGATTTCGCTGGTCCCCTCGCCAATTTCGCAGACCTTGGCATCGCGCATCATCCGCTCGACGGGGTAGTCCTTGGTGTAGCCGTAGCCGCCGTGCACCTGCACGGCCTTGAGGGTCGCCCGCATGGCCAGCTCGGAGCAGAAGAGCTTGGCCATCGCCGCCTCCTTGCCGTACGGCCTCCCCTGCTGGGCAAGCCACGCGGCGTGATACATGAGGTGCTTGCCGGCCTCGATCTCCGTGGCCATGTCGGCCAGCTGGAACGAGATCCCCTGGAAGTGCGCGATGGGCTGCCCAAACTGCCGGCGCTCCGCGCTGTACTTCAGCGCCTCGCCCAGCGCACCCTCGGCGAGGCCCAGCGAAAGGGCGGCGATGCCGACGCGACCGGCATCGAGCGTCTTCATGAAGTTGACGAAGCCCATCCCCTCTTCCCCGAGCAGGTTCTCGGCCGGAACCTCGACGTCCTCGAAGATCAGTTCGCGCGTGTCGGATGCGCGCCAGCCCAGCTTGTCTTCCTTCTTGCCCGAGCGGAATCCCTTCATGGACGGCAGCGTGGCGCTGTGCCCGACACCCGCCTGGCGCGCCGCCTCGAGATCGCAGGTTTCCTTGGTCAGGATGAACGAACTGATGCCCTTCGTGCCGCGCGACGGATCGGTGACGGCCGTCACCACGAAGATCTCCCCGACCCCGCCGTGCGTGATGAAGCGCTTGGTGCCGTTGAGCAGGTAACATCCGCCCTTGCGCACGGCGGTCGTCCGCGTGGCGCCGGAATCGCTGCCGGCTCCCGGCTCGGTCAGGCCGAAACCGCCGAGCACCGTGCCCGAGGCCAGCAGCGGGACGTACTTCTCCTTCTGCGCCGGCGTCCCGAAGTGCACGACGGGCGACGTTCCCAGCGTGGTGTGCGCCGAGATGGTGATGGCGTGCGACGCGCAGACCTTGGCCATCTCCTGAATGGCGCTCACGTAGGCGAGGGTGTCGAACCCGCTGCCGCCGAGCGATTCGTCCCACGGAATGCCGAGCAGCCCCAGTTCGCCCATGCGCTTGACGGTTGCCCAGGGAAAGTCCTGCGACTCGTCGAACCGGGCGGCAATCGGCGCGACTTCATCGCGGGCGAACGCCCGGACCATCTCGCGCACCGCGAGATGTTGTTCGTTGAAGTAGAGACTGTCGTCCATGAACTCCTCAGACGGCGCGGGCGAAATGTCCGCGCGTGTATTGGTCACCAAGAACCGTGCGCACCGCATCGACAGCCGGCGACTCGCCCGCCACCAGTGCATCGAGCATCTGCCGATACGCGCGGATGATCGCCGACACGTCGGCACCGCGCACGTTGAACACGGCCCGATAGCCCCGCACGCCGCCGCGCCACAGTCGCGGCAGGTACTGCGCGCCGTCGATGGGGCGCGAGTGCAGCAGGCGGTTGCGACAGGCGCTGTCGGTGGCCACCGGGAACTGGTAGCCCGTGGGATCGGTGAGCGCAACGTTCGCGTGCTTCTGCACGCACAGGTCGCGGCACGTCGTCACCTCGCGGTCGAACGCCGCGGAAAGCACGCAGTGCTCGAGCGTCATTCCCTCGGGGCGCCCGTAGAGCAGGACGTCGAACCCCTCGCCGTTCCACGGCGACACCAGCTGCGTGATCTCGTCGGCAGTCAGCTCGATGGACGCGGTGATGCGCCGCGCGCCGAGGGCGAAGTACTCGCGCGCCGTGTGCGCGTTGAAGCAGTTCACGGCATAGTCGGCCGTGACGTCGCGTCCCGCGCCGCCGAGTTCGGCGATGAGCCCGAGGTGTCCGCTGAGGAGCGGCAGTCCGAGGTCGAGCCACTTCTGCAGCGCGCGCCGGTCTTCGGGCCGCACGATGCTCGGGGTGCGCAATCGCAGCGTGATCCCCTGCCCCTCCAACTCGGCGGCCAGCGTCCTGACGCGGGCGAGCGGGGGCGCCGGGTGACGCAGGAAGGGGTCGAAGACAATCTCGGTGGCGCCCGCCGCGGCAGCTGCGCTGGCATCGTCGAGATTGAAGACTTCGGCGGCAAGCGTGAACGGCGGGCTCGTCGTCGCCGAAGCGGCGCTCGCCGCCGCCGCGGCGTTCGCCGCCGCCGCGGGTGCCGTGCGCGACGCGGGAGTCGTGACCGCCGCGGGCAGAGCGACCACCGCACGGATCCGTTCGCCTCGCTCCGCAAGCACGGCGCTTCGCGCCCAATCGCGCTGGACGAGCAGTTCGTCCGTGGCCCGCTGGCGCATGCGGTTGAGTTCGGAGACGGGGAGGAACAGGTTCGCGGCGAGTCCGGACCCGTCGACGTCCCGGAGCTCGAACGGAGTTTCGCCCAAGCGACCGAACTGCTCGCGAAGCTGGGCCGCGCCGAGCGCGCGCCTGGTCGCCGGGGCGAGCGTGGCGCCGGACAGCTGAGTGACCTGCGCACCGTCGGCGTCGAACATCGCCTTCAGCGGAGCGCCGGCTGTGCCGAACACCCGCACATCGAGCATGACGCGCGGGATCCGGCCGGCGTCGGCGAGCGCGGCGAAGGACGCACGGGCGTGCTCGAGCAGCTGCAGGTCGCTGGTGCGGAAGACCCGCCAGCCCAACGGCACGCGCGAGCGCCCGGTGACGGCCTGCCGCAGCAGCGCGCCATGGCGATGGACGGTGCGCACTGCACCCACGGCAAACCCCGTGCTCTCGGCGTGTCCGCCCGCTGGAGGCTCGAACCCCAGGCCGTCACCGACGTTGATGGGCGAGGTGACATCCACCAGCAGTTCGCCGTTCTCGTAACCGGTGACGACGCCGAGCTCGAGCCCGTGATTGTCGGGTTGAGTGCGCGTGATGTACTCGCGGCCGGCGCGGCCACCGTACATGCCGCCGGTGAAACCGCGACTGAAGATCTGCACGAGCGGGCGCGTCTCCTCGAACGTCGGCGGCGCAAACGTGCCCCGCTCCACCCGATCGAGCCACTCACGGTATCCCCTGGTGACCGTCGCCACGTACTCGGGCTTCTTTTTGCGCCCCTCGATCTTGAGGCAGCCCACTCCGGCGTCGGCGATTTCGGCGAGATGGTCAAACGCGCCAAGGTCCTTGGCCGAGATCAGGTAGCCGCGATCGAGTTCCTCCCCCGAGTCGAGGTCGGCGAGGACGTAGTCCTTGCGGCAACTCTGGGCGCACGATCCGCGGTTGGCGCTGCGCTCGGAGATCATCCCCGACATGAAGCACTGGCCGCTGTAGGCGATGCACAGCGCGCCATGCACGAAGGTCTCGAGGCCGAGGTCGGGGACGGCCGCGCGGATGCCCCGGATGTCGTCCAGCGTGTTCTCGCGGGCCAGCACCACGCGTTCGACGCCGAGGCGCCGCATCACGCGGGCGCCGCTCTCGTCGTGCACCGTCATCTGGGTGGAGCCGTGGATCTCGAAACCGGGATACACCACTTGGATGAGGCGCACGAGGCCGACGTCCTGCACGATGGCGGCGTCGATGCCCCGGTCGATGCCCGCACCCAGGTAGGTCAGGCAATCGCCGAGTTCGGCGGGCTTCACCAGCGTATTGAGCGTCATATAGACCCGCACACCGCCTTCGTGCGCGATCTGGCAGGCGGTGGCGAGTTCATCGAGGGAGAGCTGGGCGCCCTCGTCGCGGGCGTTGAAGCGCGACGCGCCGAGGTAGACCGCATTGGCCCCGTTGGCGACGGCGGCCCGCACGGCGTCGAGGCTTCCGGCCGGGGAGAGGAGTTCGGGGGCGCTGAGCATTGGAGGTAAGATAGCAGCGGCCGACGGCAGTGCCGGGTTGGCGCGAGATCGCGCGGGAATCGGCCAAGCCCTTCCCCGGGGTGGCAATGTGCACACGGGCGATGGCGCACGGACTCGTCGGTGAAGCCCCTACGTAGAACTCTCAAATAACCGACTGACAACGACTTCGCTCGCTCCCATACTCTCTCATCGCCCCGCCGTCCCGCGGCGATGCGAGGATTGGCCGAAAGGACGAGTGAGCGACTCATTTCAGTAATTGCACACTAGGAGAGTGCCATGACAGATAGCACGCGTCGAGGTAGTGGAAGTCGCATGGCGGGGCCAGCGTTCTGGCTCGCGTGTAGTGTGCTTGCCGGAGCCGTGGCGTTCGCCCCGGCGGGAGCGCAGCAAAACAAGCCGGCGCCGAAGGCTGCAGTTGCGGGGGACGCCGGGACGTATATCGGCGAAGAGACATGCCTTGGCTGCCACGAGAACAAGAAGGGGAGCAGGAGCCTGCATGCGAAGGTCGCCGACTCGCGGTCACCATCCGGCGGCAAGGGCTGTGAGAGCTGCCACGGCCCCGGCAGCAAGCACGCGGACGATCCGGAGAAGGTGAAGCCGATGCAGTTCGGCAAGGTCAGCGCCGTCGAGGCGTCGGCCGCCTGCACGACGTGCCACTCCACGAGCGGGCACGCCTTCTGGGCGAACAGCAAGCACGAAGCCCGCAACGTCTCCTGCACGTCGTGCCACAGCGTCCACTCATCCAAGGGCGCGGTGCTGATGAAGGAGGCCACGCAGACCAAGCTCTGCGCCTCGTGCCACCAGGCGATCGTCAACAAGCTCAACCGCTTCAACCATATGCCGGTGCGCGAAGACAAGATGGCCTGCTCGGGGTGCCACAACGTGCACGGCTCGGCCAACGTGAAAATGCTCAGGGCCGGCACAAACGTCGACCAGAGCTGCACGAGCTGCCACACCGAGAAGCGTGGTCCCTTCCTGTGGGAGCACGCCCCGGTGGCCAACGCCTGCGTCACCTGCCACGACCCGCACGGGTCGAGCAATGACCGCATGCTCGTCGCCAAGCAGCCGTATGTCTGCCAGCGCTGCCACGTCACCTCGCGGCACCCACCGACGGTCTACGACGGCTTCGTTCGAACCACCTCACAGAGCGCGAACAAGATCACGGGCCGCTCCTGCTTGAACTGCCACCAGCAGATTCACGGGTCCAATTCACCCAATGGCCGGGCGTTCCTACGCTAAGGGAGAGAGAGACTGCGATGCGCAATAAATACATGATCTCGGCCGCGCTCCTGTTGCTCGCCTCCGCCAGCGTGGCGGATGCGCAGCAGACGGCCGCGGCGCCGGCAAAGGCTCCGGCATTGGAACAGAGATGGGAGCTCGGCTTCCGTGGCACGACGACGACCGGCGACGAGGCCCGCTATGAGCGGTACCGGGACCTCCAGAGCGGGCTCGCCAGCAAGATCTGGCTTGGCAAGGAAACCGACGCGGTGGCGTATGACTTCAGCGCCGCCAACGTCGGCTACAACGACCAGGCATATGCCTTCAACTACAACAAGTTCGGGAAGATGAAGTTCACGGCGGAGTTCACCGGCCAGCCGCTGAACTACGCCTACAACACGCTGACACCCTTCACGTACGCCGGGAACAACAAGTGGACGCTCGATGCGGCCACCCGCACCCGCGTGCAGAACAAGGAAGCCGGCGTCGTCGGCATTGCGAACAGCGCCGCGACGGCCCTGACGGGGTCGATCTACCGCGGCCTCGCCACCAACTTCCCGATGTCGGCGCAGCGCGATGCGTTCTCGGCCGGCATGCAGTACCGCGTGACCGAGATGGCCGCGGTCGACGTCGCGTTCAAGACGACGAAGAAGAGCGGCAACCAGCCGTGGGGCGCTTCCTTCGCGTTCAGCGACGCCAATGAAGTCCCGATGGCGCTCGACAACCGGACCACGGAGTTCACAGCCGGCGTCGAGGTGAACAAGCCGCAATACGGCATGCTGCGCGCCGAGTATCAGGGGTCGTTCTTCACGAACAACTTCCTGTCGATGGAGTGGGACAACCCGCTCCGCGCCACGGACTACACGAACGGCAAGCCGGCCACGTCCACGAGGAGCGGTCCGTGGGACAACAGCGGCTACAGCAACGCCAACGGCCCGGCGTTCGGCCGCATAGCGATGGCGCCGAGCAACCAGATGAACACGTTCCGCGTCTACGGCCTCTACAAGATGCCGGGGCACACGACGCTGAACGGCCACCTGTCGTTCACCAAGATGTCGCAGGACGAGGACATCATTCCATTCACCACCAACACGGTGATCGCGAACTCGGCGGTGTACGCCATCTTCCCTGGCCTGGCGGCGCTGCCGCGCCCCACGGCGAACGCCACCGTCAACGGCCTGAACGCGGTGATCAACTTCGCCACGCGGCCCACTGACTACTTCGCGTTCGACATGAAGTACCGGTTCGACGACCACGACAACGTGACCCCGACCTGGGACTACACGTACAACGTCCGGTTCGACGCGGTGCCGGAATACACGCCGGGGTTGGCTTCCCACGGCCTGGACATCCGCCAGAACACCATGGAAGCCGGGGCGACGTTCACGCTGCCCCACCGGGGCACGGCGCTCAAGGTCGGCTACATCATGGATGACGTGAAGCGCGGTGGGCGGGCGTTCAGCGACATGACGGACTACACGTTCCGCGCCTCGCTCGATGCCTACCAGAACCAGTACTTCAACCTCCGTGGCATCGTCGAGAGCACGCGCCGCATCGGCAGCGGGTTCTCCCTCGAATATCTCGAAGAGGGCGGCGGTCAGAACGCCCTGCGCTTCTATGACGAAGCCGACATGGATCGTCTCAAGAGCACGCTCATCCTGACGCTCACGCCGTCGAGCAAGCTCGACGTCAACCTGTCGCTCAACACGATCGACGACGAGTACACGGGCGAGGGGCACGAGTTCGGCCTGCTCAGCAGCAAGAACACGTCGGTGAACCTGTCAGCGAACTTCTACGCCAATGACAAGGTCACCTTCGGCGCCATGTACGGGCTGGACAAGTATTCGTCCAACCAGGCCTCGCGCAACGCCAGTCCGCCGACCACGACGCCCGGTGCGTACGACAGCTGGAGTGACCCGAACCGCAACTGGTACCTCGACAACGACGAGGACGTGAAGAGCGCCGGCGTCTGGGTGGACCTGCTCCAGGCCCTGCCCGACACCGACATCCGCTTCGCGTTCAACTACAGCGATTCGGACAACGGGTTCGACATGTTCGGCCCGCGCATCAACCAGTTCCTGGCGCCCGACAACGTGGCGCTGCGGACGACGGGCGACAGCCGGGCGTGCTCGACGGGCATCACCGTCTGCTACATCCCGCAGCCCAACGTGACCAACACGTGGTCGCAGCTGAAGGTCAGCCTGAGGCACATGTTCCGCCCGACGATGGGCGTGGGCCTGGGCTATCAGTATGAGAAGCTCGAGATCGTCGATTTCGCGACGACGGACCTCGCTCCCGGCGTGCCGCGCATGGACCCGCTCGGCGTGATCTCCACGGGCTACGGCAACCGCCCGTACACGGGCGGCACGTTCATTGCCCGGTTGATCTACATGTTCTAGTCTCTTGCGCGTTGGACCAGCGACGGGGTGTACCGCAGCGGCTTGCGGTACGCCCCGTCGGCGCGCTGAAACCCGGCGGGTGCCCGGCGCGTAGAGCCATCAACCGGAGGCGCTCATGCTCAGTCTCGCCATTTCCCTTGCAGTCATCGCGGTGGGTGCCCTGATGGGCTACGGCACCGCCCGACGCTTCGTCCGCGACCGTCTGCGCTTCGTCGACTCGGCGCACAAGCCGGCCGTGGCGGTGGTGGCCGGCCTCGCCGGATTCCTGATCGCGCTGCCAATCGTCAACGTCATCTCGATCCTGCCGCTCGTGCAGCTCGGCGCCGGCGCTGCCCTCACGCTGGGACTGTCCGTCGGCATGGGGGTCAAGGCCGGGTCCCGGGACGTGCGGGAAGGTCGCTACGAGTTGCACTCGTAAGTCGATGGTGGTTGGTGGCTGGTGGTTGGTGGCTGGTGGTTGGTGGCTGGTGGCTGGTGGTTGGCAGCAGAAGAGCCCGGCGGACCAGTCGGTCCGTCGGGCTCCTGCTTGTGCTGCCGCGATCCGCGGCCGCCGACCTAGTTCCGGCCGAACCCTTCCACATGCACGTCCAGGTTGTGGTTCACGCGGATTCCGTAGATGCCGTCCGTCTCATTCATGACCTTCGCGCTGTAGGCCGCCACCTGCTGGTTGTTGACGAAGAGGCGGACGGAATCGGCGTCGGCGCGCACTTCCAGTGCGTTGGTGGCCTTCCCCGCACCTTCGACCTTCGCCACCGCCTTGGACTCCGACCAGTCGGTAATGGTCTGTACGTCCTTGGCGTTGGCGCGGTGCTTCACCATGAACTTGCCGCCCTGACGCACGATGAAGTACAGGTAGGTTGCGTCGGCCGTGCCGAGCTTCTGGCCGCCGAACACGAGGCCGTAGGCTTCCGGGTGCGTGGACGCCTTCATCTGCGTGAATGTCGCCTTGATCGCGTACGGCCCACGGGCGACGTTGCCGGCGCTCCAGAAGATCGCAGCCGGGCCGGACGTGACGTGCATGCCCTTGCCCATGGCGCTGAAGGCCACGTCTTCCTTCCTGGCCGTCGGGCGATCCAGGGCGAACTCCCATCCGGCAGGCGCCGGGCCGCTGGACCTGGCCTTCGTGTCGGGATCGGCATCGGGCTTCATGCCCTGCTGCGCCGACGCCGTGGCGGCGGTGGCCGCGAAGAGGACAACTGCGAGGGTGTGACGCATCGTTGGGGGCTCCATCGGGTTGGGAAATCGGGCCGCGAGGCACCGGCGACCGGGGAATACGGAATACTTCAATACCCCGGTGCCGCACCGCAAGTTCAGCGATGCATCACGGTCAGGGGTGACGCCCGGGTGGCTTGCGGAAACGCAGCAGCCAGGCGGCCGCCACGCAGGCCAGTCCGGCCCAGCGCAGCGCGGGCACGTCGAGCCGGATGCCCGCGCCAAAGAGGACGATACCGATGAGCGCCAGCGAGAGCTTCATCGTGGTGAGGGCAGTCATGTCGGCGATTTCATCCATGGAGGGCGATGACGGCAGCGCCCCTGAGGTTCAGAGGTCGACGCGCACGCATCCGGGCACCTGGAGAATGAAGTCGGCGCCGAAGGCTCGCGAGGGCGTCTGGAAGCCCGGCACGGCCCGTCCGTCGACTACCGCGCGCGCCGCGAGCACCGCCGTCCTGGCAGTGAGCGTGTAGCCATCCGGACACTCCAGCCGAGCCGCGGCGATGTTGCCCCGAGGGTCGCGCACCTCGCCCCACAATCGTGCGACCGCGCGCGCCCGGGCCTGCGCGCTCGGTCCCGGCGGCCGGCGATCGATGGCCGCGACCAGGCGGCGCCGTACCCAGGCGCTTCGCAGGATCGGTGCGACCAGTCGCGAGAGGCGCAGCGACCGCACCGTGGCCCTCGACATCGCGGCATAGACGTCGATGTCGGGAATGCCAGTGCTGTGAAACGCGGTGGAGACGTCGCCCCACGGAATGGTCGCCGTCATCCGCGGTCGGTCACCGAAGTCAATGACCCGCGAGCGCCAGGCCGGCGGTACGGGGACAATGCGACCTCCCCGACGCACGGCGCCCGAAGTTCCGGCGTTCTCGGCCATCGTCGTGGCGGTGCCGCGCGACACCCCGGTGCCGCCGTGGAACGCCAGCGTGAGCGACGTCGCCGACGGCAGGCGATGCTTGAGGTGCGCCGCAAGGCAGTCGCTCGGCACCACGTCGAAGCCCGCACCGGGAAGCAGCATCACGCCGGCCGCCCTGGCCTCGGCGTCGCGGGCGGCCAGCGCCTCGAACACGGCTATCTCGCCGGTGATGTCGAGGCAATGCACCCTGTTGCGCAGGCAGGCATCGGCCATCGGGCGTGAGGTGCGGGAAAACGGGCCGGCGCAGTGAATGACCACTTCTGCGCCCGAAAGGACGGCATCGAGCGCCGCGGAGTCGTCGAGCGACGCGACACGCCACTCGAGCCCGTGCGGCTCGGCGAGCGCCCTGACCGCGGCTTCGTTGCGCCCGGCGAGCACGGGGCGCACGCCCGACACGAGGCACTCGTCGAGCACCAGCTGTCCGGTGTATCCCGTCACGCCGTAAATGAGGATCACTCAGTCAACTCCCGGCAACGCCGCGTGATTCCCGCCGTGCGTGGGTCTCGGCGTCGATCCTCACACCTTCGTCGATGGCATCGCGAAAGGCGAGACCGTCGAGCGCGTAGAATAACTTCTTGGTCGTCGCCATGCCGATCATCGAGTGCGAGGCAAGGCCGAGCACGACGCGCTCCACCTCGGCGGTGAAGGCCGCGGTGGACAGCACGCGGCTGACCAAGCCGAGGCGCTCGGCCTCGCTGGCCGTGATCATGCGGCCGCTGGCCACCAGGTCGAAGGCGTGCTTCTCGCCGACGGAGCGACGCAGCATGGTCATGACCATGGCGGGCACGGAGCCTTGCCGCACCTCGGGATACCCGAAAATGGCGTCCTCGCGCGCGAGAACGACGTCGCAGGCCGATGCCAACCCGGCTCCCCCGGCGAGCACCCGCCCATGCACTGCCGCCACCACGGGCTTGGACGACTGCCGAATGGCGAGAAACACCCGTCCGAGGGTCCACGCGTCCTCGGCGTCCTTGTCTTCGTCGAGATCCACAGTGGCGCCGCTGAAGTGATCGCCCTGCCCGGCAATGAGCACGGCGCGCACGTCGTGGTCGGCCTCGAACTCCTCGAGGGCCTGCCGGAGTTCCACGGCCGTCTGCACGTCGATCGGGTTCTGCAACTCCGGACGGGCGAGCGTGGCGCGCCCGATGCCGCCCCAGATGCCGACCGCCAGGCGTGGTGCGTCGCTCACGGCGCGACCGGGAGCCCGGCGGAGCGCGCCTCGTCGTCGGGAACGTCGAGCACCATGCGCAACAATGCGGTGGAGTAGACCTTTCCCTGCGCGTCGGTCTTGAGGGACAGCGTGCCTCCGCCGTCGAGCGCGCCGTGGAGCAGGAAATTCAGCGCGCCGAGGTTGGGAAGCTCGAAGCGATCGACGGCGCCGTCAATGAGGCCCTCGAAGTGCGCGGCGACGCGGTCGCGCGTGAGGTGCCGCACGAGCACGGGATACCAGCCGGGTGCGAGCGCGATGACGCCGACGTTGGCGGTGTCGCCCTTGTCGCCCGACCGGGCGTGCGCAATGTCGAGGAGGCGTACGCGCATCAGCGAATCTCCACCTGGGTCTGCACCACGGACTTGTCGACCAGCGCCGGCCAGAACGCCACGATCTCCTCGACCTTTGGACGCCCGCCGGCGAAGCCCGTCACGCTGGGCGGGCCGTTGAGCACCAGCGGGACGATCTCGCGCGTGAACCGCTCCACCTTCCGGCGATCGGCGTCGCGCACGCCGATGCGGAATTGCACCTCGGGCGCGGTCGCACCGGCGTCGCCGGAGAGCCGGCCGTGCGTCGCCGACGCGCCAACGAACTCGCTGAGCACCTTCTCGAACCTCAGCCCCATGCGGTCGAGTCGTTCGCGCAGCACGCGATCGGCGCACTCCGCCTTTTCCAGCGCGTCCGGCCAGGCGTAGACCAGCGAGCCGACCGCCTTGTACCCCGACTTGTACGCGATGGAGACCTTGAGCTTGTCGGTGGCCGGCGCGCCGGTGATTCCATGGACGCGCACGCGGTCGGGACCGGCGTCCTCGAGCCGGATCGACGTGAAGTCGGCGACGACGTCGGGCGTGATGTAGGCATGCGGATCACCCATCTCGTAGACGAGCTGCTCGGTGACCGTGGCGACGCTGACGCGCCCGCCGGTACCCGGGTGCTTGGTGACCACGAAGGTGCCGTCGGCGGAGCCCTCGACGATCGGGTACCCGACGTCGGCGAGGTTCGGGATGCTGCGCCAGTTGTGCAGGCAGTTGCCGCCCGAGCACTGCGCGCCGCACTCGATGATGTGCCCGGCGATGATGCCGGCGGCAAGCTTGTCCCACTCGGCGGCGCCCCAGCCGAATTCGTGGCGCAACGGCGCCATGGTGAGCGCGGTGTCGGTGGAGCGTCCGGTGATCACGACGTTGGCGCCCCTGGCCAGCGCCTCGACGATGGGCGTCGAGCCGATGTAGGCGTTGGCGGCAATGACGCGATCGCGCACCATGGACAAGGGCTCGCCCGTGTCCATGTTCCTCAACTCGTGGCCGGCAGCGAGCAGCTCGTCGAGACGTGGCAGGAGGTTGTCGCCGGTGACGATGCCGATGCGCAGCGAACCCTTGCGCCCAGCACCCGCCGCCATGGACTGCACCGCGGCCGCGCAGGCCTCGGGATTCACGCCGCCGGCGTTGGCGATGATCTTCACGCCCCGCTCGGCGACGGCGGCGAGGACACTCTCCATGGCGCCCACGAAGTCGCGGGCGTACCCCATGGCCGGGTCGCGCTCCTTCTGCTTCTGCAGAATGGACATCGTGACTTCGGCAAGGTAGTCGAGCATCAGGTAGTCCACCGGGCCGCCGTCGACCTGGCGGCGGGGCGCTTCGAGCCAGTCGCCCCAGAAGCCCTGCCCGCCGGCCACGCGTACCGTCCGGGTCATGCCTGGTCTCCGAGCCGGCTGGGCAGCACGAACGGCCCGAGGTGCGGGCCGGGATTCTGCCACGCCGCGCGCAAGGCGATGCCCAGCACCGTGCGCGTGTCCTCGGGATAGACGATCGTGTCGAGATAGCCTCGGGCGGCCGCGTAGCGCGCATCGAGCTGGTGCTCATAGTCGGCGCGCAACGCCTCCATGGCCTCCTGCGTCTCGTCGGACGGCGCAACGCCCGCCTTGCGCGCCATTTCGAGAGACGTGCCGTGCACGGCCTGCACGGCCGACTGCCCTTCCATGACAGCCATGCGTCCCGTCGGCCAGGAGAAGATGAAGTCGGGATCGAAACCCTGCCCGGCCATGGCATAGTAGCCGGCCCCCGATGCGTGATTCAGGGTCAGCACGATCTTGGGAACGCTCGCCGTGGCCATGGCCTCGACGAAGCGCGCGCCGGCGCGAATGATGCCGGAATGCTCCGCCTCCCGGCCAACCATGAAGCCGGAGACATCCTGCACGAAGAGCAGCGGGATGCCCTGCCGGTCGCAGCGGTCGATGAAGAACGCCACCTTTTCCGCGCTCTCCGTATAGATGATCCCGCCAAAGCGCGCCGGTTGTCCGGCGGGCCCCTTGAGCAGGGCGCGCAGGTTGGCGATGACACCCACGGGGGTTCCCTCGATGCGCGCGTCGCCGCAGATCATCTCCCGGGCGAGGTTCGGCTGGAACTCGTCGAGCACGCCATCATCGAGGATGGTGCGAAGGACGGCGCGCATGTCGTACGGCATGCGATGGTCGTTGGGCAGCAACTCGTACAGCGCCGACGGATCGACGCCCGGCGTCGCGTCGGCGTCGAACGGCGCGATGCGCACCGGTGGCGCGAGGCGCCCCACGAGGTCGCGAATCTTCAGCAGGCAGGCGTCGTCGTCGTCCACGGCGTAGTGCGCCACCGCCGAGATCTCGGTGTGGGTGGTGGCGCCGCCGAGCGTCTCGCTGTCGATCACGGCGCCGGTGGCCCCCTGCACGAGGTTGGGCCCGCCCAGCCCCATGAACGACGTGCCCTTGACCATCAGGATCACGTCGCTGAGCGCCGGCAGGTACGCGCCGCCGGCGATGCAGGGCCCCATGACGGCGGCGATCTGCGGAATGCGCAGGTATCGCCGCATGAGCGAGTTGTAGTAGAAGATGCGCGCCGCGCCGTACTGCCCCGGAAAGACGCCGCCCTGGTACGGCAGGTTGACGCCTGCGGAATCGACGAGGTAGATGATCGGCAGCCGGCACCGCATGGCGCATTCCTGCGCGCGCAGGATCTTGGGAATGGTCTCCGGCCACCAGGAGCCGGCCTTGACCGTGGCATCGTTGGCCACCACCACGCACGGACGACAGTCGATGTGCACCAGGCCGGTGACGACGCCGGCCGCCGGCGCCTCGCCATTGTACCTGTCGTGGGCGACGAGCAGGCCGAACTCGAGGAAATGGGAGTCGGCGTCCTTGAGGCGGGCGATGCGTTCGCGCGCGGTCAGTTTGCCCTGTTGATGCTGGCGCTCGATCTTGTCGGGGCCGCCGCCGAGGCGAAGGCGCTGCTCGAGCTCGCGCGATTCCGCGCTGAGCTCAGCGAGGCGGGTCGTCACGCGTCCTGCGCCTGCTTGGCGGCGTACCAGTCGCGGATGTACTCGATGAGGTCGGTCGTCGGCGTACCAGGCCCGAAGAGCCTGCCGAGGCCGAGTTCCTCGAGCCGGGTCATGTCTTCCCTGGGAATGATGCCGCCGCCGGTGATCAGGATGTCGTCGCGCCCCTGGGCGGTGAGCAACTCCCGCACGCGCGGAAAGAGCGTCATGTGGGCGCCGGACAGGATGGAGAGTCCGACGACGTCGACGTCCTCCTGCACTGCCGCACTGGCGATCATTTCGGGCGTCTGGTGCAGGCCCGTGTAGATGACTTCCATGCCGGCATCGCGGAGGGCGGCGGCGACGACCTTGGCGCCGCGGTCGTGGCCGTCGAGGCCGGGCTTGGCAACGAGAACTCGAATCGGGCGTTGCATGGGTACCCCAAATAAGCGGTTCGGGCCCCTGAATTGACACCCCCTAGTGAAGTGGTGGATTCCCTTGCCGGGGACGGCGATTTGCCACCACAACAGTTGAGGGAAACTGCCCACTTACAAGTGCTGGGCGGACGCTATCATCCGACAACCGACCATGTATAGGGCAAAACCTTTCGTGTCGCTTCGCAGTTCGGCCGACTGCTCGCTCACGACCTCGGGAAGTTGACGCGTTCCCCGATGACCCTGCGCGGCACCAGCGCCGAGTGCAGCCGCTCCAGTTCCGTAGTCGCTTTCCCCCAACCTCCCAGGTTCAAGGAGAAGTCAGATGCGCGCACTTCTGCTGATCGGCATTCTTGCCGCCGCCGTTTCCTCCAGCGCCGCCGCACAGGCTCCCGACGGCAAGGAAGTTTACGACCGTCTCTGCAAGAAGTGCCATGGCGCCACGGGCGTGCCGTCGAAGGTGATGAAGACGAAGTTCGAGAAGATCGCCGCGTTCGATGCCGCGTTCGTGGCGAAACGCCCCGTCGACGAGATGGTGAAGGTCCTCGTCAAGGGCAAGGGCGAGGGCATGAAGTCGTTCAGCGAGAAGATGAAGCCCGACGAGATGACCGCAGTCGCCAAGTACGTGCATGAACTCGCCAAGCCGTAGATCACGGCCTTCGGAGGCGCCACGCAGGACTCGAGTACGGGCGGCGGCGATGGAGCCCGGGCAGGCTGCATCGCCGCCGTGCCGCACCGGCACGATCTCCGCGCTTCGATAGCGCTCGTGGTTCCACCGGGCGGAGACTCCCCTGACGAGGGCAGTTCATGCAGCACGCGCGACACTTCATACGTCTGCTCGCCCTGATCGCGCTGGCCGTCACCGGGTTCCTCGGCGTACGCGCGCAGGCGGTCCCTAAGGACTTTGGCACGCTCGGACACTTCCGGGCGTCGGCCATCCCCGAGATCGCGGCCCGCGAGCCGCGCCACCTGGGGAGCGAGGCCTGCGGCGACTGCCACGACGCGGAGTTTGCGGCGTGGAAGTCCGGCAAGCACTCCGTGCCCCAGTGCGAAGCGTGCCACGGCCCGGGCCTTCTGCACGTGAAGATGATGAGCGAGGACTCGGTGGACGCCTACCCCGACCGCATAAAGCAGAATCCCAACGCATTGCGGGTGATGAGCGGCATCCTGGAATGCAAATGGTGCCACCTCAAGACGTTCGAACGGCCGAGCGCCCTCAAGTCCATCACCAACGTGCAGAAGCACGTCGTCAGCAAGGGGGGACAGTTCACGCCCCAGTCGAGGTGCATCGACTGTCACAATCCGCACACGGCGGTGGTCAAGTGACGAGCCCCTGGAACAAGCCGGAGATCTCGAGGCGGGAGTTCTTCGAGAAGTGCGCGGAGACGGGGGCCCAGACTTTCGTTTTCGGCGGCCTCTTCCTGACGACCGCGAAGCTGAGGCTGCCGCGGGAATCCGCCCACGGGTCCGGCGGCGGCGCCGACCCGGACCAGGCGATCTACGGCTTCGTGGTGGACACCACGGCGTGCATCGGGTGCGGCTCGTGCGTGCGGGCGTGCAAGGCGGAGAACAACGTGCCCGACGGGTTCAACCGCACCTGGGTGGAGCAGTACACGTTCTTCCCGAACGGCGAGGTCATCGTGAACTCGCCGCAGGGCGGAGAGAACGGGTTCCCTGACGACCTGCCGGAACGCAACCTGCCCATTGAACTCAAGCTGCTGCCGGTGCGCGGCTTCTTCGTGCCCAAGCTGTGCAATCATTGCATCGACACGCCGTGCATCCAGGTCTGCCCCGTCGGTGCATCGTTCGTGACGAAGGAAGGCGTGGTGCTGATCGACGACGAGCGCTGCGTCGGCTGCGGCTACTGCGTGCAGGCCTGCCCGTTCGGCTCGCGCTTCCTCAACCCCGAGACCAAGTGCGCGGACAAGTGCACGTGGTGCTACCACCGGATCACCAAGGGGTTGATGCCGGCGTGCGTCCAGGCCTGCCCGGCCAAGGCCCGCATTTTCGGCAACGTCAGCGACCCGCTCAGTGGAATCAGCCGGATCCTCGCCGGCAATCGCGTGCAGGTGCTGAAGTCGTACCTCGGCACGCGTCCGCGCACCCGCTACATCGGCCTCGACTCCGAGGTCATCTAGCATGAATCACTTCGTCACCGAAGGGTACGTCCTGCCGAACCAGATGCACATCTACTGGACGACGATGATCGTGCTGTATCCGTACATCACCGGCATCGTCGCCGGCGCGTTCATCATCTCGTCGCTGCACCACGTGTTCGACAAGCACGAACTCGAGCCGGTCAGCCGGTTCTCGATGATCATGGCGTTCGCCTTCCTGCTGTTCGCCACCATGCCGCTCATGGCGCACCTGGGGCACCCGGAGCGGGCCTTCAACATGATGTTCACCCCCAACGTCACGTCGGCGATGGCGGGATTCGGCTTCATCTACACCGCCTATCTCCTCATCCTGGCGGTGGAGATCTGGCTGCTGTATCGCGTGGACATCGTGTACCTGTCCCTGAACGCGAAGTCCCCGGCGATGCGGAGCCTGTACTGGCTGATGGCGCTCGGCGTGCAGGACATCACGCCGGAAGCCAAGGCGCTCGACCGCAAGGTCATGATCTTCCTGGCGTCGATCGGCATCCCGGCGGCGTGCGGGCTGCACGGGTACGTGGGCTTCATCTTCGGCGCCATCAAGGCCAACCCGTGGTGGGCCAGCCCGCTGATGCCCGTCATCTTCCTGCTCAGCGCCATCGTGTCCGGCATCGCGATGGTCCTGGTGTGCTACATCGCCGTGCAGTGGATGATGAAGCGCCCCATCGACGGGCCGTGCGCCCAGTCGCTCATCGAGTCGGCGTGGTACTTCCTCATCATCGACGTCACGCTCGAATTGCTGGAGCTGCTGAACCGCGCCTACATGGCCAACGAGGACTGGGTGATCCTGAAAACGCTCGTCACCACCAAGCTGTTCACCAGCTTCTTCGTCATCCAGATCGTGCTCGGTTCGATTCTCCCATTCCTGCTGCTCGGCTCCGTCGTGGTGTTCAAGGACCGGATGCCCGCGCGGGCGCGCGACGCCATCGGCTTCACGGGGGGGCTCCTGCTGCTGGTGCAGGTGGCGGCCATGCGCTGGAACGTGGTGATGGGCGGGCAGATGTTCTCGAAGAGCCTCCGGGGTTTCCTGACCTTCGACGTCGAGATCTACGGGCGGGAGGGACTGCTCGTGGCCGGGCTCATGCTTTCGCTGCCGTTCATCACGATGCTGGTCATCTCGCGGATACTGCCGCTGTGGGGCGGCATCGAGACGTTCCCGAAGAAGTGGATGAAGGAGGTGGAGCCGCCGCGCCGGCCGTTGAAGGGCTACTCGAAGTTTGGATGAACGCAGGACGCAACTAATTACCGGGGGACGCAGGCATGGACAGCACCAACTTGATGTATTTCGCCGCCGCCGTGGTCGTCATCGCGATGCTCAGGCTCGGCGTGAAGATCGTGAGGCAGTACGAGGGCGGCGTGGTCCTGCGGTTCGGCCGGCTGGTCGGCGTCCGGGGGCCCGGGCTGAACTTCATCATCCCGCTCGTCGACCGGATGTACAAGATCGACGTGCGCGTCGTGACCTACATCGTCGAGCCGCAGGAGCTGATCACGCGCGACAACGTGACGATCAAGGTGGACGCGGTGGTGTACTTCGCCGTCATGGATTGCGCCAAGGCGCTGCTGCAGGTTGAGGACTACAAGAAGGCCACCTCGCAGATCGCCCTGACGACGCTGCGGAGCGTGCTCGGCCAGTCGGAACTCGACGAACTGCTGGCCCAGCGCGACAAGATCAACACGAAGCTGGCGCACATCATCGACGAGCATACCGCGCCGTGGGGCGTGAAGGTCTCGGTGGTCGAAGTGAAGGACGTCCTGCTCCCCGAGGCCATGCAGCGCTCGATGGCGGCGCAGGCCGAGGCCGAACGCGAGAAGCGGGCGAAGATCATCCGCGCCGATGGCGAGTTCCTCGCGGCGGCAACGCTCGGCAAGGCGGCCCGGATCATCCGCAACGAACCGCCGGCACTGCAGCTCCGGTACCTGCAGACGCTGGTGGAAATGGCCGGGTCGGGCAACAGCACCGTCATTCCGATCCCGATGGACCTGTTCGATGGACTGAAGGGCGTGCTGGCCAGGAACGGCGGCGATGCACCGGCCCTCGAGGCCGGAAGCGCGTAGCGGCGCCGCGCGCCGACGCCGTTGATGGACGCCCGGAGGATGGCACGCCGCTGACCAGGCAGGCAGGTTGGCGGGGTGATGATCGTGCTCGCCACCGACCTGAGGAGACCGTTCCGATGCGACGACTGACCTTCCTTGCCGCCCTGCTTGCGTCCGCCTGCGGCGGCCGCGCCCCGGCACCTGCGCCGATCGAGGTGCGCGCTCCCTGGGCGCGCCCGGCCGACTCGGCGGCGGTGACGGCGGCGTACCTGACCCTCTTCAACCACGAGGCGCTGGCCGTGACGCTCTCCTCCGCGTCGTCTCCGCTGGCTGAGTCGGTGACGCTGCACGAGACGATGCAGATGAGCGGGATGGTGCACATGATGCCGCTCGACTCCGGGCAGGTCATCGCGCCGGGAGACTCGCTGGTCCTGGCGGAGGGCGCAAAGCACTTAATGGTGATGGGGCTCAAGCGCACACTGACCGGCGGCGATTCGCTGCCGCTGGAACTCCGCTTCAGCGACGGGCGCGTGCTGCACGCCACTGCTGCCGTGCGCGCACCGTAGCGTCACGCATCCAGCCCGTCGTGCGCGCCACGGGGTCCTGATCCAGGGTCAGGAGCGCTCGTGCTTCCGGTTCTGGGACTTGCCGTCGGCGATCTGCGCGATCGCCTGGGCGCGACGCCGTTCGCGCGTGAGTTCCCGCCTGGCGCCGAGGATCCACCGGAACACTCGTCAGCCGTCCTTTCGCGCCACCAGCAGCATCTCGCTCGAACGCCGGTTCAGGGGACGGTCGCTGAAACTGTCAAACGCTTGTTCCACGATCAATCCGGCGTCGCGCATGAGGTCGGAGAGCTGCGTGGGAGTGTAGAGCCGGATCTTGTGCGTGCGATCTTCGTGAACGTCGCGGCCCCGCCAGCGCGACTCGACCGTCAGGAAGCCGGAGAGCGGGTCGAAGCTCCGTTCCTGGGCAACCAGCGTGCCGTCGCCGGTGGTCCACCAGTCGCGGGGGAGGAACTTGGCCATCACGCCGTCGCGATCGCCCCCGTGCCAGAGCAGGAGACCTCCGGGCTTCAGCACGCGGGCGAACTCCCGGAGCACGCGGGCATCGTCGCGCGGATCGGCGAAGAAGCCGAAACTGGTGAAGAGGTTGACCACGGCGTCGAAGCGTCCCGTCCACGCCACCGGGAGGTGGCGCATGTCGGTGCGCCGATAGCGCAGCGTGCGTCCGGTCCCGCGCAACCGAGCCTTGTCCAACAAGGGTCCCGAGAAGTCCACGCCGTCAACGTCGAGTCCGGCTTCGGAGAGGAGGTGCGCGTGCCGTCCCTGGCCGCACGCGCAATCCAGCACGCGCGCGCCGACCGGAAGGGCGAGCACCTCGAGCAGTCGCGCCACCTGGCGGCGATCCTCCACGAGCTCGAAGAACGGCTCGTACTCGCGCAGGTACCCGGTGTCGAAGTAGGTGCGCCACCAATTGGCGTCGGTGGTCGGTGGTCGGGGGTGGGTGGTCGTCATCGCCGCCAGGTGATCAGGTTCGGCCTCTGTCGTTCTCTGTCGTTCTCTGTCGTACTCTCTAGAAGAACACCGGCTCCCGATACGCCCCGAACACGTCCTCCATCGCCGCGCGGATTTCATACAGCGTCGCGTAGGCACGCGCGCAGTCGAGGATGAACGGCACCAGGTTGTCCGTGCCGCGCGCCGCAATCCGCAGCGCATCGAGCCGCTGCTGCACCAGCGCGTTGTCCCGCGTCTGGCGCAGTTTCGTCAGCGTCGCCATCTGACGCGCGGTCGCCTGCTCGTCGATGGTCAGCAGGGGAATGGTGAGCTTCTCGTCGGTGACAAACTCGTTGACGCCGACGACGACCTTGCGGTGCTGCTCGATCTCCCACTGCTGGCGCGCGGCGCTCCCGGCAATGCGCTTCTGGAACCAGCCGTCCTCGAGCCCGCGCACCACCCCGCCCTGTTCCTCGATCTGCGTGAACAGCGCCTCGGCCTCGCGCTCGATGTCGTCGGTGAGCCGCTCCACGTAGTACGAGCCGCCCAGCGGGTCGGCCACCGACGGAACCCCCGTTTCGAACGCCAGGATCTGTTGTGTGCGCAGCGCCACCTCGACAGCGTGCTCGGACGGGAGCGCCAGGGTCTCGTCCATGGAGTTGGTGTGCAACGACTGCGTGCCGCCGAGCACGGCGGCGAGCGCCTGGTAGGCGACGCGCACGACGTTGTTCATCGGCTGCTGCGCGGTGAGGGTGACGCCGGCAGTCTGGGAATGAAAGCGCATGACCCAGCTGCGCGCGCTCCTCGCCCCGTATTTCTCCCTGAGGCGGCGCGCCCAGATGCGCCGGGCCGCCCGCAGCTTGGCAATCTCCTCGAAGAAGTCGTTGTGGATGTCCCAGAAGAACGAGAGGCGCGGCGCGAATTCGTCGACGTCGAGCCCGCGCGCCAGGCCCCGCTCCACGTAGGTGAACCCGTCGGCCAGCGTGAAGGCCAGCTCCTGGGCGGCGGTGGCCCCCGCCTCGCGGATGTGATAGCCCGAAACAGACACCGTGTTCCACTGCGGCGCGTGCTGCGCCCCCCACTGGAAGCAGTCGACGATGAGGCGCAGCGCGGGCTCGATGGGAAAGCACCACGCGTGTTGCGCCATGTACTCCTTGAGGATGTCATTCTGGATCGTGCCGCGCAGCTTTTCGGGCGGCACGCCCTGCTTCTCGGCGGCGGCGATGTAGAAGCACCACAGGATGATCGCCGGCCCGTTGATGGTCATCGAGGTCGACACCTGGTCGAGCGGGATGCCGTCGAACAGCACCTCCATGTCGGCCAGCGAACTGATGGCCACGCCGCACTTGCCCACCTCGCCCTCCGACCGGGCGTGGTCGGAGTCGTAGCCCATCAAGGTGGGGAAGTCGAAGGCGACGGAGAGACCCGTGGTCCCGTGCCCGAGCAGGAACTTGTAGCGCCGGTTGGTCTCGTGCGCCGACCCGAAGCCCGCGAACTGGCGCATCGTCCACAGCTTGCCGCGGTAGCCCGTGGGATGGATGCCGCGGGTGAACGGAAACGTCCCCGGCACCTCGAACGCCGTGCCGGCGGAGCCCTCGAGGTCGAGCGCCGTGTAGAGCGGCGACACCTCGTGCGCCGAGTTGGTCCAGGCGAGGTCGCGAATCTCGGCCCCGTCGTAGCGTTCCTTCCACGCGGCGATTTCGGCGCGGAGCTGCGCCAGCTCGGCGCGCATCTCGTCCAGGGACGTGTCGAGGTCGGGGGGGCGTGACGTCATACGGACTCTCCGGTCATCAGGGTGCCGCTCCGCTGCAGCAACGCGTCGGCGACGGCGTACGGGGTGGTGCGGCCGTCGGCGAGATCGGCGACCTGCCCGTCGATCCACGCATTGGTGGCGGCATCACCCCACAGCCGCCGGCCGAGCCGCTGAAAGACCACGTCCTTCACCCGCTCGCGCAGTCGCGCCCGGCGTCGCACGGCAAGCTCGCCGCTTCGCTCAAGATACGCAAAATGCCGTTCGAGGGCGGCCAGCAACTCGGGAATCCCCTCTCCCGTCGTCGCCGACGAACGCAGCACGGCGGGCGTCCAGCGCTCGGCGTCGTCGCCCGCGTCAGCCGGTGCGGGGTGCGGAGTGGTGAGGCTCCGCAGGTCGATGCCATGATGGGCCGGGGCGTTCTGCAGGCCGTGCCCGCCACGCAGGCCGAGCATCGCCTCGATGTCCGTGCGCAGGCGGTCGGCGCCTGGACGATCCGCCTTGTTCACCACGAAGACGTCGGCGATCTCCATGAGGCCGGCCTTCAGCGTCTGGATGGCGTCACCCGACTCGGGGACCAGCACGACGAGCGACGTGTCCGCCGTGCGGGCGATGTCGAGTTCGCTCTGGCCCACGCCGACCGTCTCGATGAGGATGCAGTCGAGCCCGAAGGCGTCGAGCACGTCGCAGACTTCGCGCGTCGTGGCGGCCAGGCCGCCCAGCGACCCCCGCGTGGCCATCGACCGGATGAAGACGCCCGGGTCGAGCGCCACGGACTCCATGCGCACGCGATCGCCGAGCAGCGCGCCCCCGGAGAACGGTGACGTGGGGTCGACGGCGATGATGCCCACCGTGCGACCCTGCCGGCGCAGCAGCGCCACCAGCTGCGCGGTGAGCGTGCTCTTGCCGGCGCCCGGCGGTCCCGTCAACCCGATGCGACGCGAGCGTCCCACTCGCGGGTGGAGCGCGCCCAGCAACAGGTCGGCGCCGGCGCGCCCGTCTTCGACGATGGAAACCGCACGGGCCAGCGCCGCCTTGCGCCCGGCGGTGAAGTCGACGAGCAGCCGGGCCAGCGACGCCGGCGCGCCTTCGGGAAGCGTGATCGCCGTCATGCGCCCTTCCGGGGGGAGGCGTCATCGTGCTCGTCGTGGATGTCGCCCACCAGCTCCTCCACCACGTCATCCAGCGTCACCAGTCCCAGCGTGCGGCCCTCGGCATCCCGCACGATGGCGAGGTGCCGCCGCTCCAGCAGCATGGTGCGCATCAGCGCGAGGCACTTCAGTTCCGGCGCCGCGAACGAGACGCGCCTTAGTCGCGCCGCCGGCGCCTCGGGCCGTTCGAGGACGTCGAATGAGTGGATCATGCCCACGACGTGATCGAGGTCGCCATCGATCACCGGTACGCGCGAGTACGCCGCACGCGCCACGAGGCGGGCCAGGTCGGCCGCCGGCAGCGACCGGTCGACCGCCACGATCTTCTCGCGGGGCGTCATGACGTCGCGCACCCGCGTGGCACCGAACTCGGCCACGCCGCTGATGATGGCGCTCTCGTCCGCCTCGCCGACCCCTTCGAGCTCACCCTCGCGCAGCAGGTCCTCCAGCGCCTCCCGTGGATCTTCGGGCGCTAGCGGCGCCGAACGGGCCAGCGCTCGCGCGGCACGTTCGGCCAGCCAGAGCACCGGGGAAACGACCACGCCCAGGCCGTGCAGGGCCGGCAGGAGCACCGGCACCAGGGCGACGCCCCAGCGACGCGCGATGGCCCGCGGCAACAGCTGGCCAACGACCAGCAGCAACAGCACGGCCACGGCCAGCGCACGCGCCAGCGCCGCCGGCGTCTCTGCCTGCGAGCTCGCCACCAACCCGATGGTGAATGTCAGCCCGGCAATGACGGTCCCGGCGGCCAGCAGCAGTCGCTGCGGCCGTTCGAGAAACACCTCGGCACTGGCCGACCCGGCCAGCTTGCGTTCCACCCAGTGCCGCAGCCAGATGCGGCTGACTGTGCGGACCGCCGTGGCGGCCGCCGTGAGCCAGGCGACGACCAGGACGAGGAACAGCACCAGGAGGTTCACGTGTCCTCCTCCCCCGTCTCGAGCGCCAGGCGCTCGAAATAGACGCGCTCGATCCGGCGCCCCTTCATGCGCTCCACGACCACGCGGAACCCGTCGACGGTGATGTCTTCACCGGGTTCCGGCACGCCGTCGAACAACTCGTACGCCAGGCCACCGACGGTGCTGAGGTCCTCGCGCCGGAAGTCATGCCGCGTCAGGGCCGACAACGTGTCGAGCGTGACGTGCGCGGGCAGCCAGAAGCGGTCATCTCCCTCGCGCTCAATCTGGTCGTCGTCCTCGGTATCGTGCTCGTCGCGGATATCGCCGACGATGAGCTCGATCACGTCCTCGAGCGTCACGAGGCCGGCGACGCCGCCGAACTCGTCGACCACCAGTGCGATATGCCGGCGATTGGTGCGGAAATCGCGAAGTTGGGCGTCCACGGTGTTCGTCCCCGGAATGAACCACGCCGGCCGCACCAGCGACTGCCAGCCGGCCACCGGCTCTGCATCGTCGAGCACCGCGCCCAGCAGGTCCTTGGCAAACAGGATGCCGGAGACGTCGTCGAGGTCGTCCCCGTAGACGACCAGGCGTGCGTGACGCGCACTGCGCACCCGCGCCACCATGTCAGCCCATCGCGTGCCGCGCTCGATGCCGACGATGTCGACCCGCGGCACCATGATCTCGCTGACCCGCGTGTCACCGAGCGCGAAGACGCCGGACAGCAGTTGCTGTCCGGCCGTGCCACTGTCACCGTCGGCCATCTCGGCGGCAACGACCTCGCGGAAGCGCTCGACGTCGGCCTCACGCGTTTCGTCGTCGGGACGGCGCGGCAACAGGTGCGCGAGCACCACGTCGCACCACGAGCCGAATGCCACGACCGGGCGCAGGACGACCACCGCGGTCCGGGCGACCGGTGCCAAACGCCGCAACGCCCGGACGCCGAGGACGTCGCCGAGGGCGCGGGCACCACTCTCCGACACGATGATGACGAACAGCCCCACCACGGTGGCCACGAGCACGCGTGACGCCGCGCTGAGCGGCACGGCCAGCGCGGCGCCGGCGCCCAGTTGCGCCAGAATGCGGCCGAAGGCCAGCGCACGGTGTGTCGCCTCCCGGTTCGCCAGCAGGTGGCGAACCGCGACGTCGCTCGCCGGCTCGTTCTCGTCAATAGTGAGCAGCGCGCCGTCGGCCGTCGCGCACAGGGCCGCGACGATCACGAACAGACCGGCGAGCACGAGGGCGCTCACGCGCGGCGGGCTGCGTGACGCGCGACCGCGGCGAGCAGCCGCTCCTGGCGCACCCACATCGGCGACGCCGTGCGGTCGGCAGTCCCGGGATGGTCCCAGCCCAGCACGTGCAGGGTCCCGTGAATCACCAGGCGCAGGAGTTCCTCGCGTACCCCGCACCGTGCAACCTTCGCATTGTCTCGTGCCATGTCGGGGCAGATGTAGATGTCCCCCACCACTCCTTCCCCAGGCCCCGGCGCGAAGCCGAACGAGATGACGTCGGTGGCGCCTGCATGCCCGAGGTGGCGCCGGTTGAGCCGCGCCATTGCCGATCGCGACACGAGTGTCACCGACAGCAAGGCGTGGCGCACGCCCTCGGCACGAAGCACCGCGCGAGCGGCGTCGGCCAGGCGCGCGACGGAGACGGAGCCTCTCGCCCCATCGCTCGACACGCCGACGCGAAGTCCGCCACCCGGGGCACGACGAACGAGGGTCACGCGCCCTGCTCCTCGTCGGCGGCGTACGCCTTAACGATGTCGCGCACCAGCCGGTGCCGGATGATGTCGGCCTCGGCGAGGTACTGGAACGAAATGCCGTCGATGCCCGGAAGGATGCGTTCCACCTGGGTGAGCCCGCTGTCCGCGCGACTGGGCAGGTCGATCTGCGTCTTGTCGCCCGTGATGACGGCGCGCGAGTTCACGCCCAGGCGCGTGAGGAACATCTTCATCTGCGCGTTCGTCGCATTCTGCGCCTCGTCGAGGATGACGAAGGCATCGCCCAGCGTGCGGCCGCGCATGTAGGCCAGCGGCGCAATCTCGATGGTCCGCGTCTCGAGGGCGCGCTGCATGCGTTCCGGCGGCATCATGTCCTCGAGCGCGTCGTACAGCGGGCGCAGGTAGGGATCGACCTTCGCCTGCATGTCGCCGGGAAGAAAGCCGAGCGACTCGCCCGCCTCCACCGCCGGCCGCGCCAGCACGATGCGACGCACGCGCTTGCGGGCGAGCATGTCGACGGCCACGGCCACGGCGAGATACGTCTTGCCCGTGCCCGCCGGACCGATGCTCACCACGATGTCATTCTCGAACAGCGCACGCAGGTATTGCGTCTGGCCCTTGGACTTGGGCTGGATGACCTTGCGAACGCCGGGGAGCACGATGCGATCGGGAGCGCCATCCCCGGCGACGGGGCCCTCGATGGAGAAGCGAAGCACGTCGTCGGCGTCGAACGCCGTGCGCTGGCGCGCCGCGTCGATCATGCGCTGCGCCACGGCCGCGGCGCGCTCCACGACATCGGCCGCCCCGGCGAGCGTCATGGCATCACCGCGCAGCGTCACGCGCACCGGGTAGATGCGCTGCAGCTCGGCGAGGTTGGCGTCGGCCACGCCGGCCAGCATCAGCAGGTCGGCGCCCTCGGTGGAGAGCTTCCTCGAGTCGCCATCGACGGCGCCGGGCACCGTGGCACGCGCGGTGGTGTCAGTCACCCGGCCTCCGTCGTGGAGCGGATGTGCAACTGCTGCAGGTCCTCGGCCGGCACGGTGGTCGGGGCATTCTCGAAGAGCGCCCGCGCCGCCGTCGACTTCGGGAAGGCAATGACATCGCGCAGCGACGATCCACCGGCGAGCAGCATCGCCATGCGGTCAAACCCGAAGGCGATGCCTCCGTGGGGCGGCGCCCCGGAGCGCAGGCCTTCGAGCAGAAAGCCGAAGCGGTGTTCCTGCTCCGCCTCGCTGCCGATGCCCAGCAGCGTGAACATGCGCGACTGCACGCGCGGATCGGAGGTGCGAATGGACCCGCCACCCAGTTCGAGACCGTTGAGCACGCAATCGTACGCCAGCGCGCGCCACCGTTCGGGTGCGTCCGGGAATTGCGCCATGTCGTCTCCGTTGGCCGCCGTGAACGGGTGGTGCACCGCCGCCAGCGCGCCGGTCACCGGGTCCTGGTCGAACATCGGAAAGTCGGTGACCCACAGGAAGCGGCGCACCTGCTCGTCCACGAGGCCGAGCCGGCGGGCGCATTCCTGCCGCACGCGATCGAGCGCCGGGCTCGAGACGCGGTCGGGCGCGGCGACGAAGAGCGCGAGGTCACCCTCGAGGAGCGCGATGGCCGATTCGGCCTCCGGCGTGAGGAACTTCGCCACCGGACCGTCGTACTTGCCGTCCACCTTCTTCAGTCGCAGCAGGCCGCCGGCACCGGCCCCCCTGGCCAGCGCTTCCAGTTCATCGACCTGCTTGCGGCTCCACGCGGCGCCTCCCGGCACGCGTATCCCGCGCACCCGGCCGCCGGCGTCGATGGCCGAGCGCGTCACCACGAAATCGAGCGCCGCAAACGTCGCCGTGTGGTCGGTGATTTCCAGTCCGTACCGCAGGTCAGGACGGTCACAACCATACCGCTCCATCGCGTCGGCGTAGCTCATGCGCTCGAAGGGCACGGTCACCTCGTGACCGGCCTCGCGCCAGATGCAGGCCACGAGCTCCTCGGAGAGCGCCAGGATATCCTCGCGCCCCACGAACGACGCCTCGATGTCGATCTGCGTGAACTCGGGCTGCCGGTCCTGGCGCAGGTCCTCGTCGCGGAAGCAGCGGGCAATCTGGAAATACCGGTCGAAGCCGCAGCACATGAACAGCTGCTTGTAGATCTGCGGCGACTGCGGCAGCGCGTAGAACTCCCCCGGATGCACGCGGCTCGGCACCAGGTAGTCGCGCGCTCCCTCGGGCGTGGGCTTCGTCAGGATCGGCGTCTCGAGCTCGAGGAACCCCTTGTCACTCAGGACGCGACGCGTCACCTGCAGCAGCCGGTGGCGCAGCATCAGGTTGGCCTGCAACTCCGGGCGGCGCAAATCGAGGTACCGATGCCGCAGTCGCAGTTCCTCGGAAGGGAGCTTGTCGGCCTTGCCGCGCGCCACCGGCAGTGCCGGCGTCACCGCCGGACCGACCACCCGTATCGAGGTTGCCCGCACCTCGACATCGCCGGTGGCGAGATCGGCATTGCGCATCTCCGCCGGGCGTTCCGCCACGGTCCCCTCGATCATGACCACCGACTCCACCCCGACGGCGGCGGCGGCGGCCATCGTCGCGGCGCTCGACCAGTCAGGGCCGAAGTGCACCTGCACCAGGCCTTCCCGATCGCGAAGGTCGAGGAAGACGAGTCCACCGAGGTCGCGCGACCGGTGCACCCATCCGCCGAGGGTGACGGAGGTGCCGGCGTGCGCGGCGCGAAGAGCGCCGCACAGGTGCGAGCGCTGTGACGTGGCAAAGACGTTTCCTGCGTTCAACGGCTCAACTCCCGGCGCGTGCGCGCCATGGCGACGAACGCGACAAGGCCAAGTGCGGCCCCCGCGACATCGGCCAGAAAGTCCCCGAGTTCCATGGATCGGCTGGGGATGAACTGCTGCTGAATCTCGGTAAATGCGCCAAACGCCGCAGCGCCGGCGAGCGCCAGCCACCACGGCCGGGCCTCAACCACGAGCGCCCGGACGATCAGCACCGACAGCACCGCGAACAAGCTGGCGTGCGCAAGCTTGTCGAGCGACACCGTGCCAAACCAGTCCAGCGTCCAGGCCTGCGGAACCTGGGGCGGATTCGGCCAGAGAATCAGCACCTCGATCAGGAGGGCCCAGGCGAGGGTCGCTCGCCATCGGGCGGCCCTCACATGGCCTCCGCGCGCTGCAATACCGCCGCGAAAGCCGCTGCGTCGGGGGCGGAATAGAGTGCCGCGCGCAATTCGCCCCGTCGCATGAGCCGGGAGAGCCGTCCGAGCACCTTCAGATGCACGCCTCCGTCCGACGGCGGGGTGAGCAGCAGAAAGCACGCCCGCACCGGTACTCCATCCGGGGATTCGTAGTCATCCACCGCTTCGGCAATCCCGGCCGCCATGCGCAGTTCCCCTATGGCCTCGGTTCGCCCGTGTGGAACGGCCAGGCCCTCACCCATCGCCGTGCTGACCAGCGCCTCACGCGACAGCACGCTCTGGAAGACGGTCTCGACGGTCGCCGCGTTGGCGTCCGGGAGTGCCATCTCCACGAGTTCGTGAAGCAAGGCGTGACGTGAATGGCTGCCCAGCGGAACGCGAATGCGTTCGGTGGGAAGCAGCTCGGTGAGCACCCGAATCTCCGCAGGGGTGGAAACGGCGTAAATCTAACGGACAACGACACTTGGTGGTAGCGTTCGAGCGCTTGACCGTGCCCTGCGTGCCGGGTATCCTGCCATGATGCGGCGTCTCGCGGTTCTCTCTGTCATCCTCGCGCTGTCGGCACGTTCGCTGGCGGCCCAACTGGTGCCCGGCCGCGACCTGTTGGCCTTCCCGCTCGGGCTCACCGCCGAGGCGCCGGCGCTGGGGGCCACCGCCGGCTTCGGCATCTGGAACGCCGCGAGCGTTGCCATTCCCTCCGGCAGCCGGCTGCGCATGGCCGTCGGCACGATGAGCGCCCCGGTGGACGTTGCGGTGTCGGCGCAGTTGGCCACCGTGGCCGCGCGGCTGGGCGACGGCACCACGGTGGGACTGAGCGTGGTCAGCGCCTCCGTTGCCGATCTCATCCGCACGGAGAGTAATCCGCAGTCGGTCGGCGACGAGATCCCCTACTCCACTACACTGCTCTCGGCCTTGGCGGCGCGCGAGATCGGCGTCGTCACCGTCGGGACGGCATTGCGCCTTCGCACCGGGCACGCCGACAGCGAGCGGAGGAGCGCCGTGTCGGTGGACGTTGGCGCGACATCGCGCGGGCTCGGCCGGCGCGACGTCCGTGTGGCGGCCTCCACGTTCCTGGCCAGTCCGGCTGGTCGGCGGCAGGAGCGCATGGCGGTGCTGGCGGCGGTGGATATCCGACTCGCCGGCCTCGACTCGATGCGCACGAGCCGCGGAGGTCTGAGCGTGATGGTCGCCGACGGCCTGTCCCGCGAAGAATACGCCTTCGTGGGCACGCGCTGGGGGCGTCTCGAAGGGCGCGTTGGCGGGGCGCGGACGCAGGCGTACGGACGCACCAACTGGAGAGCGCGCCTTGGCATCGCGTTCCATCATCAGGGCTACGCCATCGGCATCGCCCGAGAGGAGAGCGCCGGCAACCTGTCGGCGACCTACCAGTTCTCGGTGAGCTCGGTGCTGCGATGACCCCCACGACCGCGCGGGTGAACCTGCTCGACCTCGAGCCCGCGGCCGCCGAGTCGGCCCTGCGAGCGTTCGCCGATTCGCGAGGCGTGGGGGCGTACCGCGGCAGCCAGGCGGCGCGTCACCTGTGGACGACGCCGGTGGGGAGCTTCGCGGAGATGACCGACCTGCCGCTGGCATTTCGCGCCGAACTCGACGCACAGTTCCGCATGCCACGCCTGGAGCTCGAGGCCGAGCAGCGATCGACGGACGGCACGCGCAAGTTCCTCTTTCGGATGCACGACGGCCAGACCATCGAGACCGTGTCCATTCCCGACGGTAAGCGCGTGACCTTCTGCATTTCATCGCAGGCCGGGTGCGCGCTGCAATGCTCGTTCTGCGCCACCGGACTGATGGGTTTCGCGCGCAACCTGCTGCCGTCGGAGATTGCCGGCCAGGTGCGGGAGCTCGCCCTGCTCGACGAACCGCTGCAGCCGACCAACATCGTGTTCATGGGAATGGGCGAGCCGATGATGAACTGGAAGTCGGTGGATGTGGTGCTAAGCATCCTCAACGACCCGAAGGGATGCGGCGTCGGGGCGCGGCACATCACGGTTTCCACCGTCGGGGTGCTGCCGGGCATCGAGGCGCTGGCCCTGCGCAGGGAGCAGTTCCGGCTGGCCATCTCGGTGCACGCCCCAAATGACGCGTTGCGGCGCCGGCTCATGCCGGTCAACACCAAGTTCCCCCTGGCGTCGGTGATCGACGCGGCCGCGGCGTTCGACCGGCGCGTGACGTTCGAGTACGTGATGCTCGGCGGCGTCAACGACCAGCCGGAACACGCGGAGGAACTGGCGCGCCTTGCCAAGCGCTGCGGGGCGTTCGTGAACCTCATTCCGTTGCACGCGGGCGGCGCGGGCGACTTCACGCCGACCCCGGTGGCCGGGATCACGCGGTTTGCGCAGGCGCTCGGCCGCCTGGGCGTGGAGGTCGCCGTGCGCAAGAGCCGCGGCACGGACATCGCGGCAGCGTGCGGCCAGTTACGGGTAGAGCGTCTGCGGCGGCGGCCGCCACGATCGCCCGACGAGCACCGTGAGGTCGAGGAAGCGTAACGAGTCGGGACGCGCCTCGACGCGCGCGCCACCGATGGCCTTGGCCGCTAGCGCCGCCCACTCCGGATGTCCCGTGCCGTAGAGCACCAGCGAGCTGTCCCGCCTGTCCTTTGCCGGAGCCGTCGTGGTGTTCACCACGTCGAAGCCGGCGTCGCGCAGCCAGGCGGTGGCCTGGCGACCGAGCCCGCGCACCGCCGTGGCATTCACGACCTCGACCGTGATGCGCAGGCTGTCGGGGACGACCCGGGCCGGGCGATCGGCGCGCGCATCGCCGTCCGCCGCGGGAGCGGCCAGCCCGGGCGACGCGCCGCTTCGACTGCGCACGGCGAACCAGCCGGTCGCCGAACCGCCGATGAGCACGACGACGAGCAGGCGAAGGCGAAGGCGACGGCGACGGCGGCGACGGGCATTGCGCGCCGCGATGCCCAGCGGCGCTACCGGACCGAGTTCCACAATTCGACCGTGGCGGGAAAGATCCGGTTCCCCTCGCGCAGCGTCCACTCGAGGCGCATGCGGACCGCCTGCCGAAAGACGCCGTCGAAGTTGTGCGGAAGCTGGGCGGCGAGGAATGCGCGATCGGCGTGCATGAAGCGGCGGCCCGGCTCGAGGAAGTCGGCCATGAACAGCGCCCGACCCGTGCGGTCCCAGTGCGGCGAGCCCACCGAGTGCCAGCGTACGGCATCGAGCACGCTGAGCCGCGTCTCGCCATCGAGGGCCAATCGCGCGGCCGCCGCCGGCCCGTGCAGCAGGGCGTCGGGCATGTCGGGATTCCCCACCAGCGGCCGCAACACCTCGGGCGCTGCATCGCGAAACGCGTCGTGCCAGCGGCCGGCGTCGTGCCACGCCTGCGCGTCGGCCGCATCGAGCCGCATCTTCGCGGCCCAGTCATCGAGCAGCCCGGTAACGCGACCGATGTGCGCGCGGCGCTTTTCGCCGACGACCGCCCATTCCGGCAGCACCGGCGCGGTCACTGCGCGCTCGCCAGCTTGCGCGCGAGGTCGCCCAGGTTGGCCGCGACGCCCCGTAGCGCGTGCGTGGCACCTTCGAGTTCCCGCAACGCAACGGCCTGGTCGGCGGCCGACGACGCGACGTGCTCGGCGCCAAGTCGGTTGCGGCTGGAGATCTCGGACACGCGCGCCACGCGCTCGCGCAGGTGCCGGAATTCGGCCTCCTGCTCGCGGGAGGTGCGGGCGATGCGCTGCGCCCGGTCGGCGCCCGTGGCGGTGGCATTCACGATGGCATCGAGTGCGCTGCGCGCCGAACTCGACAGGGCCTCGACGTCGCGCACGATCTCCCGCCCCGCCTCCATCTGCGTGCCGACCACGCGCATTTGCGACTCGAATCCGTGCAGGAGGTCGCCGGCCTCGTCGGAGGCGGCGCGACTTTCCTCGGCGAGCTTGCGCACCTCGTCGGCCACCACCGCGAAGCCGCGTCCCTGGTCGCCGGCGCGCGCCGCCTCGATGGCGGCGTTGAGGGCCAGCAGGTTGGTCTGCTCGGCCAGCTCGCGGATGGTGTGAATGAACGCCGTGATCTCCACGGTGGCGACGCGCAGCCCGTCGATCTGGCCGGAACTCTCGCCAACGAACGACTGGACGAGTTCGAGGCGCCCGATGGTGGTGCCGATGGTGTCGCGGTGCTCGCGGGCAATCTCGGTCGCGCGCCGGCTCGCCTGCTCGGCCTCGCCGCCGTCGCGCACCACGTGCTCGGTGGCCGCGAACAGGGTGTCGGTGGCCTCGAGGCTGCGCGCCACCTGCTCGCCTTCCTCGGCCAGCGCACGCGTGATGTCGCTCCCCGTGCGCGCCACTTGTTCGCCACGCGCGCGCAGCGTCCGCGCCGACTCGGTGAGCGTCTCGATTTCCTTGCCGAGGCGGTCGAGCAGTTCGAGCATCGGCAGGCGCAGGTCGTGGATCTGCAGCGTGGTTGCCACCTGCGACGCGAAGCGCCGGATGAGCATCGCCGCCTTGGCGCCGTACATGTTGGGCTTGCGGTGCTCCAGTTCCACGACGCCGAGGCTCCGCTCGCCAAAACGCAGCGGCGCGACGGCAATCGTGCGCACGTCGCGCAGCAGATGCTCGACGCGCTTGTCGCTCGCCGCGTCGCGCACGACCTGCAGGTCACCGGTGGCGAGCGCGAGGGCGCGAAGCGTCCGGCCATCTTCGCCCTCCGGACGACTCGGCTCCAGGAGCCCGTGCCCGCCGTGATAGATGGCCGTCAGCGACGATCCGTCGTACCGGTAGATGCGCAGGTCGGTCCAGTCCACCAGGCGATGGGCCAGCGCCTCGATGCGCCGGAAGCTCTCGCCCAGCGACATGGCCGACGACACCACCTGCTCCATGGCGAGGATGATGTTCAGCTCTTCGGCCGCGATGGACTCCTCGAGGATGCGGCGGACGAGCAGTCCGGAGAAGATCAGCACGACGACGACGAGCAGGCTCCCGATGTCGCCCAGCGACTGGACGCCGAGGAGGACCACGATGGCGCCTATGGAACCCGCGCCGAACGTGATGAGCTCGTAGCGCAGGATCAGCGACCGTTCCTCGGGCAGCAGCTTGTCCCGGAGGATCAGCGAGAAATAGAGCAGGCCGCGACTGAAGGCGAAGTGCGCGAGGAAGAACGCGGCAATGCCCGGCAGGTTCTCGCCGACCAGCCCGGAGTGCGCGCTCGGACCGGCGTTGACCGCGGCGACGGCGAAGACGCCGTAGGCGGCGACGAGCGCGACGACCTCGCGACCGGCGTTGATCCACGCGAAGCCGATACTCTTGCGCAAGGACAGCCAGTCGCCGAAGAACGTCCCCAGCGCGAGCGCGAACGCCGCCGTGGCGGGGCCGGCCAGCAGCGAGCCGCCCACCGCCACCATGCCCAGGAGGTTCAGCGCCGAGTACTTCGTGAGCGGCAGCTGGAAGCTGCGCAGCAGCACCGTGGCCACCGCGAGCAGGAACAACACGCCGAGGTGCAGGCTCCAAGCCGGGTCGTACCACGACAGGACGATGAGCACCAGCGTGCCCGTGAACGGAATCAGCCGCTGCTGCAGGCGTCGCGCGAGGTTCACGCGGCACACTCGTCGAGCGCGGCCCGGAGCTCGCCCGCCAGGGTCACGGCCGCCCGCACGGACTCGCCGGCGGCCCGGACGATCGCGCTCCCCACGACGATGCCGTCGGCCAGCGCGCCGACGGCGCGCGCCTGGTCGGGGCTGGAAATGCCGAACCCGACGCAGATGGGCAACGTGCAGACCGAGCGCAGCGTGGCGATGGTCCGGGGCAGGTCTGGAGGAAGTTCCTCGCTCACGCCGGTGACGCCGAGGCGCGAGATGAGATAGACGAAACCGCGCCCGTGCCGCGCGATGCTCGCCATGCGGTCGAGGGGCGTGGTGGGCGCGACGAGGCGCACGAGGTCGAGCGGTCCCCCGCCAAGCCACGCCTCACGCGCCGGATCACTGCCCACCGGAAGGTCGGTCACCAGGACGCCGTGGACGCCGGCGTCCGCCGCGCGCTGCAGCACCGCCGGTCCGGCGGCAATCAGCGGATTGAGGTAGCTGAAGAGGACCACGGGAATGCCCAGCCGCGCCCGCGACACCAGCCCGAGCGCGCCGTCCAGGTGCACGCCGTGCGACAGCGCCACCTGCGAACTGGCCTGGATGACCGGACCGTCGGCCATGGGATCGGAGAACGGGACGCCGACCTCAAGGACGTCCGCCCCCGCGGCCTCGAGTCCCTGCCAGAGCGCGATGCTGCGCTCGGGATCGGGGTGCCCCGCGGTGGCGTAACACACGAGTGCGCGGCGTCCCTGCGCACGGAGCGCGTCGAAGCGGGCGGTCAGCACGGCGGTCTCAGACGAAGTAGTCGCCGACGCGAATACCGTAGCGATCGGGGTCCGCGGTCTTGATGATGGTCCGGCGGAAGTCGCCGGACTCGTTGCGTTCGGCGAGGTCGACCAATTCGCCGGGATACTGCACGTTCCCGAGGTCGTCGCTCACGATGCGGACGACCGGGCGCGAGAGCATGTCCGGGTCGGCACTCGCCGCGTGCACGATGGCCAACTCGAAGGTGTCGAGCACGAGGAACGTCCCCACGGGGTAGATGCCCAGCATGTTGATGAAGGCCTTGACGATCACCGGGTCCATGCCGCGCCGGGCGTTGTCCCGCATCTCCTGCAGCACCGCCGACGGCGCCATGGGCGTCGTCTGGTAGCTGCGCCGCGAGGTGGCCGCGTCGAAGCCGTCGGCGACCGCGACGATCTTGGAGTAGAACGTCAGGTCCTTGGTGCGCAGGCTGCGCGGGTACCCGGTGAGGTCCCGCTTCATGTGGTGCTGAAAGGCCACCAGCATGGAGCGATAGGGGAACTCCTGCTGGTCGCGCACGGAAAACAGCGCCAGCACGCCCAGCCACGGATGCGCCGCGATCATCCGCCACTCTTCGTCGGTGAGGACGTCGGCCTTGTTGATGACGTCCAGCGGCACACGCGACTTGCCGATGTCGTGGAAGAGCGCGGCCATGCCCAGGTCGTACAGCTGCAGGCGCGTGAGCGCGAGCCGCCGGCCGAGCGCGATGGAAAAGATGCACACGTTCACCGAGTGGGTGAACGTGTAGTCGTCGTAGTCGCGAATGGTGGTCAACCCGACCAGCGAGGTCTCGTCGGAGAGAATCTGGTCGACGATGCCCTGCACCACGCGCTTGATCTTGCCGATGTTCGCGCTCTGCCCCATCCGGACGGAGTTGATCACGTCCTTGGTGGCCTCCACCGACCGGGTGTACGTGCGCTTGGCCTTCTCCTTGGCCTCCACCACCTGGCCGCCATGGTCCTCGTCCGACTCCACCAGCGGGGCCAGCTCGAAGACGTCGACGCCGGTCTCCTCGAGGCGGCGGTGCAGCGCCTCGTAGCGCTCCGTCGAGTCGGTGCCCTGCGGGTTCGTCAGGAAGCCGAGGACAACGGTCCAGTCGCGGGTGGCCGGCACGCGCCGCGTCCGCAGCGTGCCGATGCCGTTCTGCCGGAACTGCGTCAGCAGGGCGCTGAAGCTCGAGTAGTTGTCGAGGTCGAGGCGCAGTCGCGTGCTGTTGACGAAGATGAACTCCCCCGCCACCCGGAACTCGCACTCCTTCTCGTGCGCAATGAGGTCGCCGGTGATCACCGAGAGTTCCTGCAGCGACTGCTGCACCACCGCGTTCTCGAACGGATACAGCCTGAGGTTCCGCATCGTGCCGTAGAACGCGAGGATGAACGCCCGGCTCGCCACCCGCACGTACGCTTCACCGGTGGCCTCGCTCATGGCCTGCAGCGACACCGAGCCACGCATGGAGATCGACGCGCGCGGGGGGGTTGGGACGGTCACTGGCCGCCTCCGCGCAGCGCGCGTGCCACGGCGTTCCGCACGATCACTTCCTTGTCGCCATCGGCGCGCTGGAGCGCGTCCTTGGCGGCGGCCGACCCGATGCGGCCAAGCGCCACGGCGGCACAGGCGCGCAATTCGGGATCCTCCTTCCGGGCAAACAGCCCACCCTTGGCCGTCAGCAGGCCATCGAGGAACGGCACCCCCGCATCGCCGCACAGCGTGCCGTAGAGCTCGAAGAACACCAGGCGCTCGGTGCGATCGGCCTTCTGGATGTCCTTGCCCTTCACCACGGCCTCGACCTTCACCAGCGCCTGGCGATGCTGCCGCGTCATCAGCGCGCGGGCCACGACCACGCGAACGTCCCGATCGCCGTCCTGCAGCGCGCGCTCCATCGCCTGCAGCGCGCCGGGCGAACCGATGTCGCTGAGCGACGACACCGCCGCGAGACGCAACTCGCGCTCGCCGTGCTCGAGCACGCGCGACATGGCCGGCACGCCGGCGGCAGTGCGCATGGCACCACAGCGCCGGATCGCCTCCAGCGCGACATCGAGCGACGGATCGGCAATCAGCCGCACCAGCTCGCCGGTGGCCGACTCGGCGATTCTCGTCGCCGCTCCCTCCAGCAGCGGACGCAGCCCGTTGTTCTGCGTGCGTGGAAGCCAGCCAAAGATGGTGGAGAGCGCCGACGAATGAAGCTGGACGAACAGCTCGTTGAGGTCGGCCGGCGACGGCAGCGTCGGCGCGGCGTCCATGGCCTCGAGCAGCTGCGACAGCGCCGACGGTTCGCTGAGGCGAGCGGCGAGGGAGCCGAGGCGATCCCGCGTCTCGGGCTGCACTTCGCGGGCCCGCTCCAGCGTGAGCGTCGATTCGCGCAGCAGGTAGGCCACATTGGTGAACTGCCCCGCCGACAGCAGGTGGAGCATCAGCGCCTCGAGGTGTGACAGCACCTCGGCGCGCACCAGCGGGTCGAGCTGGAACTCGAAGATGTCGAGCAGCGAGTCGAGCACGACCTGGCGCAGGTCGACGGCATACTCGCGCACGGTCTCCTGGCGCAGGTACTCCACTTCCTTGGGATCGAGAAAGTAGAGCGTGCTGTCGAAGTCCTCCATGCGGACGATGCCCGCTCGCCGCGGGTCCTTGGCCGCACCGTCTCCCTCACCCTCACCCTCACCGTCGTCGGCAACCGCGTTCTCGGCATCCGCCATTTCCGCCCTGGCTTCGAGAATCGCATTCTGCGGATCTTCGGCCGGCGTGCCGTCGCCCTTGGGCCACGTGCCCGGCTGCGGCGACGTCTCGAGCGTCTCGCCCTCCTGGTCCGACACTTCCACGTAGCGGTACTGCAGCGCGGTGAATTCGGCTTCCCAGAACAGCGTGAGAATGTCGTCCTGGCTCTGCGGACCCCGGCGGACGCGCGGGATGATGTCGAGAAAATCGACCAGCTCACTCGCCTCGAAGCCCTGCCGCAGCGTCAACTCGCGCAGTCCGTCCTTGAACAGCATCCACGGCAGCGAGTCCGACGCCTTGGTGGGTTCCGCGAACACCGGGCGTCCGTACCAGAGGAGCGCGACGTCCGAGACAAGGAGCGTGATCGCGTCCGTCTGGGCCCAGAGCGCCGCGAAGGCCGCCCGCGCCAGTTCCAGCGACCGGGTGTAACTCGGGTTGTTATGGTTGTTGAGATACAGCAGGTGCGCCCGGATGGTCCTGTCGAGCTGCCCAAGCACTTCCTCGACCAGCGTCGGGGAAAACGGCGGCTCGGGACTTTCCGGTCCCGGGTCCGAAACGGGCGCCGACGTCACGCTCATGCACCCAAGATACGCATTGCGCTGACCTGCGCCACGTCCTTGTCGCCGCGGCCGCTGACGCAGAGCAGCACCGGTTCCTCGGCGCCCCATCGGCCACGCTGCGCGGCGATCCACGCCACGGCGTGCGCCGTCTCCAGCGCGGGGATGATGCCCTCGAGGCGCCCGAGCAGCGCGAACCCCTGCAACGCCTCGTCATCGGTGATCGAGACGTAAGTCGCGCGCCCCGAGTCCTTGAGGAATGAGTGCTCGGGACCAACCCCCGGATAGTCGAGGCCCGCCGAGATGGAGTGCGCCGGATGCACCTGCCCATGCGCGTCCTGCAGCAGGTAACTGAGGGCGCCGTGCAGCACGCCAGGCGTGCCCCGCGTGAGGCTCGCCGAGTGCTGGCCGCTGTCGAGGCCGTGCCCCGCCGCCTCCACACCCACCAGTTCGACGTCGGCGTCGGGCACGAACGCGTGGAAGATCCCCATGGCGTTCGAGCCGCCGCCGACGCAGGCGACAACGCTGCGCGGCAGGCGACCGGCGCGCTCCAGCATCTGCGCGCGCGCCTCGCGACCGATGATCGCCTGGAAATCCCGCACCATCCTCGGATACGGCGCCGGACCGACGACGGACCCGATGATGTAATGGCTCGTCGGGCAGGTGGTCACCCAGTCGCGAATCGCCTCGGTCGTCGCGTCCTTGAGCGTGCGCGTCCCGGCGGTGACGGGAACGACAGTGGCGCCCATCAACCGCATGCGATACACGTTGAGCTCCTGCCGGCGCATGTCCTCCTCGCCCATGTACACCACGCACTCGAGGCCCAGGCGCGCACAGACCGTGGCCGTGGCCACGCCGTGCTGTCCCGCCCCGGTCTCGGCGATGATCCGCCGCTTTCCCATGCGGCGAGCCAGCAGCGCCTGCGGAAGCGCGTTGTTGATCTTGTGGGCGCCGGTGTGGTTGAGGTCTTCGCGCTTCAGCCACACCGGGGCGCCGACGAGCTCCGAGAAACGCGGCGCGTCGCAGAGCGCTGACGGACGCCCCACGTAGTGTTCGAGCAGGCCGTTCAGTTCGGCGTGAAATGCCGGATCGGCCATCGCCGAGTCCAGCGCCTGATCGAGCTCGTCGAGCGCCGGCACCAGCGTCTCGGGGACGTAGCGCCCACCGAACGCGCCGAACCGGTCATCCATCGTGGCCCGCGTTGCCATGTTCACCGTCCCCCGCGCGCCGCTTCAGCGAAGGCGCGCATCAATGTCTGGTCCTTGATCCCGGGGGCCGACTCGACCCCGGATGATACATCCACCACATCGGGCGCGACCAGCTCGATCGCCCGCCTGACATTCTCCGGCCGCAGCCCGCCGGCCAGCACCAGCCGGGGTGGGCGTCCCGAGCGCTCGAGCGTCGAGGCCAGCGAATCCCAGTCGATCGGCACCCCCGTGCCACCGAGCTGGTCCTCGGCAAAGGCATCCACCACCACGGCGTCGACGTCCTCGGCCGCCACCGGAAGGTCCAGCTCGCGCGTCGCGTCGCTCACGCGCAACACGCGCCACACCTCACCGCCGAAGTTGCGTCGCAGCTCGCTGACCGTGGCGGAGTGCGAGGCGCCGTGCAGTTGCACGACATCCAGGCCGGTCTCCCGGGCGACCGCCAGAATCTCCTCCACGCCCTGCGACCCGAAGACCCCGACACGCCGCGCCGCGCCGGCGCTCGCCGCCGCCTCGAACAGCGCGCGGGCCGCCGCCGGCGTGAGCCGGCGTGGGCCGCCGGCGAAGACGGCTCCCACGAACGCGGCGCCGAGGGCCGAGCCGAAGGCGGCGTCCGCCGGTCGCGTGAGCCCGCAGAACTTCACTTCAGCCACGCGCGCACCGTGGCACGCCGACGAGCGCGCGCACCGCCGCCTCAGGCGCATCGGAGAGCGACAGCGACGACCCGACGAGCACCGCCTCGGCACCAAGCGCGGCGGCGCGACGCACGCCATCGACGTCGCGAACTCCACTCTCGTAGACGGCGATGCGCGTGCCGGGAATGAGCCGGAGCAGCCGTTCGGACACGGTGTCGTCGAGCCGCAGCGTCTCGAGATTCCGGTTGTTCACCCCAATCACGCCCTCCGGCACGCCAAGCGCGCGCTCGAGTTCCGGTTCGTCACGCACCTCGAGCAGCACGTCGAGACCAAGAGCGCGCGCCTCGCCCGCCAGCGCGACGAAGCGTCCGGGAGGGAGTGCGCGTGCGATGAGGAGCACGGCGCTCGCTCCCGACACCCGGGCCTCGAGCAACTGCACCTCGTCGACGATGAAGTCCTTGCGCAGCAGTGGAATGGCGACGGCGCCTCTGGCCGCGGCGAGGTCGGCCAGCGAGCCGCCGAACTCCGACGGCTCCGTGAGGATCGACAGCGCCGCGGCGCCACCGCGCGCGTACTCGACGGCGCGACCGCCGGCATCAAGTTCGGCGTCGAGCACTCCCTTGCTGGGCGAGCGCCGCTTCAGTTCGGCGATCACCGCCACGTCCCGCCGCGAGAGCGACTCAATGAAGGACGGCGCGGCCGCGAGGCCAGCCACCTGCTGCTCCAGCGACCGCCGCGTGCGCTGCGCCAGCGCGGCTCGCTCCGCCGAGCGCGCCGACAGCCGCCCCAACGGGCCGCCGGGCGCCACCCATCCCGCCTGTTGCACTTCGGTCAATGTTCGGCTACCGTTACTTCGGGGTTTATTCGTTCGTCTTCACGGCGCACCGCTGCTGCACCCCAACCATCACCCAGGAACCGCCGCCATGCCGCTCACCAAGCGCCAGCGCCAGATCCTCGACTTCCTGCAGGGCTACCAGGGCGACCAGGGGTACGCGCCGAGCTTCGAGGAGATCGCCGCGCACTTCAACTATAACTCGCTGGCCACGGTCCACGAACACCTGACCAACCTCGAACGCAAGGGCTACATCAAGCGCAGCTACAACGAGAGCCGCGCCATCGAGATACTGCCGTCGGAGGCGTATCCGCAGTCGGTCGAGCTCCCCCTGCTCGGCGCCGTGGCCGCCGGCGTGGCCATCGAGCACTCCACGAGCGGCGAGACCGTGTCAGTGCCCGACGACTTCGTGAGGCGCGGCGGCACTCACTACGTCCTGCGGGTACGGGGCAATTCCATGATCGACGACCAGATTGCCGATGGCGATCTGGTGGTGGTCAACGAGCGCCACACCGCTGACAACGGCGAGATGGTCATCGCCATGTTGAACGGCTCGGCGGCCACGGTCAAGCGATTCTATCGCGAACGCGACGGACGCGTGCGGCTGCAGCCCGCCAACGCCACGCTGTCTCCGATGTACTACGACCGCACGGACGACATTCGCATCGAAGGGGTGGTTGTTGGGGTGTTGCGCCGATACTAGCTCGGTTGGTGGTTAGTGGTTGGTGGTTGGTGGTTGGTCGTTGGTGGTTCGCAATACGCAGACTGCCATCGGCCATCTGCAGGCCGTTCTACCTTTTCGCCGCCGCCCGCTTCGCGGCCGCACGCAGTCGTTCGAGGGCGTCACGGCCGGCACCCGCAGCAAGCGCCTCGCGCGCCAGCTTCAGCGCGCTGGCGAAGTCCGCGGCCTTTCCTGCCACATACAGCGCCCCCGCCGCATTCAGTTCGACGGCGGCCGTGGCGCCGGCAGTTGCCCGGCCGGCAAGAACCCCTTCCACGATGCGGGCGTTTTCCGCCGGTTCGGCACCGGCCAGTTCGCCGGCGCTGACCGGCTGCATCCCGAGGCGTTCGGGATCGACCGTCCACGAGCGCGCCTCGCCGTCCACCAGCTCGAGCACCGTGGTGCTGCCGAGTGGCGAGATCTCATCCATGCCCGGCGCACCGTGCACCAGGATGCTGTGCGTCGTCCCGAGCACCTGCAGCGCACCGCCGATCAGCCCGAGGCGCCGAGGATCGGCGACGCCGATGACCTGGCGCCCGGCACGCGCCGGGTTCGCCAGCGGTCCCACGAGGTTCATGATCGTCTGAATCGACAGCTCGCGCCGCACGGGGCCTACGTGACGCATGGCCGGGTGCATGGCCGGCGCGAACATGAACACGATGCCCGCCGACTCAAGCACCTCAAGCATGCGATCAACCGGCACGTCGATCGGCACACCGAGCGCCTCGAGCACGTCGGCGCTTCCCGAGCGCGACGTGAACGAGCGGTTGCCGTGCTTGGCGACGCGCGCGCCGGCCCCGGCGGCCAGCAGGGCGGCGGCGGTGGAGATGTTGAACGTGGCCACCGTGCCCCCGCCCGTGCCACACGTATCGACCAGTTCCTCGGGTGCATCGGCGCGCAGCACGGTCATCGCCTCGCGCAGCGCCGTGGCCGCGCCGGCCACCTCGTCGGGCGTTTCTCCCTTGACTCGCAGGCCCATGAGCAGGGCCGCCACCTGGGCCGCCGTTCCCTCCCCGCGCATCACGCAGCCGAATGCCGATGCCGCCTCGTCACGGCTGAGCGACTCGCCGGCGGCGAGCCGCCGGATGCTCGCCTGCAGCGCGCCGTCACTCACGAATGCGCCCAAGCAGCAGTTCGGGAAGCCGGGCTTCGACGGCGATGAGGGCGATGACGAGGCTGAGCAGGCGCACGCGTTCGACGTCCTCCTCCACGAACAGCCCGCGCTGGGCGCGATTCGTGAGGTTGACCACGCCCAGCAACTCGCCGCGACTCAGCAGCGGGAAGGAGATGAAGCTCCCGGTCGTCAGGTACTCGTCGCGCAGCAGCGGCTGCGCCTGCGAGTCCGAGGCATCCACCACCAGCAGGGGCTTGCGCGTGGCCGCCACCCGGCCGGCAACGCCGTGTCCAATGGTGATGCGAGAGCCCTCGCGAATGTGCGGCGCCAGCCCCCGCGACGCGGCCAGGTAGAGCATGTTTGGCTCCGGCGCGCGCAGGAAAAGCGAGCACCGCAGCGCCTGCATGTCGTCGCCAACGAGGGCCAGCAGCCCCTCGGCGAGGCGGCGCGGATCCACCTGTTCGGCGGCCATCGCCAGCACACGGTCGAGCAGGTAGATGGTGCGCGTGCGCTGGCGCAGCGCCTCGCTGCGCCGGTGCAGCTCGATGTGCGCCTGCTCGAGCTGTCCCACCGCGGACGTGACCTGATGTTCGAGCGCACGAAAGCGCGACGCGTTGCGCCGGGCGTCCTCGGCCGCCCGCGCCAGCTCGCGCTCGTGCTGCACCGACTCCTCCGCCCCCTGCTGCTGGGCGGCATCGCGCACCTGCGTGAGCTGGTGTTCGAGTTGCGTCAGCCGCGACACGTACTCGCCGTGCACGCGCTGCGTGACGTCCTCGAGCGTGCGAACCGCCTCGGCGCGCGCCTCCCGTTCGGCGAAGCGCCCATGGGCAAGCTCGAAGAGCGCGGCCAGCGGCGCGAACCGTTCCACCAGGCGGGGGCCGAAGGCCCGGCGCGGCTCGTACAGCGCCAGCACGGCCCGGAGTTCTCCGTCCACGCGAATGCCGCGCAACGCCAGCTCGCCCGGCTCGCCCAGATCGGGGAGGCGCAGCATGCGCGCAAAGGTGTCCGATTCGTCCCCGACGTCCGTGAACGTGCCCCCAGTGGAGACGCGCTGGACGACGGGCGCGGCAAACTGCTGGAGGGCCACATCGAGGGGGAAGCGTTCCACCGGTCCCCGCTCCATCACGCGACAGGTGGTGAGCCGTCCGGCGCGCGCATCGGCCGACAGGTACGCGACCATCGCGGACCGGTCGAGCTCCGCCAGCCCTTCGGCCAAGGCCACGAATGCCGCGTCGAGGTCAGTCGCGGCGGCGAGGGCATGGGCGAGGGATACTAGGGTCGACTCGGTCATCCGATGGGTTGGGGGACGATGGGCGCCGGCAAACGCGCGCGACGCGGTGTCCCGGCGCGGATGCGACGGGAGGCGTCCGGGATCGGAAACGTTAGGTCTACGTCAAGCAATGTCAATCGGTTGCCTGATTCGCCTTTGCTTGAAAGCGCGTGCGTCGGGGGCTATTTTCCATCCGTATGGCGGGACGCGTTGTTCAGCTCGTGCTGCATTATGACGGCACAGACTTTTCCGGGTGGCAGGTGCAGCCGAGCACGCGAACCGTGCAAGGGACCCTCGAGTCGGTGCTCGCGCGCTTGTGCGGCGGTCCCATACGAGTGACCGGAGCCGGACGGACGGATGCGGGTGTTCATGCCCGCGGCCAGGCGGCCGGGGTTGAGGTACCGGCGCACTGGACGCCAGACCGGCTGAGGCACGTGCTGAACGCACATCTTCCCGGCGACGTCTTCGTGGCGGCGGCGCACGAGATGCAACCGGAGTTTCACGCGCGGTACAGCGCGACCAGCCGGCGGTACAGCTATGCGGTGGGGCTCGACGAGGCAGCCCGCTCGCCATTTCGGCGGCGCTGGGAATGGCCGGTGCGTCGTGCCGTCGATCGCGAAGCGCTGGCGTGGTGCGCGTCCGCGATGCTCGGGGAGCATCGGTTCTTCGGGTTTGCGGTTCGTGGCACCGCGCCAGCGCTGGACGAGCATCGATGCGATATTCGTCTCGCGCGGTGGCGTGAGGTGCTGGGCGGCCTGGTGTTCGACGTCGAAGCCAACCGATTCCTGCATCACATGGTGCGCTTCCTCGTGGGCACGATGATCGAGGTGGCCACGCGCCAGCGTCCGCGCGAGGAGTTCGCTGCGTTGCTTGATGCCACTGTCAACGACGAGGTGTCGCCGCCGGCTCCTGCCTGCGGCCTCTGCCTCGAGCAGGTCACCTATCCCGCCGCCCTGTATCCCACCGCCTGATGCGCATCTACCTCGCTTCCGTCACGCTCGATGAGGTTCGCTGGGCATTCGCCGCCGGCCTGATCGATGGCATCGTGGCCACACCGGCCGTCATCGCGGCCCAGCTGCCCAACGCCGATCCGCGCGAACTCGTGCAGGAACTCTCGGCCGCCGTGCCCCTCCCGGTGATTGCCTCGGTGCGCGCCGTCGACCGGGACGCGCTGTACAAGGGCGCTCGCGAACTCACCCGGCTGGGCGAGCAGGTGATCGTGGCGGTCCCGCTGGTCGAGGACGCGCTGCCGGCCATCAAGCGCCTGAGCGCCGAGGGAGTGCGCGTGGCCGCCACGCTGGTGCACAATGCGGCGCAAGCGGTGCTCGCCGCCAAGGCCGGCGCCTCCATGGTGACCATCGCCGTGGACGCGGCGGCGCACGTCGGCGAGGATCCGTCGCTCGCCATCACCGAGTCGCGCATCATTTTCGATCGCTTCGGGCTCGAGTGCGACGTCATCGCGGCAGGCCCGGCCAGCGCGCGCGCGTTCACCGACGCCGCCACGGCCGGCACCGACGGCGCAGTCGTCTCGGCGGAGGTCTTGCACGCGCTGCTGCAGCACCCGCTCACCGATCGCGGCTTCGACCGGTTCCTCTCGGAAATCAGCCGCCGCCCCAAGCCCCGCCGCACCCGATGAGCACGCGCCGCCTCGCCCCGTTCTGCCTCGTCTTCCTCCTCGCCTGCGAGGGGGCGGCCCCCGAACGCTCGGCCGCGCAGGGCGTTCCCCCGCGCCGCGAGACCACCGCGCAGATTGGCCAGTCGCGGCGCACGGCCATCACCGACGCGGTGGCCCGCGTGGCGCCGGCCGTGGTGACGGTGCAGACGGAGACGGTCTTCCGCTCGCCGGTCGATCCGTTCGCGTTCTTCTTCGGCAACAGCAACCCCGGCAACGGCACGCAGACGCGCTCGGGCATCGGCTCGGGGTTCATCGTCCAGCCCAACGGCGTCATCGTCACCAACGCCCACGTCGTGGCGGGAGCGACCAACGTCAGCGTCGCGCTGCGCGATGGCACCACGTACCCGGCCAAGGTGGTGGGTATCGACGAGATGAACGACCTCGCGGTGCTGAAGATCGACGCGAAGAATCTCCCGACGGCGCCACTGGGCGTCTCGCGCGACCTGATGATCGGCGAATGGGCGATCGCCATCGGCAACCCGTACGGCTTCCTGCTCGGCAATTCCGAGCCCTCGGTCACCACCGGAGTCATCAGCGCGACGGGGCGGAACCTCGTGGGACAGAGCGACGGCCAGGGCGTGTATGTCGACATGATCCAGACCGACGCGTCGATCAACCCCGGGAACTCGGGAGGGCCGCTGGTGAACGGCGCCGGTGACGTGATCGGCGTCAACAGTTCGATCTATACGCCAACCGGCGGCTCCATCGGGCTCGGGTTCGCCATTCCCATCGATCGCGCGAGGCGCGTGACGGACGACCTGCTGGCCCACGGCACGGTGCGCCGTCCCTGGATCGGCGTGAAGATCGCCCTGCCCCAGCAGAACAACCGGGACGCGCTGCGCGGCGGCGCGGTGATCCGCACGGTGGCGCCCGGTTCGCCGGCGGCGGCGGCCGGCCTCGAGGTGGGCGACGTGATCGTCAGGTCGCGCGACCGCGTCGTGCGCAACGCCTACGACTGGGAAGCCGAGCTGCTCGAGATGCACGTGGGAGAAGAGGCCACGCTGCGCGTGCGGCGCGGCAGCCGCGAGCGCTCGGTGAAGGCGCGCGTGGCCGACCTGCCCGAGGTATCCGCACAGAAGGTGGCGGTGCTCAAGGAGATCGAACTGCTGACCCTGACACCGGCCATTCGCCTCGAGCGTGGCATCCGCACCGGGCAGGGCGCGGTGGTCTACAAGGTCTCCGAGCGGGTCTCCGAGGAGTTGGGCATCCAGGCCGGCGACGTGATCGTGCAGGTGAACCGGACCGCGGTCAGCGACGCTCGTCAGGCCGGACGGCTGCTCGAGTCGATGACCGGGCGCGGTCCCATTCGGATGATCGTCGAACGCGGCGGCTTCCTGTACCCGATCGACTTCCAGATTCGATGACCGACACCCCCACGTGGTCTTCGCCGCTTTCCGAGCGCTACGCCTCGGCCGCCATGCTGCAACTCTGGTCGCCGCCGTCCCGCTACGGGCTGTGGCGACGCCTGTGGCTGGCCCTCGCCGAGGCCGAGCGCGACCTCGGCGCGGACATTCCCGCCGAAGCGCTGGCCCAGATGCGCGCGCACCTGGATGACATCGACTTCCCGGCCGTGGCGGCGTACGAGCGGCGATTCCGGCACGACGTCATGGCGCATGTGCACGCCTACGGCGACGCCGCGCCGGCCGCCCGCGGCGTCATCCACCTGGGGGCCACGTCGGCGTTCGTGACCGACAACACCGACCTCATCCTGATGCGCCGCGGCCTCGAGCTGGTGCGCGCGCGCGTGGTGGCGCTCCTTCGCACGCTCGCGGCGTTCGCCACGCAGTGGAAGGACGAGCCGGCGCTTGGCTACACGCACCTGCAGCCGGCACAGCCGACGACGGTGGGCAAGCGCGCCACGCTGTGGATGCAGGACCTGGTGCTCGACCTTGCCGACCTCGACCACCGCATCGCCACGCTGCCGCTGCGCGGCGTGAAGGGAACCACGGGGACGCAGGCGAGCTTTCTCTCCCTCTTTGGCGGCGATCACGCCCGGGTGCGCGAACTCGACCGGCGCGTCACCCGGGCCATGGGATTCGACACGGCGTTGCCGGTCACCGGACAGACGTACACGCGCAAGCTCGACGCACATGTGCTCGACGTCCTGGCCGGCATCGCGGCCAGCGCCGCCAAGTTTGCCGGCGACATGCGCATGCTGCAGGCGTTCGGCGAGATCGAGGAACCGTTCGAGAAGGAACAGATCGGCTCGTCGGCGATGGCCTACAAGCGCAACCCGATGCGCAGCGAGCGCATCAACTCGCTCAGCCGGTTCGTGCTCTCGCTGGCCCCCAACGCCAACCAGACGCACAGCGTGCAGTATTTCGAGCGCACGCTCGACGACTCGGCCAACCGCCGCCTCGTCATTCCCGAGGCATTCCTGGCCACGGACGCGCTGCTGATCCTGATGGAGAACATCGCCCGCGGACTCGAGGTGCACCCGACGCGGATTCGCCGGCGGCTCGCCGATGAGCTCCCGTTCATGGCCACCGAGGAGCTGATCGTGCGCGCGGTGAAGGCCGGCCGGGACCGCCAGGCGATTCACGAAGTCATTCGCGGACACAGCATCGCCGCGGCGCGCGCCATGAAGGACGAGGGCGTGCCCAACGACATGCTCGAACGCCTCGCGGCCGACCCTGCCTACCCGGTGCCGATTGCCGACCTCCGCGATGCGCTCGATCCGCACCATTTCACGGGACGGTCGGCCGAGCAGGTCGGCGAGTTCCTTGCCGAAGTGGTGCAGCCGATACTCGACACCGCCGGCGCCGACGAAACCCAGCCCGAGGACGTGCGTGTATGAGCCCTACCCTGGTGGAAACCACGAACCTTCCGCTCCCGCTCATCCGACGGGGCAAGGTGCGCGACGTGTACGCCGTGGGCGTTGATCGCGTGCTGCTGGTGGCCAGTGACCGGGTGAGCGCCTTTGACGTCGTGATGCGCGAACTCGTGCCGTTCAAGGGCGCCGTGCTGACGCAGGTCACCGCGTACTGGCTGCAGCGGTTCGAGGACGAGATCGCGCATCATATGCTGAGTGTCAGTGCCGACGAAATTGTCGCCGACACCCCCGCACTCGCCCCCTTCCTGGCGCAACTCCACGGGCGCACGATGCTCTGCCGCCGGACCGATGTCTTCCCCATTGAGTGCGTGGTGCGCGGCTACATCACCGGCTCGGCCTGGAAGGAGTACCAGGCCACCGGCACGCTGGCGGGCGAGGCGCTGCCGCCGGGCCTCCTGGAGAGCTCGCCGTTTCCCCACCCCGTCTTTTCCCCGGCCACCAAGGCCGAGGAAGGGCACGACGAGAACATCACGGTGGAGCGGATGCGCGGCGTCGTCGGCGTGGCGGCTGCCGACGAGCTCGAGCGGCTCTCACGCCGCCTCTACGAGCGCGGACGCGCGCTGGCCGCGGAGCGCGGCATCATCATCGCCGACACCAAGTTCGAATTCGGGCGCGCCGCCGACGGCCGCATCCTGCTCATCGACGAGGTGATGACCCCGGACAGTTCGCGCTTCTGGCCGGTCGACCAGTACGCGGCGGGGCGGTCGCAGCCGAGCTTCGACAAGCAGCCACTGCGCGACTACCTCGACGCCGAACGTCGCGCCGGACGATGGAACGGCAACGCGCCTCCGCCGCCGCTCCCCGAACAGGTAATCGCCGCGACGAGCGCCCGTTATCTTGACGCCTGTCGCCGGCTGACCGGCGCCCCTCTCGACACGAGCGCCCTCTGATGAAATTCGCCCGCGAAGGCAAGCCGTTCATGTGGATTGCCACCGTCATCGCGCTCGCCGTGACGGGCGGGGCGCTCATGCGCCGCTCGACGCCCCTCGAATTCGCCGCCGGCGTCTGCATCCTGCTGGCGGTCTGGGTGGCCTACTTCTTTCGCGACCCCGAGCGAAAGGGTGAACGCGGGCCACGGCTGGCCATCGCCCCCGCCGACGGCAAGGTCGTGCAGGTCATGGAGGTGGACGAGCCGGCGTTCGTGCACGGGCGCGCGCTGAAGATCTCGATCTTCATGAACGTCTTCAACGTGCACGTCAACCGATATCCGGTGAGCGGGCGCGTGACGTACACGCACTACAATCCCGGCAAGTTCCTGAACGCGGCGGAGGACAAGGCCTCGCTCGAGAACGAGATGTCGTCGGTGGGCATCGAGAGTGGTGCGCATCGGGTGCTGGTGCGGCAGATCGCCGGCCTCGTGGCCCGGCGCATCGTCACCTACAGCCGGCCGGGCGACCAGGTGGAGCAGGGCGAGCGCTTCGGCATCATCCGCTTCGGCTCGCGCGTCGACATCTACCTGCCGGCGGAGAGCACGCCGCGCGTCCGCATCGGCGAGCATACCGTCGCCGGCACCACCGTCATCGCCGAGTTGCCCTGATGCGCCGTCCCACGCTGCCGCGCCCCTCGATGGTGATGCTGCCCAACGGATTCACCCTGGGCAGCCTGTTCTTCGGCATCTTCGCCATCGTGGCGGCGTCGCGCGGCGAACACGTGCGCGCCGGGTGGTACATCGTCATCGCCGCGTTTCTCGACATGTTCGACGGACGCATCGCCCGCGCCACGAATACCGGCAGCCGGTTCGGCGAGGAACTCGACTCGCTGGTCGACGCGATTTCCTTTGGCCTGGCGCCGGCGCTGATGATGTATTTCGCCGAGCTCAACCACACCGGATGGGACTGGATCTTCGTCTGGCTGTTCTCCGCCTGCGCCGTGATGCGACTGGCACGGTTCAACGTCGAACAGGCCGGCAAGAAGAAGATCTTCTTCCAGGGACTCCCCAGCCCGGCGGCCGGCGGCACGCTGGCCACGTACTACTGGTTCTCGCAGACCGAGTTGTACCAGCAGACCGCCATCGGCGACCTGCCCTGGCAGCACATCCTGCGTTTCCTGATGATTGCGCTGTCGTTCCTGATGATCAGCAACGTGCCCTATCCCGCCTGGCCGCGCTTCTCGCTCCGCAATTGGTACGGCGCGTTCGGCGTGGCGATGTTCGTGGCCGTCATCGCCGGGCTCTTCCTGTTGCCGAAGCAGTTCTTTTTCCCGCTCGGCGTCGCCTACGTGGCGTCCGGCGTGGTCATCGCGCTCGTGCACGGCCTGTTCGACATGCCGTCGCCCTTTGCCGAGTCCGACGAGACGCCCGAGGAGGCGGCGGCGGCCGCCGACGACGACGGCGACGAGGCCGACCCAGCGCGACGCCGCGAGCGCGTCGACGATGATCGCATTCGCCGTCGCCGGCGCCGCAATCGCGGCGCCCGGGGCGGTCCTGAACACGGCTCTCCCGAGGGATCCACCCCGTGAAGCACTTTCGCGTCAACGTGCATATCGTCCCGCGCAAGGGACTGCTCGATCCGCAGGGCAAGGCCGTTGCCGATGCGCTGCACACGCTGGGATTCAGCGCGGTGCGCGAGGTGCACGTCGGCCGCTACATCGTCATCGAAACGGCGGCCGCCGATGCGGCGGCCGCCGAGGCCGCCGTGCGCGAGATGTGCACGCGCCTGCTCGCCAATCCCGTCACCGAGGACTTCGAGATGGCCGGAGCCATCCCCGCATGAAGTTCGGCATCGTCAGCTTTCCCGGTTCCAACTGCGACGACGACGCGGTGTTCGCCGCCACGGAAACGCTCGGCGAGCCCGCGGTGAAGCTCTGGCACAAGGACCACGACCTGCAGGGGAGCGACGTGATCATCCTCCCCGGCGGCTTCAGCTACGGCGACTACCTGCGCGCCGGCGCGATTGCCCGCTTCTCGCCGATCATGCGGGAGGTGGCCGCCCACGCCCGGCGCGGCGCACCGGTCATCGGCATCTGCAACGGATTCCAGATCGCCTGCGAAGCCGGCCTGCTCCCCGGCGCCCTGATGCGGAACTCCGGGCTGCAGTTCCTCTCGCAGCCGGTGACCATCCGCGTCGAGAACACCGGCACGCAGTGGACGTCGCTCTGCCGCGAAGGCCAGTGCCTCACCATGCCGATCGCCCACGGCGAGGGACGCTACACCGTGGATGCCGCGACGCTCGAGCGGGTGGAAGGCGACGGGTTGGTGGTCTTCCGCTACGTCGACGCGTCGGGGGAGGCCACCGACGCCGCGAACGTCAATGGATCGCTCGACAACATCGCCGGCGTGCGCAACGCCGCCGGCAACGTCGTTGGGCTCATGCCGCACCCCGAGCGGGCGCTCGACACCCTGCTCGGATCGACGGACGGACGCGTGCTGTTCGAGTCCGTGCTCGCCGCCGTCCACGCCTGACCGGAGAACTGTCCATGCGCCGACTCGTCCTGCTCGCGCTCCTCGCCGCGCCCCTGCCCCTTTCGGCCCAGGCGGTCATCGATCCGGGAATGCCCAGGGCGCAGGTCCTCGCGCGCCTCGGCACGCCGGCGGTCGAGCGATCGGCGGGCACCGCAACCTACCTCTTCTACACGAACAGCTGCCACAGCACCTGTGGCATGAACGACGTGGTGCTGCTCGACAAGGGCGTCGTGGTCGACGCCGTGTTTCGCTCCGCCAAGCGCCGGTACAGCGGAGTCAGCTCGTCGCCGCGCGCGATTCCGGCGAGCGAGGCGCGCCGAGGCAACCCGACCAGCGTGCCCGACGCATCGCCAGTCGGCGCGCCGGTGGTGGCTTCGTTGTCGATCAGGGCAAGCGCCGGAGCGACGGCGAGCCTGTACGAACGCATCGGCGGCCTGCAGGCGGTGAAGGCGGCGGTGCACGAAATGGTGACCAACGCCCTGGCCGACCCGCGCATCAAGGCGTTCTTCGCCGGAATCGACATGCAGCGCGTCGACCGCAACCTCGTCGACTTCGTGTGCAAGGCGGCTGGCGGCCCCTGCCAGTACCAGGGGAAGTCCATGCCGAAGGCCCACGAGGGGCTGAACCTGAAACAAGAACATTTCAACGCGCTCGTCGAGGACCTGAAAATCGGGCTCGACAAGCTGAACGTCCCGGCGGCGGAGCAGAAGGAGCTTCTGGCGGCACTCGCCGCGACTCGCGGCGACGTGCTGGGCAAGTAGCGACGAACGGATGGCGTCAAGCGTACGGCGTAGAGCGTATCGCTGCGGTACAACCACTTATCCAACCCCTATCCGACACATGCCGACGAAGCCTTCCCACCCCGAGGACGAGTACTTCCTCAAGCTCGACGCCGAGCTCATCAAGGCGCACCGCGCCAGGCTGGATGCCGAACGCGCGAGCACGGAGCGCCGGGCGCACTACATGAAGTGCCCCAAGTGCGGTGCGAACCTCACCGAGACCGACTACCGCCACGTGAAGGTCGACGTCTGCGCCGAGTGCAAGGGCATGTGGCTCGACGCCGGCGAGCTGGAGATGATCACGCACGTCAAGGAGAACAACGTCGGCGGCTTCCTGCGCGACCTGCTTCGGGGACTACCCGGCAAGTGACCGCGACTCCCCGCCACGGCGATCCCGTCATCACCCCGGCGCTCGTCGCCGAGCACGGCCTCACCTCCGGCGAATACGAGCGCCTGGTGAACATGCTCGGCCGCACGCCGACGTTCACCGAGCTCGGCGTGATCTCGGCGCTGTGGAGCGAGCACTGCTCGTACAAGCATTCGCGCTCCGTGCTGAAGACGCTCCCGACGCAGGCGCCGTACGTGCTGCAGGGCCCGGGTGAAAACGCCGGAGTCATCAGCATCGGAGACGGCCTCGCCGTGGCCTTCAAGATCGAGTCGCACAACCATCCGTCGGCGGTCGAACCCTATCAGGGCGCGGCCACCGGTGTCGGCGGCATCCTGCGCGACGTCTTCACCATGGGCGCCCGCCCCATTGCCATGCTGAACTCGCTGCGCTTCGGGTCGCTCGACGCGCCGCGCGTCCGCTATCTCGTGGCCGGCGTCGTCAAGGGCATCGGGGATTACGGCAACTGCGTCGGCATCCCCACCGTGGCCGGCGACGTGATGTTCGACGCCACCTACGAGGGCAATCCCCTGGTCAACGCCATGTGCGTCGGGCTGCTGCGCGAGGAGGACCTGATCCGCGCCAAGGCCGAGGGCGTGGGCAATCCGATCATCGCCGTGGGCGCCCGCACCGGACGCGACGGCATTCACGGCGCGTCGTTCGCCTCCGAGGACCTCAGCGAGGAGAACGAGGCCAAGCGCCCGCGCGTGCAGGTGGGCGACCCGTTCACCGAGAAGCTGCTGCTCGAGGCGTCGCTCGAGCTCATCCAGAGCGGCCACATCGTCGCCATCCAGGACATGGGCGCAGCCGGCCTCACGTCGTCGTCGGCGGAGATGGCCGAGCGGGGCGACGTCGGCGTGACGATCGACGTCACCAAGGTGCCGGTCCGCGAAAGCGGCATGACCCCGTACGAAATCCTGCTCAGCGAGTCGCAGGAGCGCATGCTGCTGGTGGCGATCCGGGGGCGCGAGGACGAAGTGAAGAAGATCCTCTCGAAGTGGGACCTCACGGCCGAGGTCATCGGCGAGGTCATCGCCGATCCCGTCTATCGCGTCACCGAAGGCGATCACGTCGTGGCCGAGTTTCCGGGCACGCGACTCGTCACCGACTGCCCGCAGTACTTCCCCGAGGCGCGGGAGTCCGACGACGCCGTGGCGCGCCGCAACCGCGACGTGGACGCGGTGCCGGAAAGATCCGAGGAATGCGACCCGGCATGGACGCTCGAGCGCCTCCTCGCGGCGCCAACGATCGCCAGCAAGCGGTGGATCACCAGGCAGTACGACTCCACCGTGCGCACCAGCACCGTCATGGGGCCGGGCGACGGTGACGCCGCGGTGATCCGGGTGCGCGGAACCAACAAGGCCATCGCCGTGAAGACCGACTGCAACGGCCGCTACGTGTACCTCGACCCGCGCGTCGGCGGACGCATCGCCGTGGCCGAGGCGGCGCGCAACGTCGCCTGCGTGGGCGCCCGCCCGATGGCCATCACCAACTGCCTGCATTTCGGCAACCCCAAGAAGCCCGACGTCTTCTTCCAGTTCCGCGAAGCCGTCTACGGCATGGGCGATGCCTGCCGGACGCTGGGCACCCCGGTCACCGGCGGCAACGTGTCGCTGTACAACGAGAATCCGCAGGGGGCGGTCTACCCCACGCCGGTCATCGGCATGGTCGGG
>JBBTJT010000059.1:0-11159 GCA_038059315.1 Gemmatimonadota bacterium
GCGTGCGCGGCGGTTCGCGTCCATCGAGCAGGCGAGAACTCTGCAGAGAGGCCGCGCGCGTTGTAGGCGAACCTCTGAGGGAGTAGGTTTTGACCTATGTCGCTCCTCACGAGCATTCTTGCGAAGCTCCGGACCCACGAAGTCGCACTTCGTGAGCGCGGCGTTGTCCACGTCGCGGTGTTCGGTTCGGTCGTGCGTTCGGAGCACCGAGCCGACAGCGATGTGGACCTGTTCGTCGATCTCACCCCTGGCGTGGCCGACGACTTCTTCGCGTACGCGGGAATCGCGGCTGACCTCGAACAGATCGTGGGGCAGGACGTCGACGTCGCCCGGCGCGACCGCCTCCGTCCTCATGTGCGTCCGAGCGCGGAGGCGCAGGCGGTGTATGCCTTCTGAGGTGCCGCGCGAACGGCTGCAGGACATCGTCACCAGCATCGATCGGGTGCGCGCCCACCTGAAGGGCATGAAGCCTGACGCCGAACTCGACGACACCGCATGACCGAACTCGTCTTTCTCATCGAAGACGCCCCCGAGGGTGGGTACGTCGCCCGGGCGCTGGGAGCCTCGATTGCCACCGAGGCCGACGACCTGCTGGCGCTGCGGGAGGCGATCCGCGACTCGGTGCGCTGTCACTGCGATGGTCCCGACATCCATTCGGCCATCCGGCTGCACTTCGTTCGCGACGAGGTGATCGCTCCATGAAGCTGCCTCGCTCGAGCGCGAAGACCCAATGCGCTCATGCGCTCTGACGCGACGCCTCGAGGCACTCCTTGACCGCGCAGGCGAAGGGTGACCGCGATCCGCGCGCGGCAGAGTACGTGGACAGTTCGTCCATGCGCATGCGCATTCGCGACGGGCGGCGACTCGTGGTGCGCGTCGACGGACGCTACGGATTCTACCGATTGTGTGCCAACATCCACCAGCGTTCCTCGCGATACCGGAAGAACCAGTAACGCGAACCTGAACTCGTGACCACGAGCCAGCGAGAGATCGTTCGCGGGACCATGCCTGAGAGTCGCGAGCGCGACACCGCCGGCTTCGACCGTGATCACCATCCTCCTCGCCCCTGCCACTGGCTTGCGGTTGCGGCGAGCGCGCCGAGCTTCGTCTCCAACCGGTCAACGGCTGCCATCACCACCCGGGCCTGGGCGCCTGCCGTGAACTCAGGCTCTGCGAGACAGAGTGAGGAATTGCCAAGCCAAGGGGGTGGGGGCACCGACCCCCTTGCATCGCGGCTCACTTGAGCGTATGATGTAGCTCACATGAGCTTACGGAGACCGTAATGACGACCACTTTTTCCCCCGATACAGCCCATCTGCTCGCCGTGCTTCGCGGCCGTCGCGGCGGTCGTGCCGCCACGGCGTACTCGGCGGTACACTCGCTCCTTGATCTCGATGACGTGGCCCGCGAAGGACTCCCCAAGGAGTCGCTGACGGCCGTGGTCGATGCGGCGACGCGCTCGGCCGCCGAGGCGGTGACTGTCCGGCGAAGCGTGATTCCGGACGCGACCTGGAAGCGACGCACCGTGCGACTGAGTCCGGCGGAAAGTGATCGCACCGTGCGCCTGGCGCGCCTGATCGCGCTGACTCGGCACGTGTGGCACGACAACGCGGACGATGTCGCGGACTTTCTCTCAACGCCCCATGCGTTGCTTGGCGGGCGCACGCCACTCGAGTGCAGTGCCACGGATCTTGGAACCGAGATGGTTGAAGGCGTGCTGCTCCGCTTGATGTTCGGCGTTGCGGGATAGTCGAGATGAAGACGGCTGCACTCGCGTCCTTACGTCATTGCTATCGACTCAGCGATCCTCGGTATCCCGATCTCGACGGGATCGGCGCATCGATGGTTCCTGGGCGCTGGAATACGCCAGGGACGCGCGTCGTCTACACGGGCGCGACCTTTGCTGGTGCCGTGCTGGAAGCGCTTGCGCACGCCGGAATCGGACGGCTTCCCCCGCGCGAATGGCGCCGCATCGAGATTCCCGCTGGCGTGGTGGTCACGACGGTTACGGAAGATGATGTCCCCGACTGGGACGCGCCCGAGTGCCGCGCCAGTCAAGCGTTCGGCACCGCGTGGGTGACCGCCGGTACATCCGTCGCGCTGTTCGTACCATCCAAGCCCGGCGCTCCCATCGAGCAATCGGTGGTGCTCAACCCGGCACATCCGGACTTCGCGCGCTTGCTAGTCTCTGCGCCACAGCCGCACGTGTGGGATTCGCGGCTGCGGCCGGTTGTTTCCCCACGCCGCCGCCGCTGAACCAGTCTGAGGCCATCGACCTCTCGCGATCTACATGCGACCCCGGCGGCCACCTCATAATCCCCCGTGGCCGGGTCAAGCTCCCCCACCTGATGAGGGCGGGACGAGGGTGCAGCGAATTCTAGCGATCGCTCCACTCGGCGTAGCCAAGCGCGCGGTATCCCGTTCGGCGCTTCGCCGCCATACGTGCCAGCACTGGCACCGACACGTCGGCGTAGTCGTACACAACGACCTCGCTCTTCCCGTCATGGTCACGGTGCAAACGCCCGACGTACTGTGCGAGCGTTCCTCTCCACGCAATCGGCATGGCGATAAACAGCGTGTCCAGCCGAGGATCGTCGAAACCTTCTCCCAGATACCGACCGGTGGCAAGAATGATGCGCGGCGTGATATCCGAGCCGCGGAGTTGTTCACCCGCGGCACGTCGCTCGCCCGGCTTCATCCCGCCTTGCAGGACGACGACACTGTGGGTGAACTGCTCGAAGGCGTGCCGCAGGATCTCGACATGGTCACGACGCTCCGTCAGCACGAGCGTTGTGCGGCCCTCCGCGAACGCCGCCTTCACGTCCTTGACGATGAGGGCATTGCGATCGCCGTCCAGGGCAAGTTGCGCGTATATCCTCGGAACCGAGACGCGACCGGTGCCGTCGCCCGCGTCGAGGCGAACGGTGGTTTCGCGCAGTACCACGCGATGGGCGATACCCCGCCGTAGAGCATCCTCCTTTGGATTGACGCGATGTCGTACCGGCCCGCACTGCATGAAGATGATCGGCTGGTGCCCGTCCCTCCTTGCAACAGTCGCCGAAAGGCCGACGACGTACTTGGCCTTCGACCGGCGAGCCACGAGTTCGAAACTGGCGGCTGAGAGGTGGTGGCACTCGTCCACGATCAACTGCCCATACCCGGCCACGAGGTCGGACACCTCGCCCTTTCGCACCAGACTCTGGATCACGGCGACATCGAGGCGGCGAGTCGGTTTCTTGCGGCCGCCGGCAATCGTGCCGATGTCGCCCGGTTCGACCGACAGAAACTCCCTGAGGCGTTCGACCCACTGCGTCAGCAGTTCGCGACGGTGGACGAGGACGAGGGTGCTGCACGCACGCTTGGCTATGAGCGCCGCGGCCACGACCGTCTTGCCGAACGCGGGGGACGCGGCCAGCACGCCGAAGTCGTGCGCAGCGAGCGCGTCGAATGCAGCGGCTTGTTCTTCGCGTAATGTCCCGAGAAAGCGCACAGGCAGCGGTTCGCCCACCTCACGACGATCTTCGACGCGGGCCTCTACGTGGTAGGACCGCAGCAACGCCAGCGCCTCGTCGAGGCAACCGCGAGGCAACGCGATATGGCGTGGGTGCAGCTCGGCGCACGAGATGATGCGAGGCTTGCCGTGCGTCGACATCCGCATCGCCTGGGCACGATAGAACTCCGGATTCTGGAATGCGGCCAAGCGGATGAGCAGGGCAACGATCACCGGCGGAAGGGTGGTGCGGTCGATGTAGATGCCGTCGGCCAGGACGAGATCGACGTGGCTCGGCAGCGATTCGACGAGGGGTGCCGCTCGGTGACGACGTGATGGAAGCATCAGCCAGGGCTGATCGGCGCTCTCGTCATCGACCGGCATCCGGACGCCCAGAATGCGACCCTCCTGTTCCGCAGCCCGAACGAGGCCGGTCAGGACCTCGCGCGTCGTTCGCGGCAGACCGGAGAGGAACGCCCATTGATCGTCGAACGGCCGCAGCGAATCGTCGATGAAGACACTGTTCCCGTGCACTCGAACAGCGCGCTGCAACGGCAAGGCGATGAGATTCCCGAAGCCACCGGTCGGCAGCGAATCCTGGCTTGGGAAGAACCTGTCGTACGAGGCGAATCCGATATCCGGCCGCCGCTCCATTGCCTCGGTCAGGAGCAGAGCGCCAAGCTGCCTCGCGTCTCGCGCCGGAACCGGTTCGGCGAAGAAGATCCACACGTGACCACCGTTGCCGGAGCGGGATCGCTCGAGCGCCGCGGCAATCCCATGACCGCGACACGTCTCGACGAACGCCAGCGCATCCGCTGCCCACTGCTCATCATCGAAGTCGGCCGCGAGGAACCAGCAGGTATCATCCGAAAGCAGCGGATAAACACCAACCACGAAGGGCGCGCCCTGCGCCTTCGCTCCCTCCCGTCCCCGGAGGTGCCTGGCGAGGGTGTCGAGCGACACCGGAATGAACGCCTGATTGCCGCATGCGCCGCACTTGATCGTCGGCTTGTCGCACACACCTCTTACCCACTCGTTTGCGCAGGCCGGCGCGTAGCCGGAGCGTCCCGACTTCGAGTTCTCCCATCGGACGGGAAAGACGTCGGGGCGTCCGGCGAAGAGACCGCGGAAGAGCGCGAGTTTCTCCTCGGGCGTCGACGCATCGGTGATCGTCCCCGCTGCAGGCGCGGATGCACGTTCCGAAACACGCGAGGGACGGGCGAGTGCGGCGAGACGGAACTGAAGCGCCGTCCGCTCAAGCTCCAACTCCGTCAGCCGAGCGCGGAGGCGCGAAAGCTCAACGTCAGGGTCTGGCTCGGTCATAGAGGTGCGCGCCGTATCGCCCGTGAGGCTCCACCGTGGTCAGCGGAGCAGCTGACCGCCGGGTCACGGCGGCGAGAGCGGCCGGACTTCCAATGATCCAGTCCTTTTCGCCTTCGAGCACCGTCGCGATGAACCGGGAATGTTCCGCAATCTTCCCGGCAAGCCTGGATGGGGTGTAACGTGATGCGTTGACCTCGCGATGCAGCAGTCCCGATACCTCGAGAAGCTCGGCCGCTACCGCCGTTCGCATGACGGACTGGTCGATCTGTGCGGAGACAACGAAGACGTCAACGTCGCTGTCCGGATGCACGTCGTGCCGACGCGCGAACGAACCATACACAAAGGCGACCTCGATGCCAGCAACGTTGGCGAGAGCGACGCGAAGGACGTCGGCAGGCTCGACAAACTGCCGGATCATTTCACGCAGCGCTCGCCATCGGGCCACGTCCGCCTGCACGACGTATCGAACGAGTCGCCCGTCGGCCTTTCGCATGATCAAGCCGAGCCGCTCAAGGCGAGCAAGCTCCAGTTGCAGTGAGCGATTGGGGAGACCCGTCACGCGCTTCAGTCCATGGAAGTGCAGGTCGGCGTGAGGATGAAGCACGAAATGCGTGACGAGGCGGCAGAGGGCCGGCGATGCCAGTAAACCGGACGATGATCTGGGGATCGGATCCGATGTGTGGGTTCGATGGAGCATATGCTAGAATGTAGCATAGTCCAGGAAGTTGTCAATCGAGCAAGTGCGGGCGCGCTCTACGTTCGCCACGCGCTCGCGGTGTTCGTCGCAAACGGGTAGGCGAACGCCATTGGGTCAAATCCTCTCGCCCCGACTGGAACCGCAATTCCATGTTGGATACGGGGTTGCGGTTTTCGTTCGTCCGGAGCTCGCGATTGGAGGCCCGCGTCGTCACGGGCGCTCGATCGATGTATCGAATCGGGGCTTCCACCCCTCCGGATCGGCAGCCGGGATTCGAACGACGGGCGGGGGGACCACAACGGCATTCGGCAACCTAGAACGCCTCGTCCCAGCGTTTCGACAGACGGATTGCGGAACTGATGAGCCCGACCATGCTGTACGTCTGCACGAAGTTGCCCCACAACTCGCGCGTCGTGACGTCGATGTGCTCCGCCAGCAGGCCGTGTGCGGTGCGGCACGAGAGCATGTTCTCGAAGAGCCGCCGCGCCTCGTCGCGGCGGCTCAACGCCACGAGCGCGTTGATATACCAGTACGTGCAGACGACAAACGCGTGCTGCGGGGCGCCGAAGTCATCCTCGCCCGCGTAGCGGAACACATAGTCGCCACGCCGCAGCTCGCGCTCCACGGCGGCCACCGTGGCCGCAAACCGGGGGTCGTCCGCCGTCACGAAACCGACGTCGTGCAGCAGGAGGAGGCTGGCGTCGAGCGCGTCGCCCCCGAAGGTCCCGGTGAAGGTGCTCATTGACGCGTTCCAGGCGCGTTCGCAGATGGTGCGATGCAGCGCGTCGGCGGTGGCGCGCCAAGACGCCTCGCGCCCGGGAAGGCCCAGCCGCGCGGCGATGCGCGCGAGCCGGTCGCACGCCGCCCAGCACATGACCGCCGAGTACGTGTGCACGGCGGCACGGCTTCGCAGCTCCCACAAGCCGGCATCCGGCTGATCAAAGGCACGCGCGGCGCGTTCCCCCAGCACTTCAAGCCGTTCGAACAACGCCACGTGGTCATGGCGCACGAGCCGGCGGTCGAAGAAGACGTGGGTCGCGGCCATGATGACCGCCCCGTAGACGTCGTGCTGCACCTGCTCGTGCGCCTGATTGCCGATGCGCACCGGGCCGATGCCGCGATAGCCCGGCAGCGCCTCGACGATCCGCTCGTCGAGGTGGTCGCGGCCCGTGATGCCATACACCGGCTGCAGGGTTCCGTCGGACGACCCCGCCGCGACATTCACGATGTACGAGAGAAAGTGCTCCATCGTGCGCGTCGCCCCAAGGCGATTGAGCGCATTCACCACCATGAAGCCGTCGCGCAGCCAGCAGAACCGATAGTCCCACGTGCGCCCGCCGTCGCCCGACTCGGGGATCGACGTGGTCACCGCGGCGATGATGGCACCCGTATCCTCCACGGCATTCAGTTGCAGCGTGATGGCCGCGCGGATGACGGCGTCCTGCCACTCGAAGGGAATGGCGAGCGAGCGAACCCAGTCACGCCAGTAGCCGGTCGTATCCCGCGCGAAGCGTGCGCCGATCTCCCGCGCGGATCCCTGCAGGCTCTCGTCGGGACCGAGGACCAGCGTCAGCGAGTCCTCAAGAACGAAGGCGCGCTCCTCGACGATTGCTGAAATGGAGGCATCGGTCGTCAGCCGGAGCACCGGGTCGGCATCGACGTAGCGGACATGATGGCTGCCGCGGGTCATCCCCCGGCGCACGGCGCCGGCGTCGGCGGCCGGCCGCGCCAGCACCGTGATGCGCGGAACGCCGGCGACACGGCGCACCTGGCGCACGATCATCATCGGGCAGAAGAGGCGCTCGAAGTGCACGAACCGCGGCGCGAAATCCGTGATCTCCACGCAGCCGCCGTGGCGGTCGTGCAGGAGGGTGCGCACGATCGGCGTGTTCTCGACATACGACTGCTCCGCGCGGTCGAAGTCGGCGAGGTCGATGGCGAAATACCCGAAGTCGCGGGGACCGCCGCGTTCGCGCAGCAGCGAACAGAACGCGGGATCGCCGTCCATGCCCGGAAAGCACCCCCAGACGATCTCGCCGACCGGGTTGACCAGCGCGGCGATGGCGCCGTTTCCGACGAGGGCCAGTTCCAGATTCGTCATCGACGCTCCCCGCCGCCTACTGGCGCTGGTGCATCGCCCGACGCCAACCAGCGGCGGACGGCGTTCACGCCAGCCAACCGCCAACGAGCGGTCGTCGGCCCCGCACCGACCTTCACCGAATGACCTCCGAGCGCGTCGACCGCGGCGAACGCCGGCTCGTCGGAAACGTCGTCACCCAGGAACACCGGCAGTCGCCCCCGGAAGGGCGGTTCCTCGAGAAAGGCGCGGATGGCCTGTCCCTTGTCGATGCCGGTGGAAATCAGCTCCACGACCCGCTTGCCGCTCTGCACCCTGAAGTCAGCACCCAGGCGGCGCTGCACCTGGCGCATAGTGCGGTGCGACACACCGGCCAGCGGCGGCACCGCCCGATAATGCAGCGAGAGCGAGTGCCCCTTGTCCTCGAGGAGCAGCCGGGGATTGCGCGCCACCAGCCGGGCAAGCACGGGCAGCGCGCGGTCAAGCTGGCCGCGCGCGACCGGCCGGGTTGAAATGCGTCCAGCGGCGTCCCGGCGTTCCACTCCGTTCTGGCCGGCCGCGGGGAGCCGGAGCCCTTCGCACATGGCATCGATGTCCCGCAGGGAGCGCCCGCTAATGACCGCCACGGCGCCATTGCACCGCGCCCGGAGCGCCTCGAGCAGTTCGCGCACGGACGGCGCCAAGCGGGCGCTTTCCGGCGTAGAGGCCAGCACCGACAGGGTGCCGTCGATATCGAAGAAGTAGGCCCACTCGGCGCGTGGGAGTGGAGGAGCGGATGACATCAGGCCGGCACCCCGGGCTGCTCGGCCAACCGACCGCGGCGGCGCAGGTCCGACGCGTCCACGAGCATGCGCCCCGCCCAGCGGAAGACGCTGAACTCGCGAATCAGCCCGCGCATCAACTGCATCCGGTCGCGCTGCTCGGCGTCCGGCATGGTGAGGGCCAGGTGGAGCGCCAGCGCGCACTGATCCGCGTCGTACGGGTTGACCACCAGCGCCTCCGGCAGTTCGCGCGCCGCGCCGGTGAAGCGGCTGAGCACGAGCACGCCGCGTTCGTCGTCGCGCGCTGCCACGAACTCCTTGGCCACCAGGTTCATGCCGTCGTGCAGGCTGCTGACGAAGCACAGGTCCGCCGCGCGGTAGTACTCGTAGACGGCGCGCGGCGCGTGGTGCTCGATGTCCAGGATGATCGGCGGATACGCCGCGTCCGCAAACCGGGCGTTGATGCGCTGGGCCAGCGCCCGAACGCGCGTGTCGTAGTCCTGGTACTGCTCGATGCTGGAGCGCGACGGCGCGGCCAGCTGCATGAACGAGAACCGGCCGACCCACTCCGGATGAAGTTCGAGCAGTCGCTCGACGGCGCGAAACCGTTCCTCGATCCCCTTGGTGTAGTCGAGCCGATCCACACCGACGCCCATCATGTGGCGGGCAGGCAGGCCGTGGCGCTCACGGACTGCGACGCGGCATGCCGGCACGGAGGACGCCGTCAGCTCCGGCGGCGTCGGCCACTCGATGGAGATGGGATAGCGCTTCACCGTCGTCAACGCGGCGCGAAACGTGACCGTGAACAGCTCGCGGTCGACGCGCGCCTCGAGCAGGCGGTCCACCGTGTCGAAGAAGTTGTTACAGTGAAACTGCGTGTGGAAGCCGAGCACGGTGCTCCCCAGCAGTCCATCGAGCAGTTCGGCCCGCCACGGGCAGATGGCGAAGGCCTCGGGATTCGGCCACGGGATGTGCCAGAAGGTGATGATCGTCGCCGCTGGCAGGGCGTTGCGGATCATGCGCGGCGCGAGCGCCAGGTGGAAGTCCTGCACCAGCACGATGGGATCGGCCGCGACGGCCTCCTGGACCACGGCGTCGGCGAAGCGCTGGTTCACCTTGACGTAGGCGTCCCAGTCCCGGGCGCGGAACGTCGGTCGCACATGCGCAATGTGGCAGAGCGGCCACAGCCCCTCGTTGGCGAAGCCGTAGTAGTAGCCCGCCTCCTCCTCCGGCGTCATCCAGACACGCCGGATCTGGTACGCCGGCGCATCCGGCGGCACGGCGACGTGATCACGCGCGTCGACGGCCGCACGGTCCGCCGTCCCGTTGCCATGCGCGATCCAGATGCCGGAGCAGGCGCGCATGATCGGCTCGAGGGCGGTTACCAGGCCGCTCGCGGGCCGCATGACCGCGATGCCGTCGCCGTCGCGCTGGTGGATGTACGGCTGGCGGTTTGAGACCACGATGATCTGCTGTCCACGCAGCGGACCCTCGAGGAGCCCGTGGAGCGACTCCGGGGTCCAGACGACCTGATCTTCGGCCCGTGACCGGTGCGCCGCCTCGATGTTCTGGATGAGTTCGCGCAGGTCCTTCGCCACCGGGGTGAGCTCCGGCGCGTCCTCACCGACGGGTCGCAGCAGGCCCTCGCCGCGCATCAGCGCGCGCAGGCCGTTGACCCAGCCGCGCCAGCTCAACTGGGCGATGGCGACGGTGATGAGCGACACGACGACGCCGAGCGTGACGAAGAGGTAGAAGATGTACTTCCGCGTCTCGGCGCTGCGCCGGTCGATGAAGCTCATGTCGTGCACGAGCACCAGCGTGCCCGACGAGCCATCGCTCAGCGGGACGGGCGCCACGCTGACGTGGAGCGCTCCGTGGGCGATGTTCAGCTGCCGCTCCGCCGGCTCCGCATACCGAGCCAGCGAGTCGCAGCGAATGCCCGGCGGCCACGTTGGCGAAGCAAACGGCGCGCTCGTCGGCGCGGCGCAGTAGCCGACGGCGAAGAGCCGCTCGTCGTTGGTCAGTCGGGTGAAGTACTGGCGGAGGCGCGCCGCATTTCCCGCCTCGATGAGCTGCCGCACCGGCTCCTGGACGGTGTTCGCCACGAACGCGGCGCGGATGTCCAGGTCACGCACGAACCACTGGAGCATCTGGCGGTCGACGAACGGCGTCAGCGCCCAGGCGAAAAGCGCCAGGGCGGCGAGCAACGGGACGACGAAACGGAACGACAGCCTCATGGAGGGACCTCACGGTCAAATTGGCGCGGGCTCCATCCACCCGGCGTGTCCTCATCGACTCCGGCGCCCGTGGCCGACCGCGGACCGCAGCGTCCTGCCCGTGGCGCGAGGCCGTGATGTGTGTCGCCGTCGGCAGCTGCAGCAGCGCACCGCAGCGGCCGGCGTCAACTCACAGGCCCCCCGAAAAGATACGACCGCGGCGGCCACCCGCCTACCGCAGCGGGAGGTCGGAGGTTGAACTTCGTTCCCCTTCGGGTGAGCAGCGCTCCCCGGCGGGTCAAATCCTCTCGCCCCGACTTTGCAAGTGGTTGGTTTTGATACTGTTAGAAGAAACGCCCGGCGACTCGATCGCTGGGCGTCTTGTGTGTTGGGGGCCTATTGGAAGCCATTGGATCTACCTCCCCCGAGGGTCACGGACCCTGCGGAGGTTCCACTCGTGCTCGATCTGAAGTTCATCGTCGGGATTCAGCCGAGCCTGGATGCGCTTCGTCTGCGAAAGCTCACGCGCCTCCCCGGAGCGGGCGCGAGATCATTCCAACTGCAGCGCCTCCTATGAATGACGAGCCGATCGGGT
>JBBTJT010000060.1:0-22464 GCA_038059315.1 Gemmatimonadota bacterium
GCTGCGGAGGGACTATAAGAGCTGCGGAGGGACTATAAGGACACGGAGGAAACAACTCAAAGGGGGTGCGGCGGGGAGAACTCTCCACCACACCCCTTCAAAGTGGTTGTCGTTCTCCGTGTCCTTATAGTCCCTCCGGTCTTCGTGAGAGACCCCCTCCACTCAGCCCCCCAACCTCAGTACCCCACCGCCTTGCCCGCGCTGCGCGGTTCGCGCACGCCTATCCACCCGCCGTTCACGCGCATGATGCCATTGGCGTTGGCCAGCCCGTTGGTGCGCAGGAGCGCGTGCCCCATGGCGCGCAGCGAGTCGGCCACCGCCGCCGAGAACGCGCCGTCCTCGTAGCGCAGCGTGTCGGGGAGCGACTGGTGATGCAGGCGCGGCGCACGCATGGCGTCGGCCAGCGACATGTTGTGCTCGATGACGTTCAGGATCACCTGCGTCGTGGTGGTGATGATGCGCGGTCCGCCCGCGGCCCCCACCACCAGCAGCACCTTGCCGTCCTTGCCGAGCACGATGGTCGGCGCCATGGCGCTGAGCATCCGCTTGCCGGGAACGACGGCGTTGGCCTCGCCCTGCACCAGCCCGAACATGTTCGCCGTGCCCGGCTGCGCCGCGAAGTCGTCCATCTCGTTGTTCATGAAGAAGCCGCCCCTGGGGATCCACACCCCGGAGCCGTAGCCGCCGTTCAGCGTCGTCGTCGTCGCCACCACGTTGCCGCTGTTGTCGGCCACCGAATAGTGCGTGGTGTGGTCGGGCTCCGATCCGCCCTTGAACGCCGGCGTCCTTGTCGCCTGAGCGCGGTCGATCGTGCCGGCCAGCTCCCTGGCGTACGCCTTGCTCGTGAGTTGCTCGATGGGGACCTTCACGAACGCGGGGTCGCCCAGCTTCGCGTTGCGATCGATGAACGACCGGCGGAACGCCTCGGCCAGCAGGTGAGAATACGCCGCCGAGCCGTACTTCGGCAGCGCGCCGAAGGTCTCGAGGATGTTCATCGTCTCGGTCATGGTGATGCCACCCGAGGACGCCGGCGGCATCGTGAACAGCGTGTAGCCGCGGTACGTGCTCCTGATCGGCGTGCGCCACTCGGGCTTGTAGCGCCGCAGGTCCTCGTGCGTGATGATGCCGCCGCCGCGCTTCATCTCGGCCACCAGGGCGTCGGCCACGTCACCCTCGTAGAAGCCCGCCGGCCCCTTGGCCGCGATCAGCTCGAGCGTGCGCGCAAGCTCGGCCTGCACCAGCCGCGCGCCTGGCGCCAGCGGCTCGCCGTTGGGATAGAACAGGTCATTGCCGGCAAACTGCATCAGGCTCTTCTTGTCACTTCGGAGCGACCGAAAAAGCGAGCTGTCCACGATGAAGCCCTGCCTGGCCAGGCGGATGGCCGGCGCCATCACCGCGGCCAGCGACATGGAGCCGTATTTCGACAGCGCTTCGGCCATGCCGGCCACCGAGCCGGGGACTCCCGACGCCAGGTGCCCGATGATGCTCTTGTCGGTGAGCTTTCCGGTGGCCGGGTCGACGTACATGTTGCGCGTCGCGGCAAGCGGCGCCACTTCGCGATAGTCGATGGCCGCCGTGCGTCCATCGGCCATGTGGATGTTCATGAATCCGCCGCCGCCGATGTTGCCGGCCCCTGGGTACGTGACGGCGAGCGCGAAGCCCGTGGCCACCGCCGCGTCCACCGCGTTTCCGCCCTGCCTGAGGATCTCGGCGCCCGCCTCGCTGGCCAGCCCACTGTTGCTGGCCACCATGCCGTGCGCGCCAAACACCGGCTCGGCGATCACCAGCCTGGTTTCACCTCCCAGGTAGGTGCCGATGTCCACCGTCGGTCGCACGCCACCGTGGTGGCAGGAGGCCACGAGCGCGGCGACGGGAACGAGCAGGAACGCCAGGCGAAGGAGACGACGCGACATCGGGAACTCCGGTGGGGTGGGGATGTCCAGCTAGCGGCCGAGGCGAAGACGCGCGCCGAGCCTCGTGGTGCGTTGCGTGAGGGTGCGGCTCTCACCGGCCGAGAGCCCGTCCTTCTGGTGGATCGATGTCGACACGTCCTGCACGATGGTCACGGCGAACGACTCGCCGAGATTCAAGCCGAATCCGTACCCGATCTGGAACGTCAGGTCGTTGTCGGCGGTCATCGGCGCAATGGTCCCCGGTCCGCGCGACGTCAGATTGCTCCATTGCGTCACGCCGCCGCCGAACTCGAGCACCTGGTGGAACCCCTGTCCGGGCCCCCCGCCGCCGATGCGGACCGTCCCCATCATCTGCAGCGCATCGATGTCGGCGTCGCATTGCGCGCATCCCGGGCCGTTGTACGTCAGCGGCACCGTGGCGTGGCTCACCGCGAACCCCAGCGACTGGCCGCGCCGCTCGAACTCCAGCGAGGCACGCAGGGGGGAGTACTGCCCGAGGCTCCACGTGGATTGCGAGACGCCGTCGTTGAGATCGCCGCCCTGCGCCCAGCCGGTACCGGCCGACACCCAGAGCGAGCGCCCCGTGCGTTCGGAGGCGCCAAAGACCTGCGCGCCGGCCGGGTGCGCCAGGGCAAGGGCGATCAAGATGGTAGACAGGGCGCGCACGCCCGATAACTTAGCACGAATCGACCTTCCGCTCATAGTCGTTCTCCCCAATCCGTTCCAGTCGTGCTCGATCCCCGAATCACCGAACGCCGCAACCCGCGCACCGCCGCCATCGACCTCGCGTCGCCGTCCGAGATCGTCGCCCTGATAAACGCCGAGGACGCGGGAGTTCCCGCGGCCGTCGCTGCGGAAGCCAAGGCGATTGCCATGGCGGTGTCCATCGCCGAGCAGACCTTCCGCGCCGGCGGCCGCCTCTTCTACGTCGGAGCTGGTACCTCTGGCCGACTCGGCGTTCTCGACGCTTCCGAATGTCCCCCAACCTACGGCGTGGACGCCGAAATGGTGCAGGGGATTATCGCGGGAGGTCTGCCAGCGCTTACGCGGGCACAAGAGGGTGCCGAGGACCGCCCCGACGGGGCGCGGGAGGATCTCACAACGGCCGGCGTGCGGAAGGGCGACTTCGTCGTCGGCATCGCCGCCAGCGGCACGACGCCCTACGTGCGCGCCGCGCTCGAGTACGCGCGCTCCGTTGGCGCGCGCACGGCCATCGTCGCCTGCTCGCCGCCGCCGGCCGAGACGCTGGCCGCGGCCGACATCGCCATCGTCGTCATCGTCGGTCCCGAGGCGGTCACCGGCTCCACGCGCATGAAGGCGGGCACCGCCACCAAGCTGGTGCTCAACACCATCACGACCGGCGCGATGATCCGCCTGGGCAAGACGTACGGCAACCTGATGGTCGACCTGCAGGCGACCAACGCCAAGCTGAAGGATCGCAGTGAACGCATCCTGCGAGAAGTCTGCGGCGTGACCCGCGAGGAAGCGCGCGAGTTGCTCGATGCCGCCGGCGCGCGCGTGAAGCTCGCCATCGTCATGCAGAAGCTCGGCGTCGACCGCGCCGAAGCCGAGCGCCGCCTCGTCGAGCACGGCGGGGTGATCCGCCGCGTCATGCCAGACGCGCCGCCGCCGGTGACCACGTGACCCACGCGGCGACGCGGCCGCTCGTCGTCGTCGGGCTGATGTCGGGGACGTCGCACGACGGCATCAGCGCGGCCGTCGTGCGCTTCTGGCCCGGGGAAGTCGACGACCGTCCGACGCCGGAACTGCTCGCCTTCGTGCAGCGGTCGTACGACGATGCGTTCCGCTCGAGGCTGCTGGCCGCCATCGCGAACCCCACGCACCCCGGCGACTACACGCGCCTCGACTTCGAGCTTGGCGAACGCCTGGGCGCGGCGGCGGTGAGCGCCATCGCCGAGAGCGGGCTGGGGCGCAACGAGATCGACGCCATCGCGTCGCATGGACACACCGTGTGGCACGACGCGCCGCGGGCCACCTGGCAGTTCGGCCAGCCGGCGGTGATCGCCGAGCGCACCGGGCGGCCGGTAATTGCGGACTTCCGCACGCGCGACGTCGCGGCGGGTGGGCAAGGCGCGCCGCTGGTGCCCATTGCCGACGCGCTGCTCTTTGCCGGCAGCGGCTGGCGCGCCCTGCAGAACATCGGTGGCATCGGCAACGTGACGGTGGTGCCGCCCGGGGGAGGGGTGCAGGGCACTCATGCCTTCGACACGGGCCCCGGCGTGGGCGTCGTCGACGCGGTGACACGCGCCGTGCGACCCGACCTTCCGTATGACGTGGACGGACAACTCGCGGCGCAGGGGACAGGGGCACAGAAAGTGGTGGACGAGCTGCTCGCGCATCCGTACTTCAGCGCGCCGCCCCCCAAGAGCACGGGGCGCGAACTCTTCACCCCGGCGTTCGTCGCCGAGCTCATTGCCAAGTGCCGCACCGGGCGCGCCGGGTGCAGTGATGCCGACCTGGTGGCCACCGCCGTGGAGCTGACCGCGCGCAGCATCGCGCTGGCCTACGACCGGTTCATCCCCCAGCCGATTGCCGACGTCGTCATCTCGGGCGGCGGCGCGCGCAATCCGGCCCTCGTCAAGCGGCTGGTCGCGCTGCTCGCGCCGCGCGCGGTGGTGCAGTTCGACCAGCTCTTCTTCGACGGTGACGCCAAGGAGGCCGTGGCCTTTGCGTTCCTCGGCTGGCTGCACCTGAAGTCACGGCCGGGCAACGTCCCCGCCGCCACCGGTGCGCGCGGGCCGCGTGTGCTTGGCACCTTCACGCCGGCCTGAATGCGCGCATGAAGGACCTGAGTCAACATGTCATCGCGGCGCTCGGCTGGGACCGTGACGAGGGGTGGACGGGAACGCGCGACGCCATCGACCGCGCGCTCGGCGTTGGCGTGGGCGGCTTCATCCTGCGCGGAGGTCCGCTCGACGAGGTGGCCCAGCTGACGCGCGCGCTGCATGCGCACGCGCCGCACGCGCTGCTCATCGCCGCGGAGATGGAGCGCGGGGCGGGAGAGCGCATCGACGGCGCCGTCGCGCTCCCGCCGGCCGCGGCGCTGGCATCGCTCGCCGACCCCGACGTGGTACGCCGCGCGGCGCGCCTCACGGCGCGCGATGCGCGGTCGCTCGGCATCAACTGGGCGCTCGGTCCGGTGCTCGACCTGGACCTCGCCATCACGAGCGCGACCATCGGCACGCGGAGCCTTGGCGCCGACGCCGCGCGCGCGGGTGCGCTTGGCGCCGACTGGATTGACGCCTGCCAGGCGGAAAACGTGCTGGCGTGCGCGAGGTGCTTTCCTTCGACCGACGTCGCCCCATTTCGTGCGGCCATCGATGCCGGCGTGGCCGGCATCATGGTGGCGCACGCGGCCCTTTCCGCCGGCGACGCAGCGGGACGCGCCGCGTCGTCCTCGGCGCCGATCAGTGCCCATCTGCGCGACGGGCTCGGCTTCAGCGGGCTGATTGTCACCGACGCGCTCGACATGCGCGGCGGGAGTGCCGGGCACGATGAAGGCGAATCGGCGGTGCGCGCGCTCGAGGCCGGCTGCGACCTGCTGCTCGCGCCTCGCGACCCCGTGCGGGTGGTGCTCGCCCTCGAGGAGGCGGTGGCGTCGGGGCGGCTCGACGCCGGGCGGCTGGCCGCGTCGCGCGAGCGGCGCGACTGGTGGGCCACGTGGGGGCGATGGACGCGCGACGCGCGCGCCCTGACGCTCGACGAGCGCACGTGGGCCAAGCAGGTGGCCGACAAGGTGCTGCGCATCGAGCGCGGACGCGTGCCGTGGCTTCCGCCGCACGCCGAGGTCGTGATGGTGGACGACGATCCGCCGGCGAGCGCGCCGTCACGCGGTCCGTTCATTCACGCGCTGCAGGCGCTGGGACGGCGGGTGCACGTGGTGGACGGCGCCACGCCCGAGGGTGAGGGCGTGCTGGTGATCGCCGTCTTCGCCGACGTGGTGGCGGACAAGGGCCGGGCGGGCCTCTCGCCGCAGGCGCGGCTGACGGTGAAGCTGGCGGTGCAGGGGGCGAGGACGCTGCGGCGCGACGCGCTGGTGGTGCTGTTCGGGCACCCACGGCTGGCGGCGGAACTGCCCGATGCGCCGCACGTGCTGGGCGCGTGGGCGGGGGATCGTGGCATGCAAGAAGCTGCGGCTCGTGCACTCTGCGCTTAGTGTCGAAAAGAAGCTGTACGCTGTACGCTCTACGTTCTACGCCGAACGAAGAACTGCAAGAGCAGCTGTACGCTGTACGATTCACGTTCTACGCCGTCCGCTGCGGGCAGGAACGCTCGCGTCGGACGGCGTATGGCGTACAGCGTACAGCTCACAGCTTCCTTTCATGGCCGACTACGGTCTGACCGCCCCCGCCGCCTCACCCGGCAGCTGCGCGATCAGCCGGTCGGACGGCACGCTGTACACGATGCGTCCGGCCGCGGCCGTCGGCCCGCCGTAGACGACCCCGACCACGAGTCCGCGCCGGTTGAACACGGGCGATCCGCTCGAGCCGTGCGCCACGTACGCGTCGACCTGCAGGATGTCGCTCACCGACTTGCTCACGATCCCGGCGGTGAGCGTGGCGCGCGCGGTGATGGTGTCGATCGACCCGCCCATGCCGGCGATCTCGTTGCCCAGCGGGAAGCCGACGATGGCGATTGGCGCGCCCGCGCGCACGGTGCCGCTGCCACTGATGCCGACGACCGTGGGGTAGGCGCCCGGCGCCTCCACCTTCAGGAACGCGAGGTCATCGGTGGCCGACACCTTCAGCAGTCGCGCGGGGAGCCACTTCCGCGTGCCGTGATACTGCACGGCGATCTTCGCCGGCGTGCCGGCGGGATCCTCCACGACGTGACGGTTGGTGACGATGAGCCCGTCGCGCGTCACGCCGAACCCCGTGCCACCCTCCACGCCTTCGGCGAACTGCACCACGATGAACGCCACGGCGCGCGTGTTCTGCTCGCCGATCCGCTCGTAGTCCACCTTCGACACTTCACCGGCAGCGCTCTGCCGCTGCGTCAGCTCGGCCATGCGTCCGCTGATGTCCTGCGCGCGGCCGCCCTTGCGCAGCGCCGACAGCAGCGAGTCGCGTTCCTGGCGAATGCGACCCACCTCGTCGGCCAGGCCGCGCGCCCCCGGGCCGCCCTGCAGTTGCGCGATGGCCGCATTCTGGTCCTGCAGCTGCTGGAGCAGTGCCTCGATGGTCGCGCGGTCGGCCGACGAGTTCTGCCGGCTCATCCAGGCGAGCGCGAGCCCCACGACGATGACGGTCGCGCCGAACCCGTAGAGCACGCGCCGCATCCTGCCCGTGTGCTCCTCCACCGCCTCGGCGATGCGAGCGGTCGTGTCGCGCCGCGGCTTCGCGCTCTCCGCGGGGGAAGCGGCCGGTGACGGCGGAGCTTCGTGATGCGACGGCTGCGCGACGGGCGCGGCTTCGCCGTCATCGAGCACGTGGAACTCGAGCGAGGCGCCAACCGCGCCGCCCAGCGCGATGACGTCTCCGTCGAACAGCGCGCGCTCGCCCACGAGGGGCTGCCCATTCACCTTCGTGCCGTTGCTGCTCCCCAGGTCGCGCACGGTCGCCGTGCCGCCCACCACGCGGATCTCGGCGTGCCGTCCCGAGACGTCGAGGTCCTTCTCGGTGTCGAGGCGCAGGTCGTTGATCGGGTGGCGCCCGATGGCGATGATCGACTTGTCGAAGATCTCCCGTGCGCCGGCGCGCGCGCCGCTGGTGATGCGGAGCTCGATGCGCATGGTGGGCTCAGGCGCGCAGCAGGTACAGCCAGGCCAGCCAGGCGCCGACGACCAGGGTGATGCTGCCGAAGATCAGGCGCATCTGGGTGACGCTCAGGCGCTGGGTCCGGCCCGCGACCGGCTCCGGCACGAGGGGCGTCGTCTCGCGGCGCGGAACGAAGTCACCCGAGTCGTAGCCCTCCGGCACCCGCTGCACTTCCACTTCGGCCGTGGGCACCTTGGAGAGCTTGAGCTCGTCGAGCGCCGCCAGGGACTTGCGCACGTCGCCGGCGTCCACGGGCATCGTGGGGCGCGCATCCGACGGCGACACGTACGGGCGATGCCCTACGCTGTCGAGCGCATCAGGTGGCTGCAGCCCGTCCCCCTCGAAGCGCGCGGTGATCACCGTGATGTTGTCGGGGCCGCCATTCTCGTTGGCGAGGTCGATGAGGCTCTTGCAGGCGCTCACCAGGTCGGGCGACTCGCCGATGATGCGCGAGATGTCGGCCGTGCGCATCTGCCCCGACATGCCGTCGCTGCACAGCACCAGCGTGTCGCCGCGGCGCAGTTGCTGCACCGTGACGTCCACCTTCACGTTCGCCTCGGGGCCGAGCGCCTGGAGGATGATGTTGCGCCGTTCGCTGACCTCGGCTTCCTCGGGGGTGAGTTCGCCCGCGTCGATGAGGCGCTGCACCAGCGACTGGTCCTTGGTGATCTGCGTGGCCGTGCCGCCGCGCACGAGGTAGCCGCGACTGTCGCCCACCTGGCACAGGTACAGCTTGTCGCCGAGGATGCCGGCCACCGTGGTGGTGGTGCCCATCCCGCGGTTCTCGGGATGCTCGATGGCGTACTTGTGGATGCGCGTGTTGACGGTCTCCACCGCGGCGCGCAGGGCCATGGCAAACGCGTCGGCGTCGGTGGCGTCGGCGCGGCGCCACCGGGCGTCGAGATCCTCGAGCACGACTTCCGTGGCCATCTGGCTGGCAATCTCGCCGGCGGCCGCGCCGCCCATGCCATCGGCCACCATGAACAACGACCCGCGCGCGCCGGGGCGGTGCTCACGCACCTCGGGCTGCAGCGTGGCGTTCATCGTCGTCAGGTCGGCGACGACGAAGCAATCCTCGTTGTGCTCGCGCGTGCGGCCAACGTCCGTGCGTCCGAAGACGTGGACGATGATGTCGAGAGGGGCGTTGGGGGTCACTGGCACGTGACCTCGTGAATGCTCTTGGCGCGGTCGGAGAACATCCCCGACCTCAAATCGGCTGCGCGCTTCCAGTACGTACACCCGTCTTCCGTGTCGCCCAGCTTCTGGCTCGCCTGGCCCATGATGAACAGGGCGGTCGCCTTCCGTTCGCCAGTCCCGGTCGCGGCGATGCCTCTCAGATCGGACAGAATGGTACGGGCCTCGTCGTTTGTCGGGATGTCGCCGTTGGCGACGCCCATCCACTTGGCAATCGGATCCGGAGAACCACCAGCCGGCACCTGCGGCGCCCCACCACCCGCGGGCGTCGTACCCCCCCTGCTACGGTCTCCGCCACCCGCCGGATTCACGGGCGTCTTCAGCGGATCCACCGCACCGCTACCCTTTTGTACCTGCGTGCCAGGCAGAGCGCCAGATGGCGCCGGTGCCGCCACCTGCGTGCTGTCCGCGGCAGCGGGGACAGCCGCCCCACCGCCGAGGTTCAAAATAAAGTAGCCACCCCCGCCGAGAACTGCGATCCCGATCACAGCGGCGGCGATCATTCCCGTGTTCGATTTCTTGACAGGCACCGGGGCCGGAGCGGCCCCAGCAGGTGCGCCACCCTTGGCCGGCGCGGCGACGGTCTTGCCACGGTCGCCGGACCCGGCCACGCGAGTGGCCGGCACATTGCCTCCGGCACCGCCGGCCACCGGCGCGCTGATCACCTGCGTGCCGGCCTCCGATGCGACGGTCGACGGCATGCTCTCGCACGCCGCCCACAGCTCGCGCCCGAATTGCGCGGCGCTCTGGTAACGCTCGTTCGCATCGCGCTCTAGCGCCTTGTTCATCACGCGCTGCACCTCGTCGGGCCACGTCACGTCGGGCCGCATCTCGGCCAGCGACTTGGGCTGCTCGATGAGGCGGGCGATCATTGCTTCCTGCGCCGACGACCCGGCGAACGGCAGCGTGCCGGTGAGGCAGTTGAAGGCGACGAGGGCCAGCGAATAGATGTCGCTGCGTCCGTCGAGCTTGTCGCCCGACAGCTGCTCGGGGCTCATGTACTCGGGCGTGCCGACCACCAGCCCGGTCTTGGTGACCTTCTGCGCGTCGCTGCTGTGCGCCTTGGCGATGCCGAAGTCCACGACCTTGGCCAGGTCGGTGCCATCACGATTCCTGGCAATCATGATGTTGTCGGGCTTCAGGTCGCGGTGCACGATGCCGGCATCGTGGGCCACCTGCAGCGCGTCGGCGCTCTGGTGGATGATGCTGGCCGCCCGCGCCGGGGGAAGCGCTCCCGACTTTTCCACCAGCGACGACAGCGACTGCCCCTCGATGAACTCCATGGCGAGGTAGATCAGCCCGTCGGGCGTCTCGCCAAAGTCGTAGATGGCGCAGATGTTGGGGTGGTTGAGCCGGCTGGCGTTGGCCGCCTCGCGATTGAACCGCGCGATGGCGTCGGCGTCCTGGTTCATGCCGGGGTTCATCACCTTCAGCGCGCTCTTGCGCCCCATCTTCACGTGCTCGGCCAGATACACCTGGCCCATGCCGCCTTCACCGAGCTTCTTGAGGATGTGGTAGCGGTCGGCGACCACGGTGCCCATGAGGTCGCCACCGGCCGCGGTGGCGCGCAGCGCCGTGCCGTCGCGCGGGCAGAACCGCTCGCTGAGCGGATACTCCGTCCCGCAGGTCGGGCAGATCTTCTGTTCGCTCAAATGCTCTCCACGCGCAGTATCTGGTCGCCCATCAGCACGCGCTGCCCCACCTTCACCGCGCGCTCGCCCCTCACCGAGACGGCCACGCCATTGCGGCTGCCGGCGTCGAGGAGCACGAAGTCCATGTCTTCGCTGCGAATCTCGGCGTGCGTGCCGCTCATGGTCTGGTCGTACGCGAACACCCAGTCGCCCTTGTCGCGCCCGAGGAAGACGCTGCGTCCGGGGCTCAGGTGCAGCGCATCGCGCACCGAGGCGTCGGCGCGCAGCTGCTGCAGCACGGCGACGTCGGTATGGGGCAGCAGCGACCCGAGGCGGCGGGTGGCGTCGGCCTCGGCCGGATTGGGCCCGGGATAGCCGAGTCGCTTGAAGCGAAGGATCTGCGACCCCACCAGGATCATGTCGCCATCGCCGAGCTTCTGCGGCGCTTCGAGAAAGACCCAGGTGCCATTGCGCGACCCGAGGTCGCGCACGAACAGCTGTCCGTCGCGCACGGCGAACTGCGCGTGGACGGGGCTCATGAAGACGTCGTCGGGAAAGCGCACCTCGCCGTCGTTGCGGCCGACGATGCCTTCGCCCGCGCCGAGCGAGAAGTGCTGGGTGGGCTGCCCGCTGTCGTCGAGGAGGACGAGCTTGGGGCCAGACTGGGCGCCCCGCGCCGAGAAGACCTGCGTGCCGGGGGCGAGCGGCGGAGGGGCCGCGCCCGCGCGCTTGGCGCCGCACCGGGCGCAGAACTGGTCGTCGGCGCGCACCGGCTTGCCGCACGAGTCGCAGGTGAGGTGGGTGGAGGGATCGGGCTGCACTTCATTGTTCATCCGCCCGCCGCACTGCGGACAGAACGGCAGGCCGCTGTGCACTGCGGCGCCGCAGAGCGGGCACCCCATGCCTCGCACCGGCGGCCCGGCCGTCGCCGACACCCGGGTGGCAGGCACGCCGCGGGCGGCCGGCGTCGAGAGCCGTGGGCCACCCGGGTTCAAGATCGAGGCCACCTCGATGACGCGCGCGCCGCCGCTGACGACGGGCTTTCCGCAATCGATGCAGAAGCGCGAATCGCCTTCATTGTCCCGTCCACAGAAGCCGCAACGGTTCACGCCCGATCCTCGCGAAATCGAACCAGTCAGGGAAGCTCGCGTATAATAGGATTGTGAAAGGATGGTGGCTAGGCGCGAGACCCCCCCCGGGGCGGCCGGGTACGCCCATAACGTGGCTCAGCTATTACCTTTGCGCTCGACGATGCCATCCCTTGGCCCGGTGAAGACTGCGAACTGCTTACCACGGATTGCACGGAATACACGGATCGCCCAGTGGAACCTCTGACAGTTGGAGCGCCCCCGATGCCCGGTCGGAACCCCCTGAAACGGTTTGTTCATTCCGTGTCGTTGTCCGTGACCATCCGTGTCATTCCGTGGTGGTCGGTTGCCGTTGCCTGTCTTGCCACCGGTGCGAATGCCCAGGCGCCCGACGAGAAGTGGCGCACCATCACCACGCCGCACTTCCACGTGCACTTCGCCGCCGAGCTCGAGCCGCTGGCCCGGCGCGCCGGCGGGAGCGCCGAGCGTGCGTACGCGCAGCTGGCGCCACTCATCCGGGCGCCACGGGGGCGCATCGACCTCGTGGTCACCGACCACGCGGACTTTTCCAACGGCTTCGCCTACGTGTCGCCGTCACCGCGGATGGTCGTCTTCGCCCGCCCGCCGGTGGACGACCGCACGCTGCGCTTCCGCGACGACTGGCTGGACCTCGTCATCCAGCACGAGCTGGTGCACGTCTTCCACCTCGACCGCACGCGTGGCTGGTGGCGCGCGGCGCAGGCGCTGTTCGGCCGGCAGCCGCTGCTGTTTCCCAACGCGTGGGCGCCGTCGTGGATGCTCGAGGGGCTCGCCGTCTACTACGAGTCGGCGCTCGGCGACGGCGGGCGCCTCGAAGGGCTCGCCCACGTGCAGTACGCCAATGCACTGGCCGTGGACGGCCCGTTCCCGCACCTCGGCCAGTGGTCGGTGTCCACGCTGTCGTTCCCCAATGGCACCAGTCCGTACATCTTCGGTTCGCTGTTCATGCGCGAGATGGTCGCGCGTGGGCCGGCGGGGGGCATGACGACGTTCATCGAGCACTCGAGCGCGCGGGTCAATCCGTTCGCGTTCGATGGCGACGCGAGGCGCGCGTTCGGCGTGTCCTTCTCGGCGCAGTACGCGGTCTGGCGCGACTCGCTGGTTGCGGCCGCGCGCGCGCAGCCGGCGTTCGCGGGGCGAGCGCTCACCAGCGCCAGCTGGTACAAGCGCGCGCCGCGCCTCGCGCCCGACGGCCGAGTGCTGTACGTGGCGTCCGACGGGCGCGACGTCGCCGGACTGTACGAGCTGGGCGCCACGTTGCAGGGCCCGGCGCGGCGGATTGCGCGCCGCAACTCGCTCGAGCCGAATGTGGCGCTCGGCGATGGGCGCATCGTCTTTGCCCAGTCGGAGTGGACGGATCCGTGGCGCCTGAGAACCGACCTCTGGATGCGCGAGCGCGACGGCACGGAGCACGCCTTCACGCGCGGCGCGCGGCTGTTCGCCCCCGACGCGCGCGCGCGCGACGGCGCGATACTGGCGGTGCAGAACGTGGCCGGCACCACGCGGCTGGTGCGCGTCGGCGCTGACGGCGCAATTGCGCCGATCACCACGGCGAGCCTGGACACGAACTGGAGCGCGCCGCGCTGGTCGCACGATGGCGCGCGCATTGCCGCCGCGCGTTGGGTGCGCGGCGGCACCATGAGCATCGTCGTGCTCGACACGCTCGGCGGCGAGCGCCGCGTGCTCGCCTCGGCGCGCGCCACGGTGGGTTTCCCGAGCTGGACGGCCGATGACCGCGCCATCCTGTTTGCGGTGAACAACAGCGGCGCGTCGACCATCTGGTCGGCGGATGTCGCCACCGGCCGATTGACGCCGGGGGCCGTGGCATCCACCTCGCTCGACGCGCCGGAAGCAACGGCCGATGGCTATGTGGCCGTGGAGACGCGTGGCAACGGCGAGCGGCTCGTCTGGTCTTCGCAGTTCGGCGCGCCGGGCTCGGTCACCACCATTCCCGGCATTGACGACGCGTCGCCACCGTCGCCACCCGTCGTCGCCGATGGCGAGGTGAAGCCGTATCGCCCGCTGCGCCAGCTGGTGCCACGGTACTGGCTGCCGAGCATCGAGACCACCGATGAGAACGAGACGCGCTTCGGCGCCCTCATCTCGGGGAGCGACATCGTCGGCCGGCACTTCTACGCCGCGTCGCTGACGCACGAACCCACGCGCGGGGAGAACGCCGGAAGCATTATCTACCGGTTCTCCGGGTTTGGTGTTCCGTTCGTCGACGTCGCGGCCCGGCAGCAGTGGGACCACACGCCGCTGGTGGACAGCACGCGCGCGCCGGTGGGATCGCTGCTGCGGCGCCGCCGGTTCATCGGCACGTCGCTGACGCTGGTGCGCGCGCGGGTGCGCAACTCGGCAGTGCTGAGCGGCAGTGCGGAGCTCGAGCTGCGCGACTTCAGCACCGACCCCGCGCCGCTCGTCAACGACCTGGGGAGCCCGCTGTTCCTTCAGACGCTCAAGTACCCCACGTTCACCGCATTCGCCGGATGGGCGAACACGCGTGAGCCGATCCTGTCGGCGGGTCCCGAAGACGGCATCAGCGTGTCGGGGAGCGCGCGGCTGCGCTGGCGCACCGACGACGCGGCCAGCACGCGGTCCGTCACGTACATCGGCGCGTGGAACGCGTACAAGTCGCTCGGCTTCATTCCCGGGCCGGCGCACCATGTGCTGGCGCTGCGCGGCGTGATTGGCGTGGCCGACGACAAGACCAACACCGAGCTGGAAGCCGGTGGCGTGAGCGGGAGCACGGTGGAGCTGGCTCCCGGCCTACAACTGGGCGACGTGCGGCGCAACTTCTTCGTGCGCGGCTTCGCGCCGGGCGCGCAGCGCGGAATTCGCGCGCTCGGCGGTTCCGCGGAGTATCGGGCGCCGGTTGCGATACCGAGCTGGGGCTCGCGGTTCATTCCATTCTTCGCGCAGCGCGTGAGCGTGACCTTCTTTGGCGATGCCGGCGCGGCCTGGTGCCCAGCGGGTGCAGGGGCAGGGACCATCGGGTGCCCAGCGGGTGAAACGGCTCGTGAGTGGATGACATCGGTGGGCGGCGAACTGACACTGGACGCGGCGGTGCTTTCATATGATGTGCCGTACCGGCTGCGGCTCGGGTTTGCGCGGCCGGTGATGGGACGGGCGTACGCTGACCATCCGAACGGGGCGGTGTACTTCAGCCTTGGGGCCACCTTTTAGGACAACTGCGCACCACGAAGGCACGAAGCGCACGAAGGGGCACCAGGCATACCAATTGAAATGGGACGCCGAGGAGAGGACTGACCGCCGACCCCCCCCGTGAGTCACTTCGTGAACCTCTGTGCCCTTCGTGCCTTCGTGGTGTGCAGCAAGCCGTCGCGGTATGACCTTGAGGAACCATGCTCTACATCCATCCCTCCGCCGTCGTCATCGGCAACGTCACCCTCGGCCGCGACAGCTCCGTCTGGCCCACGGCGGTGCTGCGTGGCGACGTCGACGCCATCGTCATTGGCGACGAGACCAATGTGCAGGACGGCGTCGTCGTTCACGTCGACCACGGCGTACCGGTGACGGTTGGCCATCGGGTGACCATCGGGCACCGGGCCGTCATTCACGGATGCACCATTGGGGACGACTGCCTCATCGGCATCGGCGCCATCATCCTCAACCGCGCGGTCATCGGCGCCGGGTCGGTGGTCGGCGCCGGCGCGGTGGTGCGCGAGGACATGCAAGTGCCGCCGAGGTCGCTGGTGCTTGGCGTGCCGGCCAAGGTGGTGGGTGCGGTCGACGAGCAACTGCTCGAACGCATACATCGTGGCGCCCGGACGTATGTGGAGCGGGCGAGGGCGATGATGGCGCTTGACAGCGGGCGGTAGGCAGTTGGCGGTTGGCTGATCACCACCAACCACCAACCACCAACCACCAACCACCAACCACCAACCACCAACCACCAACTCCTTCACTTCATCGCCACCCGCCCGGCCATCTGCGCCCGCTCGCTCGCGCCGATGGCTGGCGACGACAGCAGCGGCTTCAGCCTCCGCACGCGATCGACGCTGAGGTCGGTGCGGCCGTGGTTCTGATAGAGGATCCCGGCCTCGAGCAGCGCGCGGGCCTGCCATTCGGGGCGTCCGTACCGAACTGCGGCTTCGGCCAGCCGGTCGAGGATCGCCGCCGCGCTCAGCTCCCGGTTGCGGCCGTACTCCATGGTAGCCAGCGACCAGAGGACCTCGCCGGGAAAGGACGCCGACGAGTCCATGACGGCGATGACCGCCAGGTACTCGACGCGCGCCTTGTTGAACTTGCCGGTGAACGCGAGGCGATCGGCCTCGCGGTGCTGCGCCGAGCGGCTCGGCTGCGTGTCGGCGTGCACGATGGCCGGACGCGCGAGGGCGGGGAAGGTGCTGCGCGCCGGACGGGCGGGGATGTCGCCGCACGAGGCGGCGGCGATAATGAGGGCGAGCGACGGGATCATTGGTTGGTCCTTGGAGAGATGTTTGCACTTCGGGCCCCGCTGTGGGGCGCACGATCAAGCAAACCCCCCTTCGTCACCGCCCAACGCCTGACGCGTAGCGTTTGCGTATCGGGGCGTCCACGGGTGTAACGCCGCGTCGGTTGCGACGTCTCACGCATGTGCACCCGCTCATCGTCGTGATCCTCGCCAGCCTGCTCACCGCCTGCGCCAATGCGGGCGGTACGGCAGTCACCGAAGGGCCCTCGGCCCCGGCCATCGTGCGTACGCGCCTCGACGTGCGCTACGCGACCCAGTCCGACGCCCAGCGGCTCGATCTCTACCTGCCGGCCACCGGCGACGGCCCGTTCCCGCTGGTGGTGTGGATTCATGGTGGAGGATTCTCGGGCGGAACGAAGTCGCTGGGTGCGAACGACGCGGCGCGGCGCCTGGTCGCCAAGGGGTACGCGGTTGCCTCGCTCGAGTACCGATTGAGCGGCGAGGCGCTCTTTCCGGCCGGGGTGCTCGACCTCAAGGCGGCCGTCCGCCACCTGCGCGCGAACGCCGCCACGTATCGCATCGTTCCCGAGAAGATCGGCGCGTGGGGGAGTTCGGCTGGCGGGCACCTCGCCGCCTTCCTCGGCGTCACGGGCGGCGTGGCCGAGTTCGATGATGCCACACTGGGCAACGCGTCGCAGTCATCGCGTGTGCAGGCCGTGGTCGACTGGTTCGGCCCCGCTGACATGCTGCAGATGGAGCCCGACGCAGTGGCGCAGGGCTGTCCCAAGTTCGGCGGCATCGGCCACGATGACGCCAACTCGCCCGAAGGGCGGTGGCTGGGTGGCAAGCCGTCGAGCATTCCCGCAGTGGCCAACAAGGCCAGTCCCGTGACCTGGGCGAGCGCCGACGATCCCCCGTTCGTCATTCAGCACGGGGGGCAGGACTGCACGGTGCCCACCGCGCAGGGGCGGCGGATGCGCGACGCGCTCCTGCCGGCGCTCGGCGCCTCGCGCGTGAGCTGGACCGAGTTCCCCAGCGATGGTCACGGTGGAGCGAGCTTCGGTACGGCGGCGAATCTCGATCTGGTGGTCGCGTTCTTCGATCGCTGGATTCGCTAGAGCCGTCGACCGCGCGTAACCCGGGCGGCGCTCGTTCGTCGATAATGGAGCTTGTGCTTGCGGGCAAGGTCTGGCGTTCCGCAGTCAGAATCGGTACTATGATCCCCCTCGGTTGAGTGCCGCGAATTCGGTTTTTTCGCGCTCCTGAAGACTGTACGTATCTGATTGAAGTGTCTGAACTTAGGACACCTGTTGCATATGCGGTATTCGGTGTCGTTCTGCTGGCCTATGCTGTCCCTATCGCTGTCGCTGTGGGAAAGGTCGTTTATCCACAGCGCTCGAATAGGAAAGTGACCAGTTGGCGCGAAGTGTTGATCTCACATGGGGTTGTCTTGTTCTTGCGCGGAATCACGAACCGCGTAGCTTGACGCCCCTATCCCCTGAGTGGTGAGGATGGCCCTTACCGGCCGACCAACTCCACCGCAATTCAGGTTTGGAACCATACAGCGGAGAAGTAGCATGCCATTGCCGGTGAACCCCCCTGCCTCCCCCGACACGCTGTCCGCGAACGCGCGGACCGTCCTCGAGAAGCGGTATCTCGTCAAGGACAAGTCCGGGAAGCCGGTCGAGACTCCAGAAGACATGTTCTGGCGCGTCGCGACCGTCGTGGCCGAAGCGGATCGTCGCTACGGCGCCACCGAGCAGGAAGTCTACGGCACGGCCGTTGCCTTCTATGAATTGATGACACAGCGCCGGTTCGAGCCCAATTCGCCGACGCTCATGAACGCCGGCCGTCCCCTGGGGCAGCTCTCGGCGTGCTTCGTGCTCCCGGTGGCTGACGCGCTCAGCAACGGGCACGACGGCATCTACGACACGCTGCGTTCCATGGCGCTCATCCACCAGAGCGGCGGCGGCACGGGCTTCTCGTTCTCGCGCCTGCGGCCCGGCGGCTCGATGGTGCGCAGCACCACCGGCGTGGCCAGCGGCCCGGTGTCGTTCATGAAGCTGTATGACGCGTCCACCGAGGCGGTGAAGCAGGGCGGCACGCGCCGCGGCGCCAACATGGGCATCCTGCGCGTCGATCACCCCGACGTGCTCGATTTCATTGCCTGCAAGGAAGACCTCACGCAGGTGGTGAACTTCAACATCTCCGTGGGCATCACGCGCAAGTTCATGGACGCGCTGCACGCCGACGGCGAGTACGAGCTGATCAACCCGGCCACAAAAAAGGTCGTCACCTCGCTGCGTGCCCGCGACGTGTGGGACAAGATGATCCTCGGCGCGTGGCGCACCGGCGAGCCCGGCGTCTTCTTCATCGACGAAGCCAACAAGTACAACCCGGTGCCGCACCTGGGCGAGTATGAGGCGACTAACCCGTGCGTCACGGGCGACACGCTGGTGTCGACGACGGCTGGCCTGATTCCCATTGCCCAACTGGCCGACCGCGCCGATGGCGTCTCCGTGACGCTCGATGGCCGCTTTGGGTCGGGTGACTGGGGTCCCGCGGGGACGCCGTTCCGTACCGGCGTCAAGCCCGTTTTCCGGGTGACCACTCGCGAAGGCTATGACGTGCGGGTCACTGGCGACCATCGTCTGATGACGTCTCGCGGCTGGGTGGAAGCACAGCACCTGGTCGAGGGTGACGTGCTGCATCTGCAGAATCGCAAGGGTGGGTTCGGCGCCGAGGGAACGTCGGGCGAAGGTCGCGTGCTCGGCTGGCTCATCGCCGACGGGCACATCACGAACGAGAGCGGGCATGGTGCGGTGCTCGGGTTCTGGGGCGACGATCGCGAGCTGGCGCCGGAGTTTGCGAATGACGTGAACGCATTCCTGACGCACGGCGGGGTTGCCTCGAAGCGTCCCGTGGGCGTGGTGGACATCGCGTCGCGTGCGTTGGCGACGGTCAGTTCGACGCGTTTGCGCCATCAGATTGCCGAGCGTTTCGGTGTGACGGCCGGCACCAAGCTGAGCGGTGTGCCGCTGGCGGTGCTCGGTGCGTCGGAGCAGATGCAGGCCGGATTCCTGCAGGCGTTGTTCACGGCAGACGGGCATGTGACCGGGAACGCCGACAAGGGCGTGTCGGTGCGGCTCACGTCCGTCTCGTTGCCGCTGCTGCGCGATGTGCAGCGGATGCTGCTGAACTTCGGCATCGCCTCGCGCGTCTATGCCAACCGCCATGCGGCGCGTCAGGTGGCGTTCGGCGGTCGCGCCTATGACTGTCAGGCCGATCACGATCTCGTGATTGGTCGCGACAACGTGGTGCGGTTCGAAGGGGAGATCGGTTTCCTCGGCGCCACCAAGCAGAACGCACTGCGCTCGCGGCTCGGGGCGTACGGTGCGCGCGGGCCATACCGCGAAAAGTTCACGGCCCGCTTCGTGGCGCTCGATCCGATGGGCGACGAACCCGTGTTCGACCTGTCGGAGCCGCTGACGCACTCGTTCGTTGCCAATGGTCTCGTGGTGCACAACTGTGGCGAGCAGCCGCTGCTGTCGTACGACGTGTGCAACCTCGGTTCGGTGAACATTGGCATCTATGCCAACGACGGCTCGATGGACTGGGAGTCGTTCCGTGCCGACATCCGCCTGAGCACGCACTTCCTCGACAACATCATCGACGTCAACAAGTACCCGCTGCCCGAGATCGACCAGCTCAGCAAGCGCATTCGCCGCATCGGCCTGGGCGTGATGGGCTTTGCCGACGCCCTGGTGCGCCTTGGCATCCGCTACGACTCCGCGGAAGGCGTGGAGTTCGGCCGCCGCGTCATGGAGTTCCTCGACGCCGAGAGCAAGGCGCAGAGCGAACTGATGGCCAAGTCGCGCGGCGCGTTCCCCGAGTGGGCGCAGTCCATCTGGGGTCCCGACGACAGCTGCGCGCGCGACGCCGAGGGCAATCGTGTGCGCGCCATGCAGCTGCTGCGCAACTGCAACGTGACGACGGTGGCGCCGACGGGCACCATCTCGATCATCGCCGGCTGCTCGAGCGGCCTGGAGCCGCTGTTTGCCGTGGCGTTCATGCGCAACCAGGCCGGCGTGATGATGCCGGACGTGAACGAGGACTTCGTGGCGATGGCCAGGGCCGGCGGCTGGTACAGCGACGAGCTGATGGAGCGCATCGCCAAGACGGGCACGATCAACCATCCCGAAGTGCCCGCCAGGATGAAGGAGATCTTCCGCACGGCCAACGAGATACCGGCCGAGTGGCACATCCAGATGCAGGCCGCGTTCCAGAAGCACTGCGACTCGGCGATCAGCAAGACCACCAACTTCTCGCACACCGCGACGGTTGACGACGTGCGCACCATCTACGAGATGGCGTACGCGATGGACTGCAAGGGTGTGACCGTGTACCGCGACGGTTCGCGTGACGGCCAGGTGCTGAGCACGGGGGCGACGGCAGGTGCGGCGGCCACGCGCAAGGGCGAGGGCGCGACGGTGGGCGAGAAGGCCGACCTGCTGGAGCGGGTGGCCGAGGTGGAGCACGAGAACGAGCGCCTGAAGAAGATCCTGTTCGACGCGGAAGCCGAGAACCTGAATCGTCGCCAGAAGCGGAGCCGTCCCGACAAGCTGCGCGGCACGACGATCCGTCGCGAGACGCCGCTGGGCGTGATGTTCGTGAACGTGACGGAAGACGAGAAGGGGCAGCCGTTCGAGGTGTTCATCAACCTGGGCAAGGCCGGCGGCAGCGCGATGGCCGACGCCGAGGCGCTGGGCCGGATGATTTCGCTGGCGCTGCGCAGCGGCATTCCGCTGATGGAGATCCACAAGCAGCTGCGCGGCATCTCGTCTGACCGCGCGGTGGGCCTGGGCGAGAACAAGGTGCTGAGCATGCCCGACGCGGTAGGTCAGGCCCTGTACGTGTGGTGGAAGGACAAGCAGGGGGTGCAGCAGGAACTGCTGGCCACGCCAACCGTCGAGTCGTCGATGCCGACTCCGTCGTACACCGTGTCCGCGCCGGTGGCGAGCGGTGCCGAGCAGGGTCAGCTGGAGCGCAACTCGCGCGACACGGGCGAGTTCATCGGATCGTGCCCGGACTGCGGGTCACAGCTCGAGTTCGCCGAGGGGTGCGTGAAGTGTCATGTGTGCGGGTTCAGTGAGTGCGGGTAGGACTCACGGCCTTGTGAAGCGAACGCGCCCCTCTCGGTCTGGTGATCGGGAGGGGCGCGGTGGTTCTGCGGGGCGCTCGGCGCCCCACTCGCGTTATGCTGCGTGGCCTGCAGCATAACGTCGAAGGGGCGACGCTTGCGGAGGTCGCACAAAGGCGGCTGGCGCTTGAGGTTGGGGTGAGGGAGATTCCCTGAACTGCGGGTGGTTATCTGGGCGGGGACTCGCAGGATAACCGTTTCTGACGGCAAGTAACCTGTGACAGAATCGTTAGAGCGCATCATCAAGCCTCAGATGCCCAATCCAGGTAAGCCGCGACTTCATCACTACTTCCCTCAGTTCCATCTTGCCTACTTCGCGAATGAAAAGAGGCAATTGTGGTGCTTCGACAAAGCCGGTCGACTTAACCCCAATCCGAAGAAGATTCCGCCTGCGTCGCTCGCGGCGGAGGCTCGCCTGTATGACGATGACGCGCCTGATGCCGCGCTGGAGGGCGTAGAAGAGTGGTTGGCTGAAACCGTAGATGGACCGGCCTCAACGGCTATTCGCAAGGTCGCGGCAAAGCAGGACATTACGAGCGCGGAGCGTGAAGATCTCGGTCGGTATGTGATGGCTCGTGATTTACGCACTCCGGCAACGCGAGACTTCGTTATGAAGGCCGCTCAGACAGGTCTGGAGGGAGAGTATGACGCGCGCACCGCTGATACGGCAGCGCTTCGGGCGGCGATACTCGAAGACTCAGGCGTTGAACTGTCCGATGAGGACATACGCACGCTCGCTGCCGAATACCGGCCAGTAGTCACGAAGGGGCTCTGGCTCGATTTCTTGAGAACGCAGACGGTGAAGGCAATGCCGCGGCTGTTAGCGAAAGGTTGGACGCTCATACATGCGGAGGAAGGGACGGAGTTTCTGACGTCGGATGTGGGAATTCTCAAGCACCATGGAGCCTGGGATCGTCCTGGACCGAATGCGCCGGGGTGGTGGACTAACGCCGATTGCTGGTTGATGCCGCTGACGCCTCGGCTCATCCTCGCAATGGCGCCGGGTCTGCTGCCGCAGGAGAAGTTGGCGCAGCGCGTCTATGTCGACCTGTTCAACCGCAACGTCGTCAGCTACGCGTGCGAATTCGTCTTTGCCAGCTCTGAAAATGAGCTGCGCCGTGCGCTCGATGCGCTCTAACCCACGTTGGTGCCGACGGCGCTGCAGTGGTAGCGGCTGCGGGCGGCTGGTCCAGGCGCACAAATCC
>JBBTJT010000061.1:0-19143 GCA_038059315.1 Gemmatimonadota bacterium
CCACTCGATACCGCTCCAACGTCGTTACGCTGATTTACGCAAGTAAGTACTAGTCCTTATGAATGCCATCCTCGTGGTCTGGACGAAGCACTGACGCTTCATGAATGGTGCGCTCGTTTGGACAAGGGCAGGCAATGCCCTACATCCCGTCAGGACAGTGCGGGATGGGCGCATCGTAGATTCCGCCGTAACGTTCCCGGGTCCCCCTTGCTGTGCTGATCACCTGACTCTCCAATCCGAGCCCCGTCCTATGCGTCGCCTCAACGGCAACATCCGGCTGGTTGCAACGCTCAGCGTTGCAGTTGCGCTTCCGGTTCTTCAACTCTCTGGTCAGGTTGCCGCGCCCAAGGCACCGACGCGCGCGGCTGCTCCCGCTCCCCAGGTACAGACCGGACCGGGTGGGTGGATCAAGGAATTCGGCACGATGTGGACCTTTGACGCGCCGCCGCTCGCGTACTGGAAGGGGCGCTACGGCTTCGAACCCACCAAGGAGTGGCTCGATCACGTCCAGCTCTCCAACGTCCGCCTTCAGGGATGCTCGGCGTCCTTCGTCTCCGACAAGGGCCTGGTGATGACCAACCATCACTGCGCACGCGGCTGCATCAGCGCGTCCTCCCCGCGCGACACGAGCTACCAGGAAGCCGGCTTCGTCTCCCCGAACGAAGCGGGAGAGAAGAAGTGCGCCGGATCGACCGCCGACCAGCTCATCTCCATGGAAGACGTGACCGCCAAGGTGCGCGCCGCAGTCACCGCCAAGGTGCAGGCCGCGCAGGTGGAACAACGAGACAAGGCGATCGCCGACCTGCAGACGTCCTGCCAGGCGGCGACCGGCCTGGTCTGCCAGGTGGTGACATTCTACCAGGGCGGCAAGTACTCGCTGTATCGCTACAAGAGATACACTGACGTCCGTCTCGTGATGGCACCGGAAGAGGGGATCTCGTTCTTCGGCGGCGACCCGGACAACTTCACCTATCCGCGCTACGATCTCGACCTCACGCTGCTCCGCGTCTACGTCAACGACCAGCCGCTGAAGACCGAGCACTACCTGCGCTGGAACTCCAACGGCGCCAAGGAAGGTGATCTCACCTTCGTCCCGGGAAATCCCGGCAGCACCGGCCGGCTGCTCACGATGGCCCAGATGGAGTACCTGCGCGACGTGCAGTACCCGGCCACGCTGGCCAACTACAAGGCGCAGATCGCGCTCTACAAGGAGCTCGCGTCACAGAGCGAGGCGAACAAGCGTCGGTATGAGAACCAGATCTTCGGCCTCGAGAACTCCCAGAAGGCGGTGATCGGCTACAACGCCGGCCTCATCGATCCCTCGATCATGGCTCGCAAGGCGGCGTTCGAGAGGGATTTCCGCTCGCGCATCACCGCCAAACCCGACCTCGCCACCAAGTACGGCAAGGCGTGGGACAACATCTCCAAGGCGCAGAAGGAACTCGGCAGCTTCGCCGTGCTGCAGCAGTTCCAGGGATTCGGCGGCGGCTCCAACCTGATGAACCTGGCCGCGGGCCTTGTGCGCATTCCCGAGCAGGACAAGCTGGCCGACTCGCTCCGCCTGCCGCAGTACCGTGCACAGGGCATGGGGCGCCTCAAGGCCCAGCAGGCACAGAACATCCCCATCGACGTCGAGACCGAGAAGCGGCTGCTGGCCATGCAGTTCACGCTGGCGCAGAAGGCCCTCCCCGCCAACGATCCGTTCCTGGCCGCCGCGCTTGGCGGTCGCAGCCCCGAGGTCGCCGCCGAAGTGCTGGTGAACGGCACCAAGATGGGCTCGGTCGACGCACGCAAGGCGCTCCTCGATGGCGGCGGCGCCGCCGTGCTGGCGAGCACCGATCCGCTCGTCGTGCTGGCCCGCAAGGTCAATCCGCTGGCCACAAAGCACGCCATGCGCGCCATGAAGCTCAACACCACGATCAGCGCGAACGTCGAGCTTGTGGGACAGGCGATCTACGCCGCGTACGGCGAGAGCATGCCGCCCGACGCGACCTTCACGCTCCGCATCAGCGACGGTGTGGTGCAGGGCTTCCCGTACAACGGCACCATCGCGCCGTATCGCACGAGCTTCTACGGCCTGTACGCGCGCAGCGCCGAGTTCGACGACAAGCCGCCGTTCAAGCTGCCGCCGCGCTGGCACGCGGCGCGCAACACGGTCGACATGACGACGCCGATGGACTTCGTGCTCACGGCCGACATCATCGGCGGCAACTCCGGCAGTCCGGTGATCAACCGCGCCGGCGAGGTGGTTGGGCTGATCTTCGACGGCAACATCGAGAGCCTGCCGAACCGGTTCATCTTCACCGACGAGGTTGCGCGGTCGGTGGCGGTGCACACCAAGGGCATCGTCGAGGCGCTGCGCAGGGTGTACGGTGCTTCTAGGCTGGCCAACGAACTGGAGACAGCCGGAGTGAAGAAGTAGGATGGCGCTGACACCACGGCGCCCCCGGCGCGAGCCACTCGCCCCGCCCGCCATTTGATGCCATGATGGTGGGCGGCGAACAACGAGGCGAACATGGCAACCGTGGCGAAGCCGGCAGCCGGCGCGGGAACCCGCGCCGGTGATCTCTGGGGCGGACTGGCCGCAATGCTGGTCGCGCTCCCCTCGTCCATTGCCTTCGGCGTGCTGGTCTACAGCGCGATCTCTCCCGAACAGGCAGGCGCAGGTGCGCTTGCCGGCATCCTCGGCGCCGCGACGCTCGGCATTGTGGCACCCCTCGTCGGGAGAAACGGCGGTTTCATCACCGCACCCTGCGCCCCGGCGGCCGCCATTCTCTCCGCCCTGGCCGCCCAGTTCGTGGCGCGCGGCAGCATCGCCCCCGAACGCATTGTCGCCCTGCTCGGACTTACCGCGCTGCTCTCCGCCCTGTTCCAACTCGGCTTCGGCTTCGCCCGTGTTGGCCGCCTCATCAAGTTCATTCCGTATCAGGTGGTCAGTGGCTACCTCTCCGGTGTTGCCGTGATCATTGCCCTCGGTCAACTGCCGAAGCTGCTCGGGTTGCCCAAGAAGATTCACCTGCTCGAGGGACTCGGCTCCCCTGATTTGTGGAACTGGACGGGCATTGCCGTCGGCCTGGTCACCATCGTTGCCACCGTGGGCGCTCCCAAGCTTACCGGGAAGGTCCCGGCGGCCATTCTCGGGCTGACCGCTGGCATCGTCGCCTATTTCGCGCTCGCGTTCTTCGACGGTACGCTGCTCACGCTCGCCGGCAACCGGCTGGTCATCGGACCCATTGTGACGTCCGGTTCGTTCGTCGGCGCCGTCGGCGCGCGCGCGTCCTCCCTGTTGCACATCGGTCCGTCCGACGTTGCCCTGGTGCTCTCCTCGGCGCTCACGCTTGCCGTGCTGCTCTCCATCGACACGCTCAAGACCGGCGTCGTGCTCGACGCGCTGGTGCGCCGCCGCCACAACTCCAACCGCGAGCTGATCGGGCAGGGCACCGCCAACCTCGCGTCGTTCTTCGTTGGCGGAATGGCCGGCGCCGGGACGATGGGCGCCACGCTGATGAACGTCACCAGCGGCGGCCGCAGCACCCTGTCGGGCATCGCCGAAGGTGTCTTCGTACTGCTGGCCTTCCTTGTGCTGGGCGGCTTGATCGCGTGGGTGCCCATCGGCGCGCTGGCCGGCATCCTGCTCGTCGTCGCCTGGAAGATGTTCGACCGCAGCGTCTTCCGTCTGGCCCTGCGTCCATCGACGCGCGTCGACTTCGCCGTCATCCTCACCGTCGTGGCCGTGGCCCAGGTTGGCCTCATTGCCGCCTCGGCGACGGGCATCTTTCTCGCCATCCTGCTCTTCATCCGCGACCAGGCGCGCGGCTCCGTGATCGTCCACAAGCGCGACTTGCGGGCCGTGCACTCCAAGCGACGTCGCCTGCTCGCCGAGTCGGAGATTCTCGACGAGCACGGCGAGGACGCCATCGTCGTGCAATTGCACGGCAACCTGTTCTTCGGCACCACCGACCAGCTCTTCTCTGAGCTGGAACAGGACCTTTCCCGGCGCCGATTCGTCCTGTTCGACCTGCGTCGCGTCAGGTCCATGGATTACACGGCCGCGCACCTGTTCGAGCAGATGAAGGCGCGCCTTGCCGACAGCGGCGGTGAGCTGTTGTTCAGTCACTTGCCCTCCGGCTTGGCCACGAGCCACGATGTCGAGGAGTACATGGCACATCTTGGGCTGGTGCGCGGGGGCACGGGCATTCGCGTCTTCGATTCCCGCGACAGCGCCATCGAGTGGATCGAGGATCGCGTCCTCGAAGCCCACGGGTGGACGCCGGAGGAGGAAGGCGCGGCGCTGGCCCTTGGCGACATCGAGGTCTTCAGCGAGCTCGACGCCGCGACCATCAGCGAACTCTCGGGCGCCGTAAGCGAGCTCCGTGTTCCCGCCGGCGGCACCATCTGCTCGCGGGGCGACGCCGGCGACGAGCTCTTCCTGGTGCGCAGCGGGCGGGTGAGCGCACTGTTGCCGCTGGAAACGGGCAAGCGCCATCACGTGGCCACCTTCTGCCCCGGGGACTTCTTCGGCGAGATGGCGTTCATCGACCAGGAGCCACGCTCGGCCAACGTCGAAGCCGTCACGCCGACCGAACTCTTCCTCCTCTCACGCGCGCGATTCGACGCCCTGGTGACCAGGGACCCTGCGCTCGGCGGGATCATCTTCGAGCGGCTGGCGATCGCCATTTCCAAGCGACTGCGTTCGGCCGACACCGAACTGCGAGTGCTCGAGGAGCGTTGACGCGACGCGGGGTGGCTGCCGGGATCGCCGCAATCACCCGAACAACCTGGCTGACGATGGCGAAGGGAATGGGAAGCAGCGAATGGGGAGCAGCGTGGACGAGACCGACCCGTCGACGCATACTTCCCTGCGCCAAATCGCCTTCCCATGCGTCCGAGGCCCAGCTTTTTCATGCGCCCCTTCGTTTCCGCTGCCCTGCTCGCTTTCGCCGTCGTCAGCAGCTCCCTGCCGGCCCAAGCCAGGCGCGCCGTGCGCGCCACCGACATCTACCGCCTGCGCGACGTCGGCGACCCGCGCATCTCCCCTGATGGAGAGTGGATCGCCTACACCGTCACCACCGTCGACTCCACCAAGGACAAGAGCGACAGCGACGTCTGGATGGTCAGGTGGGACGGATCGCGCACCGTGCGGCTCACCAATTCGCCGGAAAACGAGGGAAGCCCGCGCTGGAGCCCCGACGGGCGCTACCTGTCGTTCGTCTCGGGACGGTTTGAATCGAAGGGCGGGCAGGTCTGGCTGCTCGACCGCGCCGGCGGAGAAGCGGTACGACTCACCGAACTCAAGGGCGGCGTCGCCGCGCACGAGTGGTCGCCCGACGGTACGCGTATTGCCGTCGTCTCGCACGATCCCGACCCGGAAGAGTCCAAGCCTGACAGCCTGAAATCCAAGAATCCCAAGCCGATCGTCATCGACCGCTACCACTTCAAGCAGGACGGCGACGGGTACCTCGATCACCGCCGCGACCATATTCATGTCGTCGATGTGGCGACGAAGAAGGTCGAGCAGGTCACCACCGGCGATTTCGACGATTCCACGCCGCGCTGGTCCCCGGACGGCAAGCGTCTCGCGTTCGTCTCGCGTCGCGGCGCCGACCCGGATCGCGAGAACAACAGCGACATTTTCGCCGTGGACGCGCGCGCCGGTGCCGAACCGCTGCGCCTCACCACCTGGGCCGGCCCCGATAACACGCCGGTGTGGAGCCCCGATGGCACGCAGGTCGCCTACCTGCAGGGGAGCGAGCCGCAACTCTACGCGTACAGCCAGGACCAGCTGGCCGTTGTCGCCAGCACCGGCGGCACGCCGCGCCTTCTCACCACCGCGCTCGATCGCGACGTGGCTGATCCCACGTGGGCCCGCGACGGCCAGTCGATCACCGTGCTCGTCCCCGACGACCGCGCGGTCTACGTGGCGTCCGTCGCGCTCGCCGATGGCCGCGTCACGAAGTCCCTCGAAGGGCGCCACGTCGTTCTCGGCATTGATGCGGCTCCAGGCGGACGCACCATTGCCCGCGTGGCCACCGCCCTGCATTCCCTGGAGGTCTTCGCGCTCGAGGGCAGCACTTTGCGCGCGCTGACGCACGTCAACGACTCGCTCTTCAATTCACTGCAACTCGGCACGACCGAGGACGTGACGTTCAGGAACAAGGACGGCCTCACCGTCGGCGCGTTGCTCGTGAAGCCGGCCAGTTTTGTCGCTGGCACCAAATATCCCCTGGTCCTTCGCATCCACGGCGGCCCCAACGGCCAGGACGCCCACCAGTTCTCACTCGAACGCGAACTCCTCGCGGCACAGGGCTACCTGGTGCTCGCCGTGAACTACCGCGGCAGCAGCGGCCGCGGGCAGGCGTGGAAGAAGGCGATCTACGCCGACTGGGGAAACAAGGAAGTGCAGGACCTCCTCGCCGGTGTCGACCACGTCATCGCGTCGGGCATCGCCGACCCGAACCGTCTCGGCCTCGGCGGCTGGTCCTACGGCGGCATCCTCACCGACTACACCATCGCCACCACCACGCGCTTCAGGGCGGCCACCAGCGGCGCAGGCAGCGCCCTGCAATCCACGATGTACGGCTCCGACCAGTACATCTATCAGTACGAGAAGGAACTGGGTGCGCCGTGGCAGAACCCCAAGGCGTGGGAGAAGGTCTCGTATCCGTTCTGGCATGCCGACCGGATCAAGACCCCCACGCTCTTTCTCGGCGGCGAGAAGGACTTCAACGTCCCCATCGCCGGCAGCGAGCAGATGTACCAGGCGCTCAAGTCGCAGGGCATCGACACGCAGCTGATCGTCTACCCGGGACAGAACCACGGCATCACGCGCCCCTCCTACGTGCGCGACCGGCTGGAACGCTACGTGGGGTGGTACGACAAGTATCTGCGTCCCGCGACGCCCTGATTCGCGTGGACCCCATCACCCACACGCTCGCCGGCGCCACCTTGGCGTGCGCCGGCCTCGACCGGCGCACGCCGCTGGCCACTGCCACGTTGATGCTCGCCGCCAATGCCCCGGATATCGACATCGCCGCCGCGTTCGCCGGCCAGAACTCGGCGCTGGCGTGGCGGCGTGGCTGGACCCATGGGCCGCTGGCCTGGATACTTCTGCCGTTCGTCGTGGCGGGAATCATGATCGCCTGGGATCGCTGGGTCCGCCGACGCCGAACGCCGGATGCGGATCCGGCGCCGACGAGGGCGCTGCTGCTGCTCGCGACCATCGGCGTGTTGAGCCATCCCATGCTCGACTGGCTCAACACCTACGGCATCCGCCTGCTGATGCCGTTCAGCGGCCGGTGGTTTCGTGGCGACAGCGTCTTCATCATCGACCCGTTTCTCTGGTCCGTGCTGGCCCTCGGCCTGCTTGGCTCGCGGGCCTTTCGCCCGAACGTTGCGCGCGATCGTCGCATCGTGCGCAATCTCGGTGGCGCGGCAATCGCCTATGTAGCGTTCATGATCACGTTGAGCGCATTGGGCGAGCGCCTGGCGCGCTCGGTCGCCGAGTCACGCGGGCTGCGTGGCATCGAGGAGGTGCTCTACTCGCCGCGGCCGGGAAACCCGCTGGGTGCCGATCTGGTGGTGCGAACTGCCGGTGGCTACCACTTCGGGGCGCTTCGCTGGCTTTCGACGCCGCGCGTGACGTTCGACGAGACGATGGTGGCGCTCGGCGACTGGAATTCCCGGGCGGTCGAGAGAGCGGGCGCGACTCCGGCGGCACGCAAGTATCTCGTCTGGTCGCAGTTTCCGTACGTGCGCGTCGAATCAAGCGGCACCGACACCACCGTGTTCTTCGGCGATGCGCGCTACCGCGGGGGGCTGGCCGGCGGATTGCAGGGCATGCAGGTCGACCTGCGGTCCGCCACGCCCTGAGCGTCGTCAGACCGCGTAGCTCAGCACGGCCACAAAGTGGCACGACGTGCCCGTCAGCACGAACAGGTGCCAGATGAAATGTGCGTATCGCATCCGGCGCGCGATGTAGAAGCCGACCCCCGCCGTGTAGGCAACGCCGCCGGCGGCAAGCCAGAACAGTCCCCAGCCCGGTACGTGCAACAACAGCGGTTTGGCGGCGATCATGACCAGCCACCCCATCGCCAGGTACAACGCGGTCGAGAGCCGGCGATAGCGAATGCCACCCATCGACTTGACGACGACACCGAAGATGGCCAAGCCCCAGATCATCCCGAAGAGGGTCCACCCCCATGCGCCGCGCAGGACGCCGAGGGTGAACGGCGTGTACGTGCCAGCGATAAGCAGGTAGATGGCCCCGTGATCCAGGATCTGGAAGACGCGCTTGGCCCGGTTCTCGGGCAGGGCATGGTAGATCGTGGAGGTCAGGTACAGCAGCGACATGGTCGCGGCGAAGACCGCGGCCCCGACCACGGCGCTGGCGCCGTGTCGCATGGCACCGAGCACGAGTACGGGGAACGCGACCAGCGCCGCCACGAACCCGATGCCGTGGCTGATGCTGTTGGCGATCTCCTCTCCCATCGATTGCCGGCGATGCGAACTGGTGGAACCGTCTGCCACGCGTGCTCCTTGGTGCCCTTCCGGCTGAATATACAATCCCGCGCCTTCAATGCTCGACACGCACGCTCTCTCAGGCGGATTCGTCGCGCCGGTCTTGTATCAACTCCTGAAAACGGGGATCGTCACGAAGGGACTCGAGATCGGGATCATGCTCAATCCAGTCGCGACGGGCGAATCCCACGCGCATCGCGCGCTGAAGGTGCTCGATCGCATCGTCCCGCTCGCCCTCCAGCGCCAGCAGGCAGGCGACGTTGTAGCAGACCCCGGCATCCTCCGGGTCGACCACGGTCGCTTGCCGGGCCCATTCGAGCCCCCGGGTCCGGTCACCCAGCCGGCTGCAGCAGACCGCGGCCATCGTGGCGGCCCGGGCGTCATCCGGGTTGAGCTCCATATGCCGTTCGATCACCGGCAGCGCCCGGCGGTAGGCCGCCTGCGCCTCGGTGGATCGCTCGAGGGCTGAAAGCGTCTGGGCGGCGAAGTACAGCGCTTCGTGATTCTCGCGCACGCGGCTGGCTTGCTCGAACAACTCGAGCGCCCGCGCCAGCTCCCCCCGCTGAAAACAGGTTCGGGCGTAGAAGTACTTCGCCTCGAACAGGTTGGGATCCAGCTCTATGGCCCGGCAAAACTCCTGTTCAGCCTCCGGGTAGCGCTTGAGCTGGGCCAGCGCAAACCCGCGGGCGGCATGCGCCTCGGGAAGGTCGGGACTCATCTCCAGCGCCTTCCGGCTCGCCACGTCGGCCTGCTCGATGTTTGCGGCGGCGCGGTCGTCCTGATAGTGGTGCGCCAGCAGCGAGCAGGCGTCGGCAAGCCCGGCATGGGCACGCGCATATGTCGGATCCCGCTGGATGGCGCGCTCGAACATCTGCCGTGCGAAGAGGACGCTCTTCTTGCGACGCTGATGGAAGAACTGCCGCCCGCGGAGGTAATAGTCATACGCCTCTGGATCAGTCGTTGGCGCCTTGGTGATCGCGCGCCGCTCATCCTCCCGCAGGACCACCCGGCGTACGCGATGCGACGCGCAGTCCCTCGATCCTGGTGAGCGCGGTGATGATCTCCTCGGCCATGCCGTCGCCGAAATAGTCATCCTCCGCATTTCCGCTCATGTTGATGAACGGCAGTACGGCAATGGACGAGCCGGCGTCAGCGTCGGCGTCGGCGTCGGTGTCCTGCGCCACCAGCGCTTCGGCAAATTTTCGCACCGAGGCAAACCGGTCGGCCGGCACCTTGGCGAGCGCCCGGGTCAACGCCTGACGCACCGGACGGGGGACTCCCGAACGCACGGTGGCGAGCGGTGGCGGTGGATCCGACACGTGGCGCACCAGGACTGCCCGCGTGCTGCCCCCGGCAAACGGGGGATGCCCGGCGAGCATCTCGTAGAGCACGCACCCCAGGGCATACTGGTCGGCCCGGTGATCAACCATGCCGTCGGCGCTCGCCTGCTCCGGGCTCATGTAGGCCGGTGTCCCCACGGCCATGCCGGCCCCGGTCGAGTACTCGTCACGCAAGACCGACAGGGCGCGCGCCACCCCGAAATCCACCACCACCGGGTGCCCGTGCTCCAGCAGGATGTTCTCCGGCTTGATGTCCCGGTGTACCACGCCGCGCTTGTGCGCGTAGGACAGGGCGTCGGCCACCTCCCGGGCGATCTGCACGGCCTCCGCCACGGGGAGTTGTCGCTCCTCATTCAGGCGTTCCCGCAGCGATCCGCCGTCCACCCACGGCATGACGTAGTACAGGTGCCCATCCGCGTTGCCCGAATCGTGAAGCGGAAGGATGTTGTGATGAACAAACGCGGCGACGATCTCGATTTCGCGGAGGAAGCGCGCCGCTTCAATTGAGGCGACGAGTTCCGGATTCAGGAGCTTCAGCGCGACCGGACGGTGGTGCTTGAGGTCTTGCGCCAGGTAGACCGTCGCCATTGCGCCACGGCCAAGCTCTCGTTCGATCGAGTAGCCGGCAATCACCACACCGTCCCGCAGCGTCTCGCTGGACATCGTGAACGCTCCCGTCCGCCACCCCGCAAACGGGGTCCTGCAGCGGCACCTATGAATAGATGCGGCCGGGAGCCCGGCGCCAGTCAGTCGACTTTTGACGCGTCTGTCGGGACCGCCGACTGGCAGCGCCTTGCGTCAGGCGCCTGGCCTGGTCCTCCGCTTCATGTCGAGGTACATCGCCTCGACCTTTGTCCGCGCCCATGGCGTACGACGCAGGAACTTGAGGCTCGATGACACGCTCGGGTCGCTCGTGAAGCAGGCGATGCGCACGCGGCGTCCCATGCGCGCCCAGCCGAATTCCGCCACCAGTTCGTTGAGCATCCGCTCGAGCGTGATGCCGTGCAGCGGGTTGGTGGAATGGTCGTGCGGCGTGGTCATGGGGGAACGATTGCCTCCCGAGGCACGACGCGCCAGAGCGGGCGGCAGCATCCCTCGACGGCTATCTTCCGCCACCTGGAGTCACTCCCCTGCAACTGTCCTGTCCCCATGAAGCTCTGGATCGACGCCGACGCTGCCCCGCTGGCCGTGAAGGAGATCTGCTTTCGCGCCTCCGACCGCCTCAGCATCGAGACCGTGCTCGTGGCGAACCAGCGTGTTCAGCTTCCGGCGGGATATTCACGCCTTTCGGCCGTGCGTGTCGACGCAGGTCCCGACGTGGCCGACGCCTTCATCGCCGAACACGCCATGGCCGGTGACGTGGCCGTCACCGCTGACATCCCGCTCGCCGCCCTTCTGGTGCCCAAGGGCGTTGCCGTCATCGACCCGCGGGGTGAGTCATACACGGCAGAGAGCATCGGCGAACGCCTTTCGGTGCGCAACTTCATGGACGGACTGCGCGGCGCCGGTGTCGAAACGGGCGGAAGTGCCGTGTACGGGCCACGGGACAAGCAGGCCTTTGCCAATGCGCTCGACCGGGCGCTGACGCGAGCGCTCAAGCAGCGCTGAGGGCGCGCCCGGCCTGCTCGCCCCACCGACCCGGCATTTCCCTCGCAGCCTGTCGGTGGCTACCCGATGGCGGGGTACGCGCCGCAGGGCAGAATTGCCATATCGTTCTATAACGATATTCTATTTCTATCTTCCGGATCAGCCGCCATGCGCTCCATTTTTCGCTGTGCCGTCGTCGTCCCGCTGGGGACCGCACTCTGCCTGGCTCCCGCCACGGTCTTCACGCAGGACGCCCAGCGCGTGTTTGTCGTCGTCGCCGATTCCGTCCCGATGACCGTGCCGGCTGCCTCGACGGCAATCGCCGGAGCATTGACGCGACAGGGATGGACGGTGCTCGCCGATCACGCCGTCGGCACCGACCAGTCGCGCTGCGGCTACAGCGCCCGCGTGGTCGTGGCGCACCAGCCCGCACGCGTCGCGACACTCCTCGCCGTTGGCGCACAGTCCGCGTACGCCCTCCCCGTGCGAATTGCCGTGTTCGAAGACGAGCGCGGGGTGCATGTGGCCATGGTGAATCCGCTTTCGGTGGAGCGGACGATCATCGCCGAGTTTGGCCTCGAGGCAACCGGCCGCGCGCTGGTGGAGGACGTCTCGGGCGTGGTTGCCTCCGCGACGCGCGGTCACCGCGTGAACAAGGCGTATGGCCAGTCCCGCAAGCGCGGCCTCATCGGCAAGACCATGGGTGTGATGGCCGGCGGGACGTTCACCCGGCAGCTCGAGACGATCACGACCGCCGGCGGCGGCACGAGCGCCGAGGTACGGCGCATGGCCGACGGGATATGGCAGCGCCTGCAGCTTCCACCTCGCGGAAAGTGGCAGCTGCGGGGCGTCTACAGGCTCGACCTCGCCGAGCAGGGGTTGGTGATCCTCGGCGTGAGTGGCGCAGCCATGGAGGCAAAGGCGTTCGGTATCGTCGGTGCCGGCAACGATGATGCCCGGTCGAGCTTCAAGTGTCCGGGCCTCGCGTACGCTGCGGCCTTTCCCCTGGAGTTGGTGGTCCGGCGGGACGGAGGGCAGGCCAGGGTCGAGACGATCAACGCCATGTTCCGGATGAAGATGTACTTCGAGGATGCCGGCCAGATGACGTTCGCCCGCAACATGCTGATGCCCGGGTCGATCGCTGACGAGTTGAAGGGCCTCGTGCTCGGGCGGACCCCCTAGCATCGCGAGGCTGACCGCCGGGGCCGGTTCAGCGATACGGCCGGCTTCCGGCGAGCGGTCGTTGACTCGCGTGGAGCGGATGCCCGCTACGGCACCGGCGGCGCGTACGACTGCAGCAAGCCGCAGCGGGGATAGCGAAACGTGACCACGAGCACCTTCTCCCGGCCCTTGAGCTTGAGGCCCGACCAGAAGGAAGGTTCGGGCATACCCTCGGCCCACTGTTGCTGCGAGGGCACGCTGTGATCTCCTTTGTCGATGAGGAATCCAGGCGCCATGGCCCCTCGGCAACTCGGGCATTCAGGCTGCGGCGTCATGTGCGGCCCCGGCAAGATGGAAAACTCACGTCCGTCTCTTCTCTGCGCTTTCCTCACGAATTCCGACTTCAGCTTCATGGCACCGGCGCCATCGCTGCGCGGGTTGCCGTTGGCATCACGTACTGCGCGCGTCTCATCTCAAATCAACGGCCGGAGCCCGGCCACCGCGAGACCTCGAACAGCGCGGGGTGGCCACCTGCCCCGCCAACGGCTCGTTGGCGCTACATTTCCTGATGCCGGGCAGGATGTCGCCGGCAGATGGCTCGATCAGCGTGGGACCGGTCGATTCTCAGGAGGCATTATGAAGAAGAACGTCATTCCCGACTTTTCCCGCAAACGTCCGGGCGTTGGTCCGAAGCCCGTCGTTGAGGGCGAGAAAGCGCATTCGCCCAGTCCGCGTCAGCCGATGAAGCCGCCGACACAGGCCAAGAACGCCGGGCACCGCGGGTCGTAGACGGCCAGAAGAGCGCCTGGCGCGTGGGCTCGAGGTCCGGGAGCTGCCGCTCTAGCGCGAGCGACTGAATCGGACGCGCCAGGCGAGCAACCCGGCCTGCGCCCCCCGCATCGTGACGCGCACCGTTCCGTCGCGGCGTTCACCGAGTTCAGCCTGCGCGCCCGGGGCGTCGACGGATTCCGCGGTCCATCCATCTGGCTCCGTCAGGTACAGCTCGTACGCATCGCCAGTCGCCACCTGGCTGACTCCGGCGAGCGTGCCTCCGCTCCAACTCACCTGCTCGAGGTCGACGCCGCCACAGCTGACGTGGCGGTTGGAGGCCAGCAATTGCGGATGCGACTGTCGCTCGCGCAGGCAAACCACTTGGACCAGGTACGTTGTATCGATCGGTCCGCCGATGAACGTATCCCGGAAGGCGCCAAGGAACCGTTTGCCCCAGAAGTCGAACGCCACGTAGTCGCGGCCCGGCGCCAGGCCGAGGTCAGCAAAGCGCACCGTGTCGGGGGCGCCGGCGGTGCGGGCCAGCACGGTCCATCGCTCGAACGGCCGGGCGACATCCAGTTGATACAGCGACTGTTGCAGTCGCTGATCCGCCTCGAACGGACGCGGGCCCGATCCGCTGACCTCGTGTTCCACCATGAAGAGCCTGCTGCTGCGCGACGGATCGACGTCGTACACCTGGCCCGGCATCGTCAACAGGACGGGTGCGGTGCGGCGCGCCGCCTCCGCTCGATCGGTCCGATAGACCTCCGGACGGTCCGTCAGCATCAGCAACGATCCGGTCAGTGACGTGAGGGTCGCCGACCGGTAGCCATCCGGGCGGGAGATATCGATGTGGTCCGGATCGTTGCGCCACACGACGTTGTTGAACGAGTTGAACTGCGCAAAGCCGCCGTATCCGAAGCCATCGTCTCCCAGTCGCGTGGCATCGATGATCCCGGTGAGTTCCGGTCGCGGTCCCCACGATGCCAGCAGGAAACTGTTGCGGCCGATCACGTCGCGGATTTGCTGCACGAATGACCGATAGACGCCTACCCGGTCGATGCCGCGCGTCGAGTAGAATCCGGCGTGACTGTTGTACCCCTCGTACCGCAGGTGGCGAAGCGCGTCGACCTTGAAGTACGTCCACCCCTGCGTCTTGAGCTGACGGTACACCGGCAGCACGAGGTCCCGCATCGTCGCCGGGCTGGACCCGTCCATCACGAATCCGATCCAGTTTCCTCGCGCGGGCTTCCCGTCGGTCGTCCGTACGAAGTACGCCGGATGCGCCGCCGCCCAGGCGGAATCGGCAAACGCCGTGTTCGTCCAGAGCCCCGGCTGCAGCCCATGCGATGCGATGTAATCGTGCATCCCCTTGAGCCCACCGGGGAACTTTTCGTTCGCATTGAGCCAGTTCTCCGGCACGCCGATCGGAAGACGCTGGAACCCGTCGTCGATCTGCACGTACTCGTACCCGAATGGTGCGAGTCGCTCGGCAATCGCGTCAACCGCCGCGTGAACGTCCGCTTCGGTAATTCGGTCCCGGTACGCGAACCATGATGTCCATCCGGCGACCGACCGGTTCCACGGCGCGTATGTCCAGGGTTCGTAGTAGGCGAGGTTCCGGTGCTTCTGGTAGAATCGCGGACGAAAGCGCAGGGTCACCTCGCCACCGGCGGCCTCGACGGAAAACACCGAGGAATCACCGCCCACAACGGGGATGACCTGCGCAGTGGACGGAAAATCCAGGCTCAGCAGCCAGTCCCCGCTGCGCGCGTAGACCCCCCTGTTGAGGCGGTTGTAGCTGGGGCCCACGCTGTGCCGGACGATCGGCACGCCATCCTCGCGCGGATCGGCGTCAACGGCAATCGCGTCGCTCGTTCCATGGATCGTCCCGCGCAGCGTCACCCGGTCGTCACCCGCCGTCCAGCTGACGACCTGCGTGATGCTCCCCCCGGACGAATCTACGAGCGTCCGCAGGCGCGGCGCGGCTCCCGTCGAGGACAACTGGGCCCGAAGGATGGTGACACCGTGGTATCGCAGATCCACGTCCGTCCCGCGAACCAGGACCGTGGCCGGGGCGTTGGGCGGCGGCGTGCGCGACCGCGGCGTGGGCTGGGCACCCACGCCATTGGCGCACAAGCAGAGCGCCAGCGCGGCGAACCACGCGGGGAACCACGCGGGGAGTTTACGGATGATCTGATCCTGTCCCGCTGCCGGTTGGGGCGCCCGAGTCCCTGCGCCCCGCACGCATGGCCATGCCCCACATGAATGCGCCGAACGCCAGCATCACGACGCCCCACCACAGGTTGACGTTCACGCCCGTGGCGCGCGCGTACATCTCGGCGTTGGCGCCGGTTGCCGCACCATACGCCGCCAAGATCAGGCCGAGCACGAGGAACAACCCGCCGATCGGGTACCGCAGGTCCAATCTTTCGCCCTCGCTCATTTAGCGCTCCCGGTGGCTGGTCACGCGAATATCAGGTTGAGCAGCAACGTCATGGCCAGGACGCCGATCGCCAGCGCGGCCGGGCGCTCGATCCAGCGCTTGGTCGTGTCGACGGGGCGTGCAGTGAGCGAGTACACCAGGCCGCGCAGTTCCTCCTCGGGCCGCGGTTGCGTGAAGAGGCTGACGACGATCGTCACGGCAAGACAGGTCGAAAAGGCGACAATGGCGGTCCAGAACGTCTGGGCCAGTTCGCTGGGATACGTGGCCAGCACGGCAAAGTACCCACCCTTCACTCCGGGCACCGAACCCACAGCCAGCGTCAGACCGTGATGCAGCGCGGCGGCGGCGATCCCCGATACCAGGCCACTGAAGGCGCCGTGACCGGTGCTTCGCCGCCAGAACATGCCCATGGCGAACGTGGCGAACAGCGGCGCATTCACGAAGGCGAAGACGAGCTGCAGGAAGTCCATGATGTTGTTGAACGCGCCGGCCACGTATGCCGCCGCGACGGAGAGGGCAATGCCCCCCACCGTTGCCGCGCGCCCCATCCACAGGTAGTGGGCGTCGGACGCGCCACGGTGGATGTGCGTCTGGTAGATGTCGTACGTCCACACCGTGTTGAACGCCGTCACGTTGCCGGCCATGCCCGACATGAACGAGGCGATGAGCGCCGTGAGTCCGAGGCCCAGCAAGCCGTTCGGAAAGAGCGAGACGAGCATCATCGGCGTGGCCATGTCGTAGTCGAGCACCACGCGCCCCGCCGCATTGAGCAATGGCGCGCCGTCGGCGGCCAGCTTGGCCGGGATCATGTCGCCGTCATTCACGCTGAGGGCAAGGGCGATCATTCCCGGCAGGATGACGAGGAACGGAAAGAGCATCTTCGGCACCGCCGCGATGAGCGGCGTGCGCCGCGCGGCCGACATGGAATCGGCGGCCATTGCGCGCTGCACCACCAGGAAGTCGGTGCACCAGTAGCCGAACGAGAGCACGAACCCCAGTCCCATCACCAGCCCGAACCACTCGACGCCGATCGGATTCGTCGCCGCGCTCTCCATTCCCTGCCACGCGTGCGTGTACGCTCCGGCCGGTAGCCCCTGCGTCACGGCCGCTTCCGACAGCTTCGCGGTCAGGCCCTCCCATCCTCCCACGGTGCGCATCCCGATCCAGGCCAGCGGAATGAAGCCGAAGACGATCATGAAGAACTGGAGCACTTCGTTGTAGATGGCGCTCGTCAGGCCACCAAGCAGCACGTAGGCGAGCACGATCCCCGCCGACACGATGACGCTGGTGTCGAAGTTCCAGCCGAGGAGCAGGTTGAGGAGCTTGCCCATGGCGTACATGGAGACGCCGGACGAGAAGATCGTCATGGCCGCAAAGGAAATCGCGTTCAGCGTCCGGGTCTTCTCGTCGAACCGCAGTTTCAGGTACTCGGGAACGGAGCGGGCACGCGAGCCATAGTAGAACGGCATCATGAAGATTCCCACGAAGACCATCGCCGGAATGGCGCCGATCCAGTAGAAGTGGCTCGTCGCGATGCCGTACTTCGCCCCCGACGCGCCCATCCCGATGACCTCCTGGGCTCCGAGGTTCGCCGAGAGAAACGCGAGTCCCGTCACCCACGGGGGCAGCGATCGCCCCGACACCAGGAAGTCGGTGGACGTGCGCATGCGACGCCGCAGCGCCCAGCCGATACCGAGGACGACGGCGAAGTAGACCGCCATCGTGAAATAGTCGATTGCCGTCAGCTGCGCGACAGGCATGGCGGTCTCAGGTGGTGCGTCCACATGCGGAGGTCACTCTCCTGTCAGGCAACAGGGGTAACACTTGTTCGAATCTCCCGGTCGGCCGGCTCGGGAACGATGCCGTTTACGGGTCGCCTGCGCAACCATGCGCTACATTTTGTCCCGTATGACCTGCCCTTCCACATCCGGGAGTGCCGCGCACATCGCGGAGGCGTTCGTTGCCCGGAAACGCTTTGGCGGCGGCATGCGCCAGAGCGGGATCGTCGCGGCGGCCGCGCTGCACGGCCTCGAGCATCATCTCGCGCGACTCGCCGAGGACCACGCCAACGCCAGGCGGCTCGCGGCGACCATTGCAGACGGCGTGCGGGATGTGCAGGTGGTGCCGCCCGACACGAACATCGTGATGATCGACCTGCCGGCGCGCCTCGACGCCACCACGGTGACGGCGCGTGCCAAGGAGCTGGGGGTGGCCATCTCGGCGTGGCATGACAAGCGCGTGCGTGTCGTCTGCCACCTCGACGGGTCGGCGGGGCAGGTGGACGAGGCGGCGCGCGCGATGGTGCAGGCACTCCGGTAGCACGCCGTCGGATCAACACCGGTACCTGCATGGCGCCGCGTTGCTGTTGCGCCTCGCGGTTGTCGCACAGGGAGCCGGGTGCCAAGTTGCACCACCCTTCGAATCCGCTCGGGTGGCTGCCCGTGAGCCAGAGCCGCAGGGCATGGCGATGTCCGAACGGACGGAGCCAGCGTTTCCCTTGATCAAGAGCGAGCCCCCGTGAACGTCCGTCTGCACCAGTTCTTCAAGTCCCTCGTCCACACCGGGTTTGTCGCCACGTTGCTGGTCATCGGCGTGGCAATCACGCCGAGCGAAGCCAAGGCCCTCTCCAAGGTATGTGCACCGGACAATCGGGGCTGCTTCTACACTCAGAAAGACTGCAAGAAGGTTGAAATTCCCACGAAGTGGACCTGCAAGAAGGTTTTGCGCCTCGTCAAGCCGCAGACGGGCGATTTCATCGTCCGCGAGAGCGACGGGCGCGCGGTGGCTTCGTTGGACGGTCAGCGGGTCTTCATCCTCTCCGACAACCTGGAGTTGGAGCTGTCCAGGACGGCCAAGAACGCCGAGGAGTTCGCGAGACTGGTGCTTGCCGACCGCGGAGCCGTGTCGGAGGTTGCGCTTCGGAAGGTGAGCACGGAGCTCGGCGTCCCGATCGCGAAGGCGTCGCCACGGTCGCGATAAGACCGACGATGAACTGACGCGTGACCACGTCGCCAGTGGTGCCGAGGTCACGCGTCGATTCGTAGCCGCTGTCGAGCACCTGGCGAGAGCGAGCACGCAACCGGGGCACTGCACTCGCCGCGCACGGCGCGCACCGCTACCTTCGTGGTGCATCCCCAGGGCAAACGCATTATGAAATTGTGTCGGTGGCGGGGACGGCGATCCGCAGGAGATGCAAGAGGTAATCGGGGTTCCAGCCCGCCATGAGGCGCCGGCCCTTGCGCCCGCTCTTCTGCGTGGTATCCTGGCGCAGGAGACTCAGCGCCCAGCGACGGAGCGTCGCGAGATTCGCCGGGCCGGCGT
>JBBTJT010000062.1:0-24256 GCA_038059315.1 Gemmatimonadota bacterium
CGTCGGCACGGGGCTTCGCGGGCGGTCCCTCGTGCATGAGTTCCTGGGCTGTCCGGGCGTGCGCATCACCGCGCTGTGCGACAACGTGCCCGAGAAGGCGCAGAAGGCCGCCAAGATGGTCACCGACGCCGGAGCACCGATGCCCGCGCTCCATACCGACGGCGACCACGCCTTCGAACAGCTGGTGCAGCGCGACGACATCGACTTCATCCACACGGCCACCCCGTGGGAGTGGCACGTGCCGGTGATGCTCGCCGCCCTCAAGGCCGGGAAGCACGTATCGAGCGAATGCCCGTTCGCGATGACGCTCAAGGACCTGTGGGCGCTCGTCGACGCGAGCGAGAAGCACCGCCGGCACTGCCTGCAGCTCGAGAACTGCAACTACGGCTACAACGAGATGCTGGTGAATCGCCTGGTGCACGCCGGCGTGCTCGGCGAGCCGCTGCACGGCGCGGCCGCGTACCTGCACGACCTGCGCGACATCCTGTTCGAGGACCGCGACGAAGGGCTGTGGCGCCGCGCCTGGCACACGCGCAACAACGCCAACCTGTATCCCACCCATGGCCTCGGACCGGTAGCCTGGTACCTCGACATTCACCGGGGCGACCGCTTCGAGTACCTGGTGTCGATGAGCACCGAGGAACGCGGGCTCACCCTGCACCGCGATGAGACGGTGAAGGACCGCGCCAACCCGAAGTGGAAGGAGAAGTACGTCACCGGCGACCTGAACTCGTCGCTGATCAAGACGGCGAGGGGGCGCACGATCCTGCTGCAGCACGACGTGTCGAATCCGCGGCCGTACTCGCGGCTCAACGCGATCCAGGGAACGAAGGGCATCTTCGAGGACTACCCGGCGCGCGTCTACGTGGACGCTCAGGCGGGCGGCGAACGCTGGGGCCCGCTCGATCCGTGGAAGAAGGACTACGAGCACCCGCTCTGGACACAGCTCGGCGAGCAGGCGCGCAAGGGCGGACACGGCGGCATGGATTTCGTGATGGCGTGGCGCCTGGTGCAGTGCCTGCGCGAGGGGCTCGTGCCCGACATCGACGTGTACGACTCAGCGGCGTGGAGCGCGCCGTACCCCTTGAGCGAGGTCAGCGTGGCCAAGGGAAGCGCCCCGATGAAGTTCCCCGACTTTACGCGCGACAACTGGAAGGCGTAGACACTCCGTCTGCCCTCGACCGTCTGCCCTCGACCGTCTGCCCTCGACCGTCCACCGTCCACCGTCCACCGTCCACCGTCCACCGTCTACCGTCTCCTCCATGCATCTCACCTCATTTGACTGGTGGATCGTCGCGATATCGATCGTCGTCGCCTTCGTCCCCGCCGCCCTCATGGCGAAGCGCGGCGGGTCGAGCACCTCCGAGTTCTTCACGTCGGGGCGCTCGGCGCCGTGGTGGCTGATCGGCGTCTCGATGGTGGCGACGACCTTCAGCACCGACACGCCGAACCTCGTCACGAACCTGGTGCGCGAGAAGGGCGTGGCCAACAACTGGGTCTGGTGGTCGTTCCTGCTCACCGGCATGATGACGGTGATGTTCTACGCGCGGATGTGGCGGCGCTCGGGGGTGCTGACCGACCTCGAGTTCTACGAGATCCGCTACTCGGGCAAGGCGGCCACGTTCGTGCGCGGCTTCCGCGCCATCTACCTCGGCCTGTTCTTCAACATCGTCATCATGGCGACGGTGAACCTCGCCGCCGCCAAGATCGCCAACATGCTGCTCGGCTGGCCGATGTGGCAGACGCTGCTCATCTGTGCCGTGCTCAACGTCGCCTTCGCCGCCGTGTCCGGCCTGTGGGGCGTGCTGGTGACCGACTTCATCCAGTTCGGCATCGCGATGACGGGCTCGTTCGCCGCGGCGTACTACGCGCTGCAGCGTCCCGAGGTCGGGGGCCTGCACGGCTTGTTCACCAAGCTCGATCCGCAGGTCTTTTCGCTGCTGCCGAACTTCAGCGACTGGACGATGACGCTCACCGTGCTGATCCTGCCGCTCACGGTGCAGTGGTGGTCGGTCTGGTATCCGGGCGCCGAGCCGGGCGGCGGCAGTTACATCGCCCAGCGCATGCTGGCGTCGAAGAGCGAGAAGGACGCGCTGGTCGGCACGCTCTTCTTCAACGTCGCGCACTACGCGCTCCGTTCGTGGCCGTGGATCATCGTGGCGCTCTGCTCGATTCTCGTCTTCCCGAACCTCGCCGACATCGGGGCCGCCTTCCCGTACGTGGACAAGGGGATGATCGGTCATGACATGGCATATCCCGCCATGCTGACGTTCCTCCCTGAGGGCTTCCTCGGCCTGATGATTGCGGGGATGCTCGCGGCGTATGTCTCGACCATCGCGACGCACCTCAACTGGGGGACGTCGTACCTGGTGCACGACTTCTACCGGCGTTTCGTGAAGACGGGGGCCGACGAGAAGCATTACGTTCTCGTCGGGCGCCTGATGACGGCGCTGCTGATGATCCTGGCGGCCCTGCTGACCTTCGTGCTCGAAACGGCGAGCCGCGGCTTCACGCTGCTCCTCTCCATCGGCGCCGGCACGGGCCTGCTCTACCTGCTCCGCTGGTACTGGTGGCGCGTCAATGCGTGGGCCGAGGTGGTTGCGATGGGTGCATCGTTCTTCACGGCCGTGGCGTTCGAGATCGTGCGCCGGATGGGAACGCCGATTCCCGATCATATCTCGCTGCTGGCGACGGTTGGCGTGACATCCGTGGCGTGGATCACCGCGACCTTCCTTGGGCCGAAGACGGACGACGCAACGCTCGTGAAGTTCTTCAAGCTCGTGCGCCCAGCGGGGCCGGGGTGGAAGCATGTGCAGGCGGCGGCCGGCGTGGGGCCGTCTCCCGACTCGCTCCCGCAGGCGATGCTCGGGTGGATGCTCGGCGTTGCCTTCGTGTATTCGGCGCTGTTCGGCTCGGGGAGCTACCTCTACGGCAACATCGGCCAGGGAGTGGTGTTCACCGTCGTCTTCGTGCTCAGCGGCTACGGCGTGGTGAAGGTGCTGCAGGGCTTCTGGAAGGTCACGCCCGACCACGACAGGTGATGGTAGTTTCCTGAGCATGCGCACTACCCAGGCGGTGATCCTTGCACGCGGCCTCGGCTCCCGAATGCGGCGAGCCGAGGCCGCGGTGGCGTTGGACGAGGCGCAGGAACGGGCGGCCGCGGCCGGGCAGAAGGGCATGATGCCGACGCTCGGGCGGCCCTTCCTCGATTTCGTGCTGTCGGCGCTCGCCGACGGTGGCGTCACCGACGTCACGCTGGTGGTGGCCCCTGAGCACGCGACGATGCGTGACTACTATGAAAAGGTGTCGCCGCCCACGCGCGTGCGCCTGCGCTGGACGGTGCAGGCGGAGCCGCGCGGCACGGCCGACGCCGTGCGCGCGGCCGAGGGCGTGGTGCACGACGCGCCGTTCGTGGTGCTCAACTCCGACAACTACTACCCGGTGACGTCCATCAGCGCGCTGTGCGCGCTGGGCGGGGCCGGGCTGGTGGCGTACGAAGGAGAGGCGCTGGCGCGCGAGGGGAACATCGACCGCGAGCGGGTGATGCACTACGCGCTGCTGGACATCGACGAGCAGGAACGGTTGCGCGACATCGTGGAGAAGCCCGGCGCCGACCACCCGCTGGCCCGGCAGGCACAGCATTGGGTGTCGATGAACCTGTGGAGCTTCACGCCGCGGTTCTTCGAGGCGTGCGCCCGGGTGACGCCGTCGGCGCGGGGCGAACTCGAGCTCCAATCCGCCGTGATGATCGCCGTGCGTGAGCTGGGCGAGGTGTTTCGCGTGGTGCGCGCGCGCGAGGGCGTGCTCGACCTGTCTCGGCGCGCCGACGTGGCGACCATCGCCGGCTTCCTGCGCGGCGTGACGGTGGTGCCGTGACCTGGCATTATCACGTGCCCGGACGGGTGGAGCTGGTGGGCAAGCACACCGACTACGCCGGCGGCCGTTCGCTGACCTGCGCCACGCCGTTCCAGATGCACGCCAGGTCGGAGTGCATCGCCGAGCCCGTGCTGCGGGTCCACGACCGCGGCCGAAAGCTGAGTGCCGAGGTGGCGCTGAGTCCGTCGTCGGCCCCCACCAGGACGCGCTGGTCGCTGTACCAGGCCGCGGTGGCGCGCCGGGTGACGCGCGACTTTCCGGAGGCGCGCACCGGTGTCGATGTGACGCTCGGCAGTTCCATCCCGCCGTCGATGGGACTGAGCAGCTCGAGCGCGCTGGTGGTGTCGCTGACGATGGCGCTGTTCGATGCGAACGGACTGTGGGAAACGCCCGCGTGGCAGTCGGTGGCGGCAGACGAGCTGGCATTTGCCCAGTACTGCGCCGCGGTGGAGAGCGGGGCCGCGTGGGGCCCGTTTGCCGGCGACACCGGCGTGGGGACGCGCGGCGGCGCGCAGGACCACATTGCCATTTGCGCGTCGCGCTCGGGCACGGTGGGGGAATATTCCTACCTTCCCGGCCGCGTGTTGCGGCGCGTCGCATGGCCCGCCGACTGGCGCATCGTCGTGGCCAACAGCGGGGTGAAGGCCACCAAGACGGGGAACGCCAGGCACGCGTACAATCGCGTTGCCGACTCCGTGCGGGCGTTGGTTCGGGCATGGAATGCCGAGACGGCGCGCGCCGACGAAACGCTCGCGGCCGCGCTTTCGTCGGCGCCCGACGCGTACGACCAGCTGTAGGCCCTCGCCGACCGGTCGGCCACGGAAGCGACGACCGCGCCATACCTGCGCCGGCGGCTCGCCCAGTTTCGCGAGGAGACGACCGTCATCGTGCCGGGCCTCGCGGACGCCATCATGCGTGCGGACGCCGCGAGTGCCGGTGCCCTCCTGTCGCGTTCGCAGGCGATGGCCGAGGAAGCGCTGGAGAACCAGGTGTCGCAGACCGTCTGGCTGGCTGGGCAGGCGCGCGCGCTGGGTGCGGCGGGCGCCACGGCGTTCGGCGCCGGATTCGGCGGCGCCGTATGGGCCCTGGTGACGCACGGCGGCGCGGAAAAATTTGCGAGGGAATGGGAAGCGTCATATGCCGCCGTCCACCGGGCGCGTCCGTCGCGCGGCCGCGCGGTGCGGGTGATGACGCCGTCGGCCGGCGTGTGGCGGAGCCTGTCATGAGCGCCGGCACGCGAACGAAGCTGCCGCGGACGGTGAAGGCGCTCGCCGCCGTCAGCCTGTTCACCGACGCGTCGAGCGAGATGATCTACCCGTTGCTTCCGGCGTTCCTGACGGCGACGCTCGGCGTCGGCGCGGCGTGGGTGGGCGTGATCGAGGGCGCCGCCGACGCGGTGGCGTCGTTGCTCAAGCTGGCGAGCGGGTGGTGGTCGGACCGGATGCCACGCCGGAAGCCGCTGGTGGTGTGGGGGTATGGCATCGCCTCGGTGCTGCGTCCGCTCATCGGACTGACGGTGGCCGCGTGGCAGGTGCTGGCCATTCGCGTCGGTGACCGGGTAGGCAAGGGAATCCGGGGCGCACCGCGCGACGCGATGATCGCCGACGCCGTGCCGGCCAACGAGCGCGGGCGCGCCTTCGGCGTGCAGCGCGCCGCCGATCACGCCGGGGCGGTCATGGGCCCGCTGATCGCGTTCGTGCTGCTGCAGTGGGTCGGCGTGAGCGTACGCACGGTCTTCCTGCTGGCGGCCGTGCCGGCGGCGATGGCGATGGCGGTGGCGGTATTCGGGGTGAAAGAAGACGGCAGACGGTTGACGGTAGACGGTAGACGGATGGCGACGGACGACAGCAGTGCGACGGCGGGCGGCGGACGACCGGTGGCCGAGGGCAGCGGGCCGATGGCGGGCGCAGCACACGGAGTGCCGCTCGGCGCTCCGTTCTGGCGTTACCTCGCCGTGCTGGTGCTCTTCACGCTCGGCAACTCCACCGACGCATTCCTGCTGCTGCGCGCCTCGCAGTTGGGCGTGAGCGCGCCGATGATCCCGCTGCTGTGGGCCGCGCTGCACGTGGTGAAGTCGGTGACGAGCATTCCCGCCGGCGCGTGGTCGGATCGGGTGGGACGCCGCACGCTGATTGCGACGGGGTGGCTGTGGTACGCGCTTGTCTACCTTGGTTTCGCCATGGCGACCGCGATGTGGCACGCGTGGGCGCTGTTCATCGCCTACGGCCTGTTCTTCGGCCTTACCGAGGCGGTGGAGCGCGCGCTCGTTGCCGATCTCGTGCCGGCCGAACGGCGCGGCACCGCCTTCGGCTGGTACAACGGCGTCATCGGCGCCGCGGTGCTGCCGGCCTCGATCGTCTTCGGACTGCTCTGGGACTGGCGCGGCAGCGCCGTCGCCTTCTCGGTGGGCGCGGCGAGCGCGGCGCTGGCGTCGGTCGCGCTCGTCATGGTGCGCCCGCGTGCCACGAGCGCGCCTGGCTCAACAGCACCGACTCCCGGGGCGTGAGTAGCGGGCCGTGAGCCGGTCCTGCTGAAACTCCCGCTCGCTCAACGGCGTGCGCTCCGGATGGTGCTCGGTGACGTGCGCGAGATAGGCCGCGTAGTCCGGCGCGCCAATGATCCGGCGGATGACCTGGGCGACGCGGCGAGCCATCCCCTCCGGAGCATCGGGGATGGCCACTCGCGGAGACTCCACGGAGCGGGCCGTCAACGCCGGACCTTCGATCCGCCCGGACCGATGGTGCGCTCGAAGAGCTCGAAAATCCGGCGGTACTCGTCGGTCCAGCTCGACGGACGCACGAAGCCGTGATCCTCTACCGGGTAGACGGCGAGATCCCATCCCGTCTTCCCCAGCTCGATGAGCCGCTCGGTGAGGCGCACGATGTCCTGGAAGTTCACGTTGACATCGACCATGCCGTGCAGCATGAGCAGCGGATCCTCGAGTCGCTCGGCGTGAAAGATGGGGGACGACCGACGGTAGGCCAGCGAGTCGCTCTGCGGCAGGTTGAGGATGGAGCCGGTGTAGCCGTGGTTGTAGTGCGCCCAGTCGGTCACGGAGCGCAGGGCGGCGCCGGCGCCGAAGTACTTCGGTTCGGTGAACAGCGCCATCAGCGTCATGAAGCCGCCGTACGAGCCACCGTACATGCCGATGCGCTCGGGGTCGATGCCGAAGTTCTTCGTGAGGTACTTCGAGCCGTCCACCTGGTCCTGCAGGTCGCGCCCGCCCATGAAACGATAGATGGCGGTGCGCCAGTCGCGGCCGTACCCCGCGCTGGCGCGGTAGTCGATGTCGAGCACGACGTATCCCTTGGACGCCAGGTAGTTGTTGAACATGAACTCGCGCGGGTACTGGCTCCAGAAATTGCCGACGTTGTGCAGGTAGCCCGCGCCATGCACGAAGATCACGGCGCCACCGTTGGGCTGCGCGCCGATGTCCTGCGGCCTGTAGATGTGGGCGGGCACCGGCACGCCGTCGGACGCCGGGATGTTCACGAGCGCGGGGTCGATCCACTTGAAGGCGAGCCAGTCGGCGGTCTGCGACACGGTGAGCTGGCTGGCCGGCGGCAACTTGCACGCCGCGGCCGGCGGACAGGCGCCGGCGAGGAAGAGGTCGGGGGAGCGAGTGGTCGTGGAGTAGACGTCGGCCAGCCGCTTTTCGTCGGGCGAGAGTACTGCCCGATGGCCGCCCGGGCCCACCGTGAGCTTCTGCCGCACGCCGCCGGTGACGGGCATGCGGTACAGGTCGCGATCGAACGCCGAGACTTCGCTCGAATGGAAGTGGAAGCTGCGACGGTCGGTCGACAGTGCGACGTCGTAGATCTCGAAGTTGCCGCTGGTCAGCGCGCGCTGGTCCGAGCCATCGGCGGCCGCCGACCACAGCTGCGCGAAACCCGTGGACTCGTTCACGAAGTAGACGCGACGATCGTCGTCGTAGAAGCCGGCGCAACCGAACGAGCACGGTCCGCCGACCCACGCCGAGTCCTTTATGACGGCGATGGCCCTGAGCGCGCCGCTCGCGGCATCGACCGTGGAGAGCTGCCGGGTCTTGAAGTTGCTGCTCGAGCCGCTGATGAGGGCGGTGGTGCCGGCGTCGTTCCAGCCGATCAGCTGCGTGTTGGAAATCAGCGAGTCGCTGTCGATGGAGCGGAGCCACTTCACGTCGCCGCGCGGCAGTGACTGGAAGCCGAGGCGGGTGCGCGGCTGCGCGTCGCCCACCTTGGTGCGGTTGGGAATGTCCTCGGTGTAACCGGAGGACGTCACGTAGTTGGGGACGATGCCATTGCGCGCGTCAGGGGTGGCGGTGGTGGTGAAGAGGATGGCGTTGCCGGCGGGACTCACCGAGAGCTGGGCCAGGCGTTCGCCGGCGGCGAGCACGACCGATTTCGTGGCAAGGGAGTCGCGCGCGGTGGTCTCGGCGCGGCGCACGGAGTCGGCGGCGCTCCGGTCGCGAAGCGCCTCAAAGAGCTCGCGCTGGTCACGCTCCAGCGCGTTACGCTGTCCGCTGGCCGCACGCGCCGCGCCGGCGCCGCCCCCGCGAACGCCGCCGAGGGCGGCAAGGCCGCCTCCGGCGCCGGGCGCCCCACCCGTCGCACCAGCGGCGCGAATGTCGGTGAGCTGCCGCACCAGGCCGGACCCAAGGTCAACGGAGAAGGCGTTGCCGTCGCGGATGAAGAGCACGCGCGCGCCGTCGGGCGAGAAGCGCGGGTTCGTCTCCATGGCCAGCGTCTCGGTGAGACGGCGAACCGCCGACTTCCTGAGATCGATGACGTAGAGGTCGCCGCGCACGCTCACGATACGCCGGGCGCGGTCGCTGGAGAGCACGCCGTCGGCGATCAGCGGAGCCACCGAATCGACCTGGGTGTCGGTGAGGCGCTCCGGCTTTGCCCCCGCCTGCGCGCGCACGCGGTACGGCTTCAGCGTCTCGCGCCAGCCGCTGCCGGCGGGGAGCCACTGGAAGTAGATCCACTGGCCGTCGGGCGTCCAGCGCACATTCGCGGGTTCGCGGCCGTACAGCTCAGGGCCGCGCATCATGTTGGCGATGCTGAAGTCGAAGCGCTGCGCCCGCGCCGTGAACGGCACGGCAAGCAGCAGGAGGGCAGGGAGTAGGCGGCGCATGGTCAGAGCGGCTCACGTGTGAGGGGAACGCACTGCAAATTGTACGAAACGGACCCGCACTCCGCTGGCCCCTCCCTTGACACGGCGGCCCGGCGCCATTATTCCTTCGCCCACAACCGAAGGGCCCCGAGGTCTTTGCCGCGTATTGCTGCCTCGTTAAACAAGAGCTAAAAAGCGATCCTGCCTCGCGGCGCATCATCTCCGCGGGGCGTTTTGTTTTTCAGAATACGACAGAATACGACAGAGTACGACAGAGTACGACAGAGTACGACAGAGTACGACAGAATACGACAGAGTACGACAGACGTACGGCTTACGGCGTACAGCGTAGAGCGTACAGCTTCCTTTCCCACCCGATCTCAATGACCACTCCAATCTCCGCCTACATGTGCCGCTCGATGAGCATGTGCCGCTTTCCCTCGTGGAGAGACGGTCGGGCGGTCGCGCGCACCCCAGCGCCACCAGCGAGATAAGCGACGACACGTCGCGACGCTCATCCGGCTCTCTCCAGCAACGGGGAGGGCCTTTTTTCTTCCCCTGCACTCACTCCCCCAACCCACCGGACCAATCCAATGACCACCATCGCCCACGACACGATCTCGGAAACGCCGGTTCTCGGACTCGGCACCCGCGCCGTTCACGCCGCGCAGGAGCAGCCGGATCCCACGACCAATGCCCGGGCCGTGCCGATCTACGCCACCACGTCGTACGTCTTCGACAATGCCGAGCACGCCGCCGACCTCTTTGCCCTGCGCAAGTTCGGCAACATCTACACGCGCATCATGAACCCGACCACCGACGTCTTCGAGCGACGGGTGGCCGCGCTGGAAGGCGGCGTGGCCGCCGTGGCGACGGCCAGCGGGCAGGCGGCGCAGACGCTCGCCATCCTCAACCTGGCCCAGGCGGGCGACTCGATCGTCGCCTCGAATGCGCTGTACGGCGGCACCGTGGCGCTGTTCGCGCACACCCTGCCGCGGCTCGGCATCACCGTGAAGTTCGTCGACATCCACGACCTCGCTGCGGTGCGCGGGGCGATCGACGCCACCACCCGCGCAGTGTACGTGGAGACGCTCGGCAACCCGAAGCTCGACGTCCCCGACTTCCGCGCCCTCGCCGACCTGGCGCACGCCGAAGGTCTGCCGCTGGTCGTCGACAACACCTTCGCCACGCCGATCCTCTCGCGCCCCATCGAGCACGGCGCCGACATCGTGCTGCACTCGGCCACCAAGTGGATTGGCGGTCACGGCACATCCATCGGCGGCATCGTGGTGGACGGCGGCACCTTCGACTGGGGGAGCGCGCCGCGCTTCAAGGCGCTGTACCAGGACCCCGATGCGGCATACCACGGCCTCCGGTTCGCCGAGTCGTTCGGGAACCTCGGCGGCGCCAACGTGGCGTACGCCATCCGGCTGCGGGTGACGCTGCTGCGCGACATCGGCGCGGCGCTGTCGCCCTTCAACGCCTTCCTCTTCCTGCAGGGACTCGAGACGCTGCACCTGCGCATGCAGCGCCACAGCGAGAACGCGCTGCGGGTGGCGCAGTTCCTCGCCGACCATGCGCTGGTGACGTGGGTGAACTATCCGGGGCTCCCCAGCCACGCCACGCACGCGCGGGCCAGGCGCTACCTGCAGGGCGGTTTCGGCGGCGTGCTGACGTTTGGAGTGCGGGGTGGCGCCGACGCCGCCCAGCGTGTGGCGTCGGCGACGAAGCTCTTCTCGCTGCTCGCCAATGTCGGTGACGCGAAGAGCCTGATCATCCATCCCGCGTCGACGACCCACGAGCAGCTCTCCGACGCCGAGCGGGCCGCGGCGGGAGTTACGGCCGACCTGGTGCGGTTGTCCGTCGGCATCGAGGACGTGGACGACCTGCTGCGTGACCTCGACCAGGCGCTGCGGCAGGGCGCCGGGAAGGCGACGTGAGCGCGGCGCCGCGCGCAGTCCGCACCCTTGCCTTGCCGTCATTCACGCTCGAGTCGGGCGAGGTGCTGCGCGACCTGCGCCAGGCGTATCATCTCGACGGCACGCTCAACGCGCGGCGCGACAACCTCGTGCTCGTCTTTCACGCCCTCACCGGATCGGCCGACGCCGCCGGAGACTGGTGGGCGGGAGTGGTGGGGGCGGGACGACCCCTCGACACCGATCGCTACGCGGTGCTCGTGCCGAACCTCCTCGGTTCGTGCTACGGCACCACCGGACCATCCGATCATCCGGATGACCGGTTTCCTGCCGTCACGCCGCGCGACCAGGCGCGCTTTGCGGCGCTGCTCGTCGAGCACCTGGGCGTCGGCGACGTGGCGCTGGTGACGGGCGGCTCGCTCGGCGGCATGGTGGCGCTCGAGTGGACGGCGACATTCGCCGGACGCACACGCAGCACCGTCGCGCTCGCCGCGCCGGCGGCGCACACGGCGCACGCCATCGCCTGGAATGCCGTGCAGCGCGCCTGCATCGACGCGGCGGGCGACGCCGGGCTGGCCATCGCGCGGCAGATCTCCATGATCGCGTTCCGCAGCGAGCGCGAGTTCGAGGCGCGGTTCGGCCGCACCGTCGGTCCCGACGGGCGTTTCGTCGTGGAGAACTACCTCGAGCATCAGGGCAACAAGCTCAGGGCGCGGTTCGACCCCGCATCGTACCGCACCCTGCTCGATGCCATGGACGCACACGACCTCGGCCGCGGCCGTGGGGGGCAGGCGCAGGCACTGCGTGCCCTGCAGGGCGCGGTGTACGCCGTCGGCGTGCCCGGCGACCAGCTCTACTCGGCCGAGGTCGTACGACAGTGGGCGACGCTCGCCGGCGCAGAGTACCGGGAAATCAAGTCCATCCTCGGCCACGATGCCTTCCTGCTCGAGCACGAGCAGGTGGGCGGCATACTGCGCGAGGCGCTGCAGGCCGCCGCGCGCGCCGATTCCAGGAGGGACGTCGCATGACCGCGGTTGCCATCGGCCGCGCCACGGCGCGGGGTCCGTTCATCACCGCTGCGCGAGCCCCGCGCGTGGTGCGTGTCGCCCTCGCCGGCTGCGGCACCGTGGGCGCATCGCTCGTCACGCTCATTCGCCGCCAGCAATCCCTGTTCGAGTCGCGCCACGGCGTGCGGTTCGAACTCGCCGGAGTGCTCGTGCGCGACCCGGCGAAGGACCGCAGCATCGCGCTTCCGCGCGCTCTGTTCACGACTTCCGTGGACGACTTCCTGCGGGTGGACGCCGACGTCGTGGTGGAGGCGATCGGCGGCTTCGACCCGGCCGAGCGGATCGTGCGCAGTGCGCTGGCGGCGCGTCGTCAGGTGGTGACGGCCAACAAGGCGCTGATTGCGGCGCACGGGCCGGCGCTGCAGCGCCTCGCCGACACGCACGGCGGTTTGCTGCAGTTCGAGGCGGCCGTCGGCGGGGGCGTCCCGGTGGTGCGTACCCTGCGCGGCGAACTCGGCGGGCACGGCGTGCGCACGATCACCGGCATCCTGAACGGGACGACAAACTTCCTGCTCACGCAGTTGGCCGACGGCGTGTCGTTCGGCGCGGCGCTGCGCGACGCGCAGGCGCGAGGCTTCGCCGAGGCCGATCCGTCGCGCGACCTGCAGGGACTCGACGCGGCCGACAAGATCGCCATCCTCGCCTGGCTCGCGTGGGGAGTCGACCCGGGCGAGGTGGACGTGCGCGTCGAGCCGCTCCCCGCCGATCCCGGCGCGCTCGCGGCGCAGGCCCGCGCGCGCAACGGCGTGCTCAAGTACCTCGCCGGCGCGGTGCGCGAGGACGACGGCACGGTGCACGCCTGGGTGCGGCCGTGCATCATACCGCGCGACCACGCGCTGGCTGCCGTGCGCGACGAGGAGAACGCGGTGCACATAGACAGCGAGTCGCTGGGGGTGCTGCGGTTGCAGGGGCGCGGGGCGGGCGGGAGCGCGACGGCGAGCGCAGTCCTTGGTGATCTGCTGGCGGCGGTGAAATGAACTGCAAAAGAAGCTGTGAGCTGTACGCCGTACGCTCTACGCCATCCGACGAAAAGCGGACGGCGTAGAGCGTACGGCGTACAGCTTACCGCTTCCCTTCTAAACGGAAGCCCGCGCCACAAAAGGAACTTCGCTCGACGGCGTCCCGCGCCCCTGCCGCACTCTCATCCATTCGTGAATCGACGCCGCCAGGATCACCACCACCGCCGCCATGAAGAACAGCGCCACCCCGGCGTCGAGGCGGTCGTTGAAGACCATGCGGGCCACGTCGGCGGCGCTCCTGGCGCCCGTCGGCATCTTCCCTGCCGCCAGTTGGGCCTCGAGCAGCCGCGCGTGCGACAGGAACCCGAGCTTGGGATCGCTCGACCACACCTTGGCGACGCCCGCCGTCATCGTCACGATGGAGATCCAGACGAGCGGCGCGATGGTCATCCACGCGTAGCGGGCCTTTCCCATCTTGATGATGATGGTGGTGCCCACGCACAGCGCCACCGCGGCGAGCAGCTGGTTGGCGATGCCGAACAGCGGCCAGAGCGAGTTGATGCCGCCCAGCGGGTCGTTGACGCCCTGCAGCAGGAAATACCCCCACATGGCGACGAACAGGGTGCTGGAGATCACGATGGCCGGGTACCACGACGTGCGGCCGAGCGGCGCCCAGAAGTGCCGCAGGATGTCCTGCAGCATGAAGCGGCCCACGCGGGTGCCGGCGTCGACGGTCGTGAGGATGAACAGCGCCTCGAACATCAGGGCGAAGTGGTACCACAGGGCCATGGCGCTGGTGCCGCCGAGCACGTTGGAAAAGAGCATCGCCATGCCCACGGCCAGCGATGGCGCGCCGCCCGTGCGCGACAGCAGCGTCTGCTCCTCGACGTTGGCGGCGAGCGCGTGCAGCTGCGCCGGTTCGAGCACGAAGCCCCACGTGCGGATCACCTCGGCGGCGCTCTCGGCCGTCGTGCCGATGATCCCGGGCGGGGCATTGATGGCGAAGTAGATGCCCGGCGTCAGCACGCAGGCGGCGATGAGCGCCATGACCGCCACCAGCGACTCCGTCAGCATGGCGCCGTAGCCGATGAAGCGTGCGTCCGGCTCGCGTTCGAGCATCTTGGGCGTCGTGCCCGAGGCGATGAGTGAATGAAAGCCGGAAATCGCGCCACATGCGATGGTAATGAAGACGAACGGGAAGAGCTTGCCCGCGAACACCGGACCGGTGCCGTCGATGAAACGGGTGAGCGGCGGCATCTGGAGCGGCGGGAGGACGAGGAGGATGCCGATGGCCAGCGCGACGACGACGCCGATCTTGACGAACGCCGACAGGTAGTCGCGCGGCGCCAGCAGCAGCCACACCGGCAGCACCGAGGCGGCAATGCCGTAGCCGATGATCCACCTGGCCAGCTCGGGCCCGCTGAGCGTGAATATCGGGGCGAGCATCGGGTCCTGCGCCACCCATCGCCCGGCATACAGCGCGCCGACCAGCAGCACCAGGCCGATGAGGCTGGTCTCGAGCACGCGTCCCGGGCGCACATAGTGCATGTAGAGGCCCATCACCATGGCGATCGGGATCGTGAGCCCGATGGTGACGGTTCCCCAGGGGCTTTGCTGCAGCGCCTTCACGACGACGAGGGCGAGCACCGAGATGAGGATGATCATGATGCCGAGCACCGCCACCAGCGCGGTGGTGCCGGCCACCGGGCCGATTTCATCGCGGGCCATGCGCCCGAGCGACTTGCCGTCGCGCCGCACCGACGCGGCAAGGATGACGAAGTCCTGCACCGCGCCGCCGAGGACGACGCCGACGATGATCCAGAGCGCGCCGGGGAGGTAGCCGAACTGCGCCGCCAGGGTCGGCCAGACGAGCGGTCCCGGGCCGGCGATGGCCGCGAAGTGATGGCCGAAGACGATCCTCCGGTTGGTCGGGACGAAGTCCTGGCGGTCGCTCAGTCGCTCGGCGGGCGTCATGCGCCGGTCGTCGAGGGCGAAGATCTTCGCGGCGATGATCCGGCTGTAGAAGCGGTACGCCACCAGGTAGGTGCAGACCGCCGCCGTCAGCAGCCACGCGGCGTTCACGTTCTCGCCCCGCGAGAGGGCGAGGAAGCCAATGGCCCCCGCCCCGGAAAGGGCGATGGCTGTCCAGACGAGCGCGGAGGTCCAGCGTGGCATGGAGGGTCCGGTTGGGGCGACGGGAGAAGATGGCCATCGCGCACGGGGTGGTGCAACGCCTACTTTTCAGCAACCACCTCCCGGACCCCGATGATCCGTCACGCCTTGCTCCTTTTCGCGCTTGCCGCACCGGCGCTTTCTGCCCAGCAGGCGGCGCCGCTTGCCCCGTATGCCGGCACGAAGGTGGCGGTGGTTCCGGTGCAGTTCTTCCACGTCGATTCGTCCGGATGGGGGGCGCCGGCGGGACCCGTGCTGCGCGCCGCGTTCGACAGCCTGCTATCGGAGGCGCTCAACGAGCACGGACTCAGTGGAACCTGGGCCACGCCAGCCGAAGTCCAGCGCGCGGCCAAGCGCAATGTCATGTATGCCGGCGACCCGCGGAATCTCGGCGCCTTTCCGGTGCGCTACGGGACGAAGAAGGACACACCGCTGGCCGATCCGTTCGCCAGCAACGTGCGCCGGATCGTCGCGCTGCACGACGCCCGGTACGCGCTGGTGCCGGTGGAACTGCACGTGAATGCCGAGAAGCCGGGCGAGGGGCACCTGGGGGTGCGCCTGCTCCTGGTGGATGCGCGCCTGAGCGCCCCGGTGTGGCAGGTGGACCTGATCGGCGAAAGCGCGGCCTCCTACTCGCCGGCGCTCCTGCTGAAGCTGGCCACCCGGGTCGCCGACCTGGTTGTCGCGCCGTGACCTCGTAACTTCGCCCGAGGACCGTTCCATGAGCATTCCTGTCACCCTGATCCCCGGCGACGGCATCGGCCCGAGCATCACCGAGGCGACTATTCGCCTGCTCGAAGCTGCGGGTGCTGACATCGAATGGGACCGCCAGCTGGCGGGCACGGCGGCAGTGCACGCGGTCAACGACCCGCTCCCCGCAGCAACGCTCGAATCGATTCGCCGGACGAAGGTGGCGCTCAAGGGGCCGCTCGAGACCGCGGTGGGGAAGGGCTTCCGTTCCATCAACGTTGCCCTGCGCAAGGCGTTCGACCTCTACGCCAACGTGCGTCCGGCCAAGAGCGTGCTGCCGGGGCTTCGCTTCGACGGCGTGGACATCGTGCTGGTGCGCGAGAACACCGAAGGGCTGTACATCGGTGTGGAGAATTACGTCAAGATCGGCACCGACGAGCACGCCGCCGCGCAGTCCGTTGCCGTGGTCACACGGTTTGGCGCCGAGCGCATTCACCGCTATGCGTTCGAGTATGCCATTGCCCACGGGCGCAAGAAGGTGACCATCGTGCACAAGGCGAACATCCTCAAGTACTCGCAGGGGTTGTTCCTCGAGGAGGGGCGGCGGATCGCCGCGGAATTCGCGGGGCGCGTGCAGGTGGAGGAGCGCATCGTCGATGCGTGCGCCATGGAGCTGGTGATGCGTCCCGAGCGCTACGACGTGATCGTGGCGACGAACCTGTTCGGCGACATCCTCTCCGACCTCACGTCGGGGCTGGTCGGTGGGCTCGGACTCACGCCCGGGGCGAACATCGGCAATGATGCGGCGATCTTCGAGGCGGTGCATGGCACGGCGCCGGACATCGCGGGCAAGGGGATCGCCAATCCCACGGCGGTGATGCTTGCCGCCTGCCAGATGCTGGATCACCTGGGGCAGGGGACACTGGCTGAGCAGATCAAGTTCGCAGTTGAAGGCGTTCTCCGTGCCAGGCAGATCGTCACCGGTGACCTCGGCGGCTCGGCGACGACCGAGCAGTACACCGACGCGGTGATTGCCAGGCTCTAGGTGCCCACGCTCGCCCACCTCTCCGACGTCCACTTCGGCCCGCCGGAGGTGCCGGCGCACGTCGCGGCGGTTGAACGGCGCCTGCGGGAGAAACGCTGGGACGTCGTCGCCATCTCGGGTGACCTCACCCAGCGCAACTTCTCCGGGCAGTTCAGGAAGGCGCGCGCGTTCGTGGACCTCGCGCGCGCCTCGGCGCCGACGGTGGTGATACCGGGGAACCACGACGTGGCCTGGTGGTGGTGCGTGGGCGGGCTCGGGCGGCGCGCCCTGATGTACCGCGGTTACCGGCGCTGGATCAGTGCCGACCTCGAGCCCGTGCTGCAGGCGCCGGGCGCGACGGTCGCGTCGGTCAACAGCTCGCACGGCATTCAGTGGCACACGCTGACGACGCGCTTGCGCGATCTTTCGGTCGTGGGCGCGGTGCTCCCGGCGCAGTGGGCGCGGGCGACGTCCACGCTCGCGTCGGCCCGTGCCGGCGACCTCAAGGTGCTCCTGGTGCACCACAACCTGCTCGCCGGCAAGCTGTCGCGGCGGTGGGGGCTCACGTCGCGGGCAGCCGGCATCGACGCGGCGGCGGCCACCGGGTGCGACCTCGCGCTCTGCGGCCACGATCATGAGGCGCGGGTCGAGGAGGTCGAGCGCAACGGGCGGCGGTTCGTGGTGTCCCAGGTGAACACCATTTCCGACCGCTCGCGCGGGGGGCGTCCGGCCAGTTTCCACGAGGTGTCGTGGGATGCCGCGCAGGTGACGGTGCGACGCCAGGAGTGGAGCACGCAGGCGGACGATTTCGTGGAAGCGCAGTCGTGGTGTTTCGGGCGCTGATACGCCGCCTCCGCGGCACGCGCGACACGCGCCAGCTCGCGCTCGACTTCTCCAGGGCGCCGCGCACCGCGGTCGAGTTGCTGGCGCGGCTCAACGCGCTGGGGCTGCACGGTGTGCGCGCGCTGTCGCTCACTCGCAACCGGTCGGTGATGGTGAGCGTGAGCGACGGCACGCTGCGCGTGCACCGCGCCTTTCTCGATGCCCCCGAGACGGTGCACCGCGCCATCGTGCGCTTCCTCGTGGCGCCGCGCCGCGCGGAACGACTGGCGGCGCGCCGCGTGCTCGTCGCGTTTCCCGTCGGCGCCGAGGAACGCCGGGAGCCGCGCGCCCCGGAGCGCACGCACCCGGACGATGAGGGCATCGCCGCGAAATTCGCGGAGTGGCATTCCCGGTACAACGCCGAGCGTTTTCGGGGCGAACTGCGACGCGTGGAGGTGCGGGTGTCGCGGCGCATGCGGACGCGGCTGGGGCACTACGCGCCGTCGCAGCACGGGCGGCCGGCGGAGATCGCCATTTCCCGGCGACACCTCAAGCGGCACGACTTTGCCGACGCGCTCGAGACGCTGCTGCATGAGATGGTGCACCAGTGGCAGGACGAACAGGGTCACCCGCTGGGGCACGATCGGTGGTTCCGTGAGAAGGCGAAGGCCGTGGGGATTGCCGGCCGGGCGAAGCGCGTCGTCGACTAGGGAACGGCCGGCCCGCGTTGGGGCGTGCCGCATCACCACCGGGACAAGAATAGGGAAAATACCCACTCAAGTACGGGTCAATACCCTACGCATTTCGCCAAACGCCGTTGCTAGCGTGCACTCATCCTGACGACCCCCCGTCTCCCTTCGCGCCCGGCGTGCGGTGCGAACCCGATCCGTGGTGGTAAGGCATGACGCGCTTGAGACTGGTCCGGCTGGGAGTCGCTGGTGCATCGGCGGCGTTGCTGCTGACGGCGGCCTGTCGCCCCGTGCAGGAGTCGGGTCCTCGCTACGGCGGGGCGCTCGAGCGTGCCGGAAAGGCCACCGCTCCTGGCGTTGCGAAGTCCACGGCGGCGCTGTTTCCGGTGGCGCCGCCGCCGTTTTCGGAAGGTGCGTTCCCCTGCTCGGAATGCCACGGTCTCACGGACAAGGTGGACCGCACGCCGCACGTGGTCGAGTTCCACGATGAGATCGTCCTGCGCCACGACGAGAAGAACCGCTGGTGTCTCGACTGTCACGACGCACAGAACCGCGACAAGCTCCACCTCGCCGACGGCCGCCTCGTTGATTTCACCGAGTCGTACCGGCTGTGCGGGCAGTGTCACGGTCCGACGCTGCGGAACTGGAAGGCGGGCGAGCACGGCAAGCGAACCGGCTCGTGGTCCGGCGCCAAGCGGTACCTGCTTTGCGCGAGCTGTCACAGCCCCCATTCGCCGCGTTTCAAGCCGCTCACGCCGGAGCAACCCCCGCTCAGGCAGGAGGCCATCCGATGAGTGACCCCACGTCCGCCCCGCCGGTGCCGGCGCCGCCGGCGGAAGGCTACAGCCGGCGCGAGGCCCTCGTGATGGGCCTCTTTGCCCTCGCCGCCGCGGCGACGACCGCCGGCTGCTCAGCCGCCGACAAGCTGGCCTACGAAGAGTTCGTGCAGAAGCACTTCAAGGATCTCTCCCCCGAAGAGCTGAAGGACCGGCTCGCGGGGATGGAGATGCGGTACGCCGAGCAGTACGGCCAGCGCGTGACGGTGAGTGCCACGCCGCCGATCCCCGGCACGAGGTTCGGGTATGCGCTCGACCTGTCGCGTTGCATCGGCTGCCGGAAGTGCGTTTACGGATGCGTGGAGGAGAACAACCAGTCGCGCGATCCGCAGACGCACTGGATCACGGTGCTCGAGATGGACAAGGAAGAGGGCGTGAACCTGCAGCATGCCAATGCGTACTATGACCACGAAACCGTCCCTGCGCCCGGCAAGTTCTACATGCCCGTCGCCTGCCAGCACTGCGACAACCCGCCGTGCGTGAAGGTCTGCCCGGTGCAGGCGACCTGGATGGAACCGGACGGCATCGTGGTGATCGACTACGACTGGTGCATCGGATGCCGGTGCTGCATTTCGGCCTGCCCCTACGGCGCCCGGCGTTTCAACTGGGGCAAGCCAGGCATCCCGACGGATGAGCTCAACCCGGTCACGGAGTTCCTCGGCAACCGCCCGCGAGCGCGCGGCGTGGTCGAGAAGTGCTCGTTCTGCCTGCAGCGGGTCCGCAAGGGGCTGTACCCGAAATGCGTGGAGGTCTGCCCGGTCGGCGCGCGCAAGTTCGGCAACCTGCTCGATCCGGACAGCGAGATCCGCTACATCCTCGAGAACAAGCGGGTGTTCATCCTGAAGGAAGAACTGAATACGCAACCGAAGTTCTTCTACTACTACGGACTCTGAGGCCGTCGCGATGAGCTTCATCCGGAAGGCGGGCAACTTCGTGACGGGCACCGCGCGCATGGCGTTCCTCGGCGGGAATCGCGTGTACTACGCGTGGCTGCTCCTGCTGGTCGCCTGCATCGTCCAGGCGCTGTTCGCCTACGGGCACCAGTTCGAGCGCGGCCTGATCAGCACCAACATGCGCGACTCGGTGTCGTGGGGCTTCTACATCGGCAACTTCACCTTCCTGGTCGGCGTCGCCGCCGCCGCCGTGCTGCTGGTGATCCCGGCCTACGTCTACGACTGGAAGCCCATCAAGGAGGTCGCGCTGTACGGCGAGATGCTCGCCGTGGCCGCCATCGTGATGTGCCTGCTCTTCGTCCTCGTGGACATGGGGCGCCCCGACCGTTTCTGGCATCTCATCCCGGGCATCGGGCACATGAACCTGCCAAGCTCGGTGATGGCATGGGATTCCATCGTGCTGAACATCTACCTCGTCATCAACCTCTCGGTGGCGAGCTACCTGGTGTACTGCGCGTATTACGGGATCCACTACAACCGCAAGATCGTCGTGCCGCTGGTCATCCTCTCCATTCCCATGGCGATCAGCATCCATACGGTGACCGCCTTCCTGTACAACGGCATGGCGAGCCGCCCGTACTGGAACAGCGCCATCCTGGCGCCGCGGTTTATCGCGTCGGCATTCTGCTCCGGGCCGGCGCTGCTCCTGATCCTGTTCCAGATCCTGCGCAAGGTGTCCGCCTTCGAGATCAAGGACGAGGCCATCCACAAGGTGGCGGAGCTGATGTCGTACGCGATGGGCTTCAACCTGTTCCTGTTTGGCGCCGAGATCTTCAAGGAGTACTACTCCAACACGCACCACCTCGTGCACTACGAGTATCTCTTCGCCGGCCTGCACGGCCAGCCGTCACCCATCGCCCTCTACGCGTGGATGTCGCTGGCCTTCGCGATCATCTCGTTCTTCCTCTTCCTGATCCCGAAGACGCGACGGACGCCCTGGACGATGAACATCGGCTGCGTGCTGATCTACATGTCGGTGTACATCGAGAAGGGCATCGCCCTGATCATCCCGGGCTTCACGCCCGACCAGCTGGGGCAGGTGTATCCGTACGTGCCCAGCGCCATCGAGGTGCGGGTGGCCGCCGGGGTGTTCGGGGTGGGGTTCCTGCTGTTCACGCTGATGGTCAAGGTGAGCGTGGCGATCCTGTTTGAGCGGCCGTCGGCGCAGGGACGGGCGGCGCACGCGTAGGGAACGGCAGACGGCAGAGTGGCGTCCGTCCGCGCATGGGGGGATATTCGGGACTGAGCGCGCCCGTCACCGCGCGAGTGTCAGTCGCACCCACTATCTCTGCATCCATGATCACCGGCGCCATCAAGAGTCAGATTGACCAGGTCTGGAACGCGTTCTGGACGGGCGGCATTTCGAATCCGCTCGAGGTCATCGAGCAGATCACCTATCTGCTCTTCCTGCGTCGCCTCGACGACTTGCACACGCTCGAAGAGAACAAGTCGGCGCGGCTGAAGAAGCCGATGGAGCGGCGTGTCTTTCCGGTGGCGAAGGACGGACTCGGCAGACGCGGCGGGCGCGCGTACGAGGAGCTGCGGTGGTCGCGGTTCAAGCACTTGGCGCCGGCCGAGATGCACGCGGTGATTGCCGAGCATGCCTTTCCGTTTCTGCGCACGCTGGGCGGCGACGAGAGCACCTACGCGCACCACATGAAGGACGCGCGGTTCACCATCCCCACGCCGGCGCTGCTGGCCAAGGTGGTGGACCTGCTCGACGCCGTGCCGATGGAGGAGCGCGACACCAAGGGCGACCTCTACGAGTACATGCTCGGCAAGATCGCCGCCGCTGGGCAGAACGGGCAGTTCCGCACGCCGCGGCACATCATCAGGCTGATGGTCGAGCTCACCGCGCCGCGCTCTGGCGACGTGATCTGCGACCCAGCCTGTGGCACGGCCGGGTTTCTCGTGACGGCGGGGGAGTACCTGCGCGAACGGCATCCCGACATTCTGCGCGACGCGAAGCGGCGCGCGCAGTTTCATCAGGGGATGTTCCACGGCTTCGACTTCGACAACACCATGTTGCGCATCGGGAGCATGAACATGCTCCTGCACGGCGTGGAAAATCCGGACATTCGGTATCGCGACTCGCTGGCGCAGGACCACGCCGGCGAGGAGGAGAAGTACACGCTGGTGCTGGCCAACCCGCCGTTCGCTGGGAACCTCGATTATGAGAATACAGCCAAGGACCTGCTGCAGGTCGTCAAGACCAGGAAGACGGAGCTGTTGTTCCTCGCGCTCTTCCTGCGCCTGTTGAAGCCCGGCGGGCGCGCGGCGGTGGTTGTGCCCGACGGGGTGCTGTTCGGGTCGAGCAAGGCGCACAAGGAACTGCGGCGGATGCTGATCGAGGAGCAGAAGCTGGACGCGGTGGTGAAGCTGCCAGGCGGGGTGTTCAAGCCGTATGCCGGCGTGTCCACGGCGATCTTGTTTTTCACCAAGACCAACTCCGGCGGCACGGATGAGGTCTGGTTCTACGACGTCGAGGCGGACGGTTGGAGTCTGGACGACAAGCGTACGCCGTTGCTGGCGGAGGGGAAACTCGGGCCGGTGCCGCAGAGCGCACTTGGCGCAGAGGACCACGCCAAGAACAACCTGCCCGATGTGCTGGCGCGCTGGGCCGAGCGCAGCAATGCCGAGCGCGAGCGGCCGCGCACGGCGCAGAGCTTCTGCGTGCCGAAGGCGGAGATCGCGGCGCAGGGCTACGACCTGTCACTCAACCGGTACAAGGAGGTCGTGCACGAGGCCGTCGAGCACCGTGCGCCGAGGGAGATCCTCACCGAGCTGGCGAAGCTGGAGGAGGAGATACAGCGGGGGATGAAGGAGTTAGAAGGAATGTTGCGGTGAGCGCAATCCGCCAGGTAGCGCTACAGGAAGTGGCTCAGATTGAGCGCGAGATTGTTGCTGCGTCTGACATCGACGATGGAACGCTCTACGTTGGCCTCGAGAACATCGAGTCTGGCGGCCGACTCGTTAACGTGCGTCCGGTCGATGCTGGTGAGCTGCTAAGTAACAAGTTTGCATTCACCCCGCGCCACATGCTTTACGGAAAGCTCCGGCCTTACCTTGCCAAGATCGCGCGTCCCGACTTTCAGGGGATTTGCAGCACCGACATTCTTCCCGTTCTGCCTGGTCCGGACCTTGACCGTGGCTACCTCGCGTGGCTCCTCCTGAGCCCTGAAATGGTGTCGCGAGCGAACTCGCGCGCAAGCGGCGCGAACCTCCCGCGCCTCAGTCCCAAGGCGCTGGCCGAACTGCAGATCCCCCTGCCGTCCCTTCCCGAGCAGCGGCGGATTGCGGAGATCCTGGACAAAGCGGACGCGCTGCGGGCCAAGCGCCGCGCCGCCCTCGCCCAACTCGACATCGTCACCCAATCCATCTTCCTCGAGATGTTCGGCGACCCGGCGACGAATCCAAAGGGCTGGCCCAGAATGGCATTCGGACAGGTGTGCGAAACGAGACTCGGGAAGATGCTTGACCAGAAGAAACAGACCGGTGAGCATCGTCGTCCTTATCTGCGAAACGCCAACGTGCAATGGTTCCGTTTTGACCTTGCGAGTCTCTTCGAGATGGATTTCGACGAGAATGACCGAAGGACCCTTCGGGTTCTGCCCGGTGACCTGCTGATCTGTGAAGGCGGTGAGCCGGGCCGAGCGGCAGTTTGGCAAGGGGCCCTTGATGAGTGCTACTTCCAGAAGGCGCTTCATCGCGCTCGTCCTGACCCCAAGCTGGCGTACCCCGATTATCTTTCTTGGTTGCTTTGGTTTCTAACTCACAGGGGCAAGCTGAGCGGGGTCACATCCGCGACAATCGCGCATCTGACTGGCGAAAAGCTGGCGGTATTGCCGTGCATGCTGCCGCCGCTGCCACTCCAAGCTGAATTCGCGAACCGCTTAGCGGACGTGCGGAGCTTGGAGCGTCGACATCTTGCCGCGTTGGCCGAAGCGGATGCTCTCTTCGCCGCCCTCCAGCACCGCGCCTTCCGCGGAGAGCTGTAGTCATGCGCGGCGAGTTGCGTCTGCCCGCGACCCGGCGGCCCGGGGCGGTGTTCTGAGAATCCTCAATCAGCCGGTAGTGGGTCCATTCAAGATGTGACAAATCGCGCGCGGCCCGCGTGACCTGACGACTTGCGAACCGATTCACCATCCTTCTGATTAG
>JBBTJT010000063.1:0-2502 GCA_038059315.1 Gemmatimonadota bacterium
TGTTGGCTGCAGTAAGAAGGGGGTCGGGGCGCACCAATCGCAAGCGAGCGTGAGGCCTGGAACTCGCGCCCACGGCTGCCCTCGCCCGACCGCCTTCCACCACCAGCCACCAACCACCAGCCACCAACCACCAACCACCAACCACCAACGTCCGTCAGCCGTCTGCCGTGAGCCGCTCCCGCCGCGACACTTCCGTCACGCCCTTCACGCGGCGCGCCGCCTTGATGATCTTGTCGAGGTGCGCGAGGTTCTCGACCTCGACGAGCGCGGCGCCGTTCACGCGGCCGTCCACCGTCTTGAGTTCGAGCGTCTGGATGTCCGTCCCGGTACCGCTGACGGCCGCGGCAAGGTCGGCGTACAGCCCGCGACGGTCGTTTCCCTCGATGTGCAGCCGGATCACGAACCGCTCCCCCTCGCGCTCCTGCCAGTCGATTTCCAGCCGCCGTTCCGGCTCGTGCACGAGGAAGAGCAGGTTCGGGCAGTCGGCGCGGTGGATGCTCACGCCGCGGCCCCGCGTCACGTACCCTACTACCTTGTCGCCGGGGACGGGCTGGCAGCACTGGGCATAGCGCACCATCAGGCCATCAGCGCCCTGTACCCTGATCCCCTTCGACGTGTCCGACCGCTTCATGCGGTCGAGCAGGCGTTCGAGCGGACTGGCCTTGAGCGCCGGTGGGTCGGTATGCTCGTCCACCTCGGGGAAGAGCGCCTTCAGCACGTACGAAATAGTGACGTCGCCCGAGGCGATCGACGACAGCACCTGGTCCGCATCGGCGAGCCGCAGCACCTGCGCGGCCCGTTCGAGGTCGTTATCGCTGAGCCTGGCCAGCTTGCGGCGGCGCATCTCGCGATCGAGGATCTCACGCCCGATCTGGCGGGACGCCTTGTGCTCCTCGTGGCGCAGCCACTGGCGGATGCGGTGCCGGGCGCGTCCCGTGTGCACGTGCGACAGCCAGTCGCGACTGGGGCGCGCGGTCGGCGAGCGCGAGATCTCCACCGTCTCCGAGTTGCGCAGTTCGCGCGACAGCGGCACGATGCGCCCGTTGACCTTGGCGCCGTGGACGTGCAGGCCCAGTTCCGAGTGCACGGCGAAGGCGAAATCGAGCGGTGTCGCCCCCTTCGGGAGCTGGATCACGTCTCCCTTCGGCGTGAAGACGAAGATCTCGTCCTGGTACAGGTCGAGCTTCAGGAACTCGAGGAACTGGTCGGGAGTCTCGGCGTCGAGCTGCAGCTCGAGCACCTGCCGGAACCAGTGCAGCGCGCGATCCAGTTCGTCGCCGCGCTTGCGGTCTCCCTCCTTGTACCGCCAGTGCGCCGCGATGCCGTAGTCGGCGGTGCGGTGCATCTCGAGCGTGCGAATCTGGATCTCGTACAACGTGCCGGTGGGCCCGAAGACCGTCGTGTGCAGCGACTGGTAGCCGTTGGACTTCGGCTGCGCGATGTAGTCCTTGATCCGCTCCTGCAGCGGCGACCAGGCGCCGTGGATGACGCCCAGCGCGTGATAGCACTCGGGCACGTTCTCGACGAGGACCCGGATGGCATACAGGTCGTAGACATCGTCATACGACTTCTCGTTCTTCAGCATCTTCTTGTAGATCGACCAGAGGTGCTTGGGGCGGCCGCTCACCTCGTGCACCACGACACCGCTCTCCTTGAGCCGCCGCATCAGCGGGCCGGCCATCTCGTCGATGAGGGCCTCGCGGTCGGCGCGCTTCTGCTGGACGAGGCGCGTGAGGTTCCGGAACTCCTCGGGTTCGAGGAAGCTGAACGCCAGGTCCTCGAGCTCGGCCTTCATGGCGGCGAGCCCGAACCGGTGGGCCAGCGGCGCATAGAGGTCGCGCGTCTCGAGGGCGATGCGGTGGCGCTTGTCCTCGGGCATGACATCGAGCGTCCGCATGTTGTGCAGGCGATCGGCCAGCTTGATGAGGATGACGCGCGCGTCCTTGGCGATGGAAAGCAGGAGCTTGCGGTAGTTCTCGACCTGCCGCTCCTCTCGGGACCCGGTGGGGAGGTGGCCGATCTTCGTGACGCCGTCGACGATCTGCGCCACTTCGCGCCCGAACTCGCGCTCGACATCCTCGACCGTGATCGGCGTGTCCTCGATCACGTCGTGAATCAGCGCGCTGGCGACGGTCACCGTATCGAGCTGCAACTCGGCGAGGATCTTGGCGACCTCGACGCAGTGCGTGACGTACGGGTCGCCGTTGCGTCGCGTCTGCCCGGCGTGCGCCTTCTCGCTGTACCGGTACGCGCGCGACAGCAACTCCGCGTCCAGGCGCTCCGGATGGGCGTCGGCGCTGAGCTCCCAGCCCGGGATGATTTCGGTGAGGACGGTTGCGGTCACGGCAGCTGCGGGGCAAGACACGAAACGGGGTCCCGCCCGGCGGCGGGTCCCCGTTGGCTCGTTCTTCTCTACTCAAACTGCCTGGTGAGAGTGGAGTGTACAGGGGCTGGCAGAGTGCGGGGGGCAAGTGCGGGGGGCGGGGGGTTGGTGCGGAGTTG
>JBBTJT010000063.1:2512-6812 GCA_038059315.1 Gemmatimonadota bacterium
CCCCCCCCCCCCCCCCCCCCCGCACTCGCCCCTCGAAAGCACTACATCATCCCCGCCTCCGCGAACGAGAGGTACCTCCCCCTCCCCACGATCACATGATCGTGCACCGGGATGTCGAGCAGCCGCCCCGCCGCCACCAGCTGGTCCGTCACGGCCCGGTCGTCGGGCGACGGCGTGGGATCGCCACTCGGGTGGTTGTGCACGAGGATGATCGCCGCCGCGCGCTCGGCGATGGCCTCGCGAAAAACCTCGCGCGGGTGCACCAGCGACGAGTTGAGGATGCCGCGCGTGACGCAGACATCGCGCGCCAGGCGGTGCTGCGCATCGAGGATGGCCACGTGGAACTCCTCGACCGGCAGGTCCTCGAGCCGCGGCGCAAAGGCGCGCCAGACGTCGCGCGGCGCGCGCAGGGGCGACGCCTCCTCGTGTTGCTCACCACCCAGCCGGCGACCGAGTTCCAGCGCCGCGTGAATCGCCCCCGCGCGCGTGGCGCCGAGGCCGGGGACGGCGGCCAGCGTGGCCAGCGGCCGGTCGCCAAGTCGGCGGAGCGAGCCGTCCGCCCGCGACAGCACCTCGTGGGCGAGCGCGAGCGCCGAGCGCCCGCGGGTGCCCGGCCCGATGACGAGCGCAATGAGTTCCGGCGCCGAGAGCGCGCGGGCGCCCAACGCACGCAGTCGCTCGCGCGGCCGGTCGATGGGCGAGAGGCCCTGCGGGGCCATCGGGAGTGCCGTCATGGAGCCAGGGTACGAGCCCCGGCGCTCCAGCGCGTCACCAAACGAGCGCGGCCCGGTGAGCAATATTGCGCTCCGGGCCGTGAACTCACGCCGGCGTCAGACGCCGGATCTCGGCGGTCCGGCGCGCGACGGTCGCCCGGCCCCTACAGCGATGCCCCGTGGCACTTCTTGTACTTCTTTCCGGAACCGCAGGGGCACGGGTCGTTGCGTCCCACCGTCGACCAGTCCGTCAGCCCCGTGCCGCCAGCCGGCGCGACCACCGCACCGCCGAGCGTCCGTGCGCGTCCCGCGCCCAGGATCAGCGGATCTGACTTGACGACCGCTTCATCCGACAGCGGCTCGCCCGGTCCGATATCCAGCACCTCGTCCTCCGGAACGTCCTCGGCGACGCCGAGCGCGTTGAAGCGGCGCCGCGGTTCGGGAGCCGCCGGGGGTGCCGGCTGCTCGTAGACGAGTTGCACGCGCAGGAAGCGCTCCGTGAAGGTGTGGTGGATGTCGCTCATCAGGTCGACGAACATCGTGTACGCTTCCTGCTTGTACTCGAGCAGCGGGTCCTTCTGTCCCCACGCGCGATAGCCGATGGAGTTGCGCAGCTGGTCGAGGTCGTACAGGTGGTCCTTCCACTTCTCGTCGAGCACGTTGAGCATCACCAGCGCCAGCACCTGCGCGCCGTGGTCGGCCAGCTGGTCGAGCTTGGCGTGGAACGCGGCGGTGCCCGCCGCGCCTCCCTGGTCGCGCGCATCCTTCACCGTCTGCGGGCGCGTGCCGTCGGGTTCGAAGCACGGCACGGTGAGCAGGTAGTGCACCAGCAGGTCCTGGCTCATCAGCTCGAGGTCCCAGTCGAGCGAGCTGTCGAACGCGATAAGCATCATCTCGATGCGCTTGCCCACCGCCTGCTCCACCATCTTGATGGCCTCGCCCTTCAGCTCCTCGCCGCCCTCGAGCGCGAACGCCCGGAGGTTGTAGATCACCTCGCGCTGCTGGTTCATGACGTCGTCATAATCCAGCAGGCGCTTGCGGCTCTGGAAGTTCTGCAGTTCGACGCGCTTCTGGGCCTGCTCGATGGAGCGCGTGATGAGCGGATGCGTGAGCATCTCGCCGTCCTGCGCGCCGAGCCGGTCCATGAGGCGGGCGATGCGGTCCGACCCGAAGAGGCGCATCAGGTCGTCTTCGAGCGACAGGAAGAACTGCGACGCGCCGGGGTCACCCTGGCGTCCGGCGCGGCCACGCAACTGGCGGTCGATGCGGCGCGACTCGTGGCGTTCGGAGCCGACGATGTGCAGGCCGCCGCACTCCATCACGTCGATCTCCTTGCCGTCGGGGTCCTTCACGCGCGACGGCTTGGACGGCAGCACGCCCGCGCCAAGCTTGATGTCGGTGCCGCGGCCGGCCATGTTGGTCGCGATCGTCACGCTGCCGAACTGCCCGGCCAGCGCGATGATCTCCGCCTCGCGCTGGTGGTACTTGGCGTTCAGCACCTGCTGCTTGAGGCCGGCGCGCGTGAACAGGCGCGACAGCGTCTCCGACGCTTCCACCGAAGTGGTGCCGACCAGCACCGGGAAGCCGAGCCCGTTGAGGCGCTGCGTCTCCTCGACGATGGCGTTGTACTTCTCGCGCCGGGTCTTGAACACGAGGTCGTGGCGGTCGTCGCGGATCACCGGCTGGTTGGTGGGAATCACCGCCACCTCAAGCCCGTAGATCTGGAAGAACTCCGTCTCCTCGGTCTCGGCGGTTCCGGTCATGCCGGCCAGCTTCTCGTACATGCGGAAGTAGTTCTGGATGGTGATCGTGGCGAGCGTCTGCGTCTCGCCCTTCACCTGCACCCCTTCCTTGGCCTCCACCGCCTGGTGCAGCCCCTCGCTCCAGCGGCGCCCGGGCATCGTGCGGCCCGTGAACTCGTCGACGATCAGCACCTGCCCGTCCTGCACGACGTAGTTCACGTCCTTCTCGTACAGGGAGTGAGCGCGGAGCAATTGATGGATGATGTTCAGCTTCTCGCTCTTCAGCGCGTACTGGCCCTCGATGACGCGACGCGCCTCGAGCTTCTCGGCGGCCGACATCTCGGGGTGCCGCTCGATGCGGTGCACCTCGGTGGAGATGTCGGGCAGCACGAAGGCCTCGTGATCGGCGGGATTCATGAAGTCGATGCCGCGGTCGGTGAGGTGCACCGAGTGGCCGCGTTCGTCGAGCACGAACAGCAGGTCGTCCTCGAGATCCCGGAACTGCTGCTTGGACGCCGGGACCTTGCGGTCGGCGATGACCTCGAGCTCCTGCTTCTGCACGAGCATCTTGACGCCCTGTTCCTGCAGCGCCTTCAGCAGCCGCTTGTTCTTCGGGTTGCCGAGCCGGGCCTGGTACAGCGCCAGCGCCGCGGCCGCCTCGTCGCCCGCCTCGAGCGCCTTTTCGCCGCGGGCCACGAGGTCGTTGGCCTTCTCCGTCTGGCCGCGCACGAGGCGCGACACGGCGGCGTTGAACTCGGCGTACGCGCCGTCGCTCTCGTTGCCCACCGGGCCCGAGATGATGAGCGGCGTGCGCGCCTCGTCGATGAGCACCGAGTCGACTTCGTCGACGATGGCGTAGACGTGCGGACGCTGCACGCGCTGGTCGAGCGAGACGACCATGTTGTCGCGCAGGTAGTCGAAGCCGAACTCGTTGTTCGTCCCGTAGGTGACGTCGGCGTGGTAGGCGGCGTGGCGCTCCATCGAGCCCGGTTCGGTGTCGTCGAGGCAGGCTACCGTCAGCCCGAGGTAGGCGAAGACGTGCCCCATCCACTGCGAGTCGCGCCGGGCGAGGTACGAGTTGACCGTGACGAGGTGGGCGCCGCGCCCGGGGAGGGCATTCAGGTACAGCGGCAGCGTGGCCACCAGCGTCTTGCCTTCGCCGGTCGCCATCTCGGCGATCTTCCCCAGGTGCAGCTGGATGCCGCCGACGAGCTGCACCTCGTAGTGGACCATGTTCCACTCGGTCTCGTGCCCGGTGACCATCGCCTTCGTGCCAAGCAGCCGGCGCGCCGCCTCGCGCACGGTGGCGAAGGCCTCGGGGAGGAGTTCGTCGAGCAGGTCCCGGAGCAGGATGCGAAAATCGGCCTCGAGCCCGCCCTTGCCGTCCGCGCCGGAGAGCTGGTTGTCGATCTCCTCGCGGCCGGCGGCGTCGGCCGTCGTGCGCTTCTGCTCCTTGAGCGCGGCGATCTGCGCGGTGAGCGCCTCGGTGCGCGCGGCGATGATGCCCCGGAACTTCGCCGTCTGGGCGCGCAGTTCCTCCTCGCTCACCGACGACAGGCGCCGGCCCTGCTCCTCGATCTCGACGAGGATGGGTCGGATGCGCTTCAGTTCCCGGTCATGCCGTGTGCCGAAGATGGCGCCCAGCAGCTTGTTGAACATGCAGTCCCCTTTATCGGTACAAGCCGTGTGCCGCGATGTACTCCTCGACGGCGTCCGGCACGAATCCGCGGATTGAGCGACCCAAACGCACGCGACCGCGGATCTCGGTCGCCGAGACATCAACGCGCCGCGTCGACAACGTCCGCACGCCGTCGAGGGGCGCCTGGTCGTCCCCGCCCCGCGTCA
>JBBTJT010000064.1:0-19106 GCA_038059315.1 Gemmatimonadota bacterium
AAAACTACTTTGCATCCTCAGGATATCACGCATGAGTAAATCGAAAACGCTCTAGCTCCTGACTATTGCCGCGCCGGTCGCAACCAGCGCCACCACCCACGGCAGCCACCACGGCGCGCGCTCCAGAAGGCCCCGCACGCCGCCCGACGACGGGCTCGTCCGCAGCGCGTGCGACACTTCGGCGGCCCGCTGCGGTCGCCGGTCCGGTGTCTTTTCCAGGCACTTCATCACCAGCCGGGCCAGCGTCGCCGGCGTGTCGGGGCGGCGCTTGCCTATTGGTTCGGGCGCCTCCCTGGCGTGCGCAATCATCACCGCCTGCGGTGACTTGCCTCGGAACGGCGGATGTCCGCTCAGCATTTCGTACGCCACGGCGCCGACGCTGTAGATGTCGGCGCGATGGTCCAGCGTCGGGTCGCCGGCGGCCTGCTCGGGCGCGATGTACGTCGGTGTGCCCAGGCTCGTGCCCTGCAGGGTGAGGCGCGGCGCGGCGATGTCCTGCGCGGCGGAGTCGCTGACCGCCTTGGCGATGCCGAAGTCGAGCACCACCGCCTGCCCGTGGAAGAGCATCACGTTCTCGGGCTTGATGTCGCGGTGCACCACACCCTGGGAATGCGCGTAGTCGAGCGCGCCGGCAACCTCGACGAGGATCTGCGTCACGCGCTCGATGGACATCGGCCGTTCCCGCGCCATCAACTCGCGCAGCGACTCTCCTTCCACGAAGGGCATCGTATAGAACAGCGTGCCGTCGATGGCGCCCGCGTGCAGCAGCGGCACGATGTGCGGATGCTGCAACCGCGCCGCCAGGGAGATCTCGCGCTTGAACCGCTCGGCGCTCAGCGTGGCGGCGAGTTCGGGGTCGAGCACCTTGAGCACCACGCGGCGACTGAGGGCGCGCTCCGTGGCGAGGAAGACCCGCGACATGCCGCCGCGGGGGAGCTCCTCCGCAATCAGGTAGTCGGCGTCGAGCGCGTCCTGCAGCGCGGCGCGAAGTTCAAGGGCCATCGAACACCTCAAGGTGTGGAGGCAACGCCCGGCCCGCCCCGTCGGTGGGGCATCTGAGCTCCGCGTCGAATCCGATTCCACATTCCGTTTCGAATTCCGGATTTGCGTTCCAATCCCGTCATCCGAATCCCGGCTCAGCTCTCCTCGGCTTCATACTGTTCCTTCAATGACGCGATGACCGACGGATCGGCCAGCGTCGTCGTATCGCCGAGTGTCCTCCCCTCGGCGATGTCACGCAACAGGCGGCGCATGATCTTTCCCGACCGCGTCTTCGGCAGGTCGGCGCTGAACAGGATGTCGTCGGGCCGCGCGATGGCGCCGATCTTCTCGGCGACGAAGTCGCGCAACTCGTCGCGCAGCGCCGGACTCTGGTGGTACCCGTCGCGCAGCGTCACGAAGGCCGCGATGGACTGCCCCTTCAGTTCGTGCGCCTTGCCGACGACCGCCGCCTCGGCGACTGCCGGGTGCTCCACCAGGGCGCTCTCCACCTCCATGGTGCCTATGCGGTGGCCGGCGACGTTGAGCACGTCGTCCACGCGCCCGAGGATCCAGTAGAAGCCGTCGTCGTCCTTCTTGGCGCCGTCGCCCGGGAAGTACAGGTCGGGGCGCCCCGGCCACTTGGAGAAGTAGGTCTCCACGTAGCGCGCATCGTCGCCCCAGATCGTGCGCAGCATCGACGGCCATGGCTTGGTGAGCGCCAGCAGGCCGCCGCCCACGGGAATGTCCCTGGCGTTCTTGTCGAGCAGCGCGGCCTGGTAGCCGGGGAGCGGCATGGTGGCGCTGCCCGGCTTGGTGGACGTCGCGCCGGGCAGCGGCGCAATGACGATTGCCCCCGTCTCGGTCTGCCACCAGGTGTCGACAATCGGACAGCGCTCGCCGCCGATGATCCTGTGGTACCAGATCCAGACCTCGGGGTTGATCGGCTCCCCCACCGTGCCCAGCAGGCGCAGGCGCGACAGGTCGTGCCGGGCCGGGTGCTGGTCGCCCCACTTCATGAACGCGCGAATCGCCGTCGGCGCCGTGTAGAAGACCGAGACGCCGTACTTCTCGCAGATCTCCCAGAACCGGTTGCGCTCCGGCCAGTCGGGCGCCCCTTCATACATGACGCAGGTGGCGCCGTTGGCCAGCGGCCCGTACACGAGATACGAGTGCCCCGTGATCCAGCCGACGTCGGCCGTGCACCAGAAGACGTCGTCTTCCTTGAGGTCGAACACGTACTTCGAGGTCATGGCGACGCCGGTGAGGTAGCCGCCGGTGGTGTGCACGATCCCCTTCGGCTTGCCGGTCGTGCCGGACGTGTGGAGGATGAACAGCACATCCTCGGAGTCCATCGCCTCGGGCGGGCAGTTGGCCCTGGCCGTCTGCATCAGGCGGTGCCACCAGTGGTCGCGCCCTTCCTTCATCTGTGCAAAGGACTCGTCGCCCATGCCGCCGGGACGGCGCTGCACCACGATGACGTCCTTCACCGACGGGGCGCCCTCGAGGGCCTTGTCGGCGTTGCGCTTCAGCGGAACGACCTGGCCGCGACGGTAGCCGCCGTCGGCGGTGATCAGCACCTTGGCCTGGGCGTCGTTCATGCGGTCACGCAGCGATTCCGGCGAGAAGCCGCCGAAGACCACGGCGTGGATCGCCCCGATGCGCGCGCAGGCGAGCATCGCGATGGCCGCTTCGGGCACGAGGGAGAGGTAGATCCCCACGCGGTCCCCGCGTTCAACGCCGAGCGCCTTCAGCACGTTGGCGAACTTCTGCACCTCACGGTACAGGTCCCAATAGGTGAGGACCCGCGCGTCCCCCGGTTCCCCCTCCCAGATCAGCGCCGCCTTGTTGCGCCGCGCGCCGCGCACGTGCCGGTCGACACAGTTGACTGAGACGTTGAGCCTCCCCCCCTGGAACCACTTCACGTGCGGTGGCGTCCACTGCAGCGTGTCGGTAAAGGGCACCATCCACTCGAGCTGATGCGCGTGCCGGGCCCAGAAGGCCTCGAAGTCGCGCTCGGCTTCGGCGTGCAACGATCCGTCGCTCACCGTGGCCGTGTGCCGGAAATGGTCGGGCGGCGGGAACGAGCGATTCTCGGTGAGGAGGGTGTCGATGTCGGACATGGCAGAGAGAGAAAAGAGTACGAAAGAGAGGGACAGAGTACGACAGAGCGACCCACAACGATACGCCGGGCGCGCCCGAGGCGCGATGCCGTGAAGTAAGGCCTCCGGTGCGACCAACCGACGAGGCTCGGCGCTTCCGACACCGACCCGGCGTAGGCTGTTGTCCCTCCTGCGACCTCGCTCTTGCGTTGTGACGGTTGGAATTCGGTCTGTGACTGTGGCCGAAAATGACGGTCGTCGGCGCGATGCGTTCGGCGTCGCGCGACGCGGGGTAAGTTGCCATCATCACGATGTGACGGTCGCGTAAGTCGCAATACTGTATGTAGTTAACAAGCCGCAGGGAATGGCACGATTCTCGCGTATATCATCGGCAACAACTGATTCGCCGCACCACCAGACAAGAGCACACCTGCCGCGAGGCGGGGCCGCAAAGTCAGGAATCTCGGAGGATCGAGATCGTCCGTCTGCCGGTAATGAGCGAGGGGTCCGACTGGACCGCGCACGGCAACTGGATGCACCTGCGGAGTGTGATGTTTGGGCGCGGCGAGAGGATGCCTAATGATCCCGCTCACCAATCCAGACCGTGTTGTCCTGCTGGCGCCGGAACGCCTCGTCGCCGAGCACCGGCTCGAGTTCCGCCGGGATGCACTGGAACGGCTTTCGAAGGCAATAACCGATGGCGCGCGACGGCTGACGATCGACCTCCGCGAGACGCGCGAGGTGGACGCGAGCGGCCTCGGCGTGCTCGTCCTCGTGCAGAAGCGGGCGCGTGAGAGCTTTCTCGAGACGTACCTCTCGCATACCCCGCCCAGCGTACGCCAGTTGCTGCGGCTCACCCAGCTCGAGGCACTTTTCGAGTTCGAGGACTAGCCGGTGAGGGCGGCCGACGGCGGTTGAGTAAACCGGAGGTCGGAGCGACCACTCGTCACACCGCCGCCGCGAGGCGACATGCGACCGGACCCGGCACCAACGTGCCGGCCCCGGTCTTCGTTGTTCTTGTGCCTCTTCCCCTGCACTGAGACATGACCATCCGTCGCGCATTCCCGCTGCTGCTTCTGCTCGCCTCCTGCGCACCCCGTCCCTCGGTGTCGCCGCCGCCGATGTACGCCAAGCGCGCCGAGTCGGTGCGCGGCATGGTGACGGCGTCGCATGCCGATGCCGCAGCAGCTGGCGCGTCCATCTTGCGCGAGGGGGGAGGCAACGCGATTGATGCGGCCGTGGCCACCGCCTTCGCGCTCGCCGTCGTCGATCCCTCGCAGACCGGGCTCGGCGCGGGCGGCGGAATGCTCGTCTGGCATCGCGGCACCGGGCGCGCCGACGGGCTGGATTTCTACGCGCGCAGTGGCGCCGACTCCGGCTGGGCACGCGTGGACACCGCCGCCGTACGCACTCCCATCAACGGCCGCTCGGCCGGCATTCCGGGCGCCGTGGCCGGACTCCTGGAGGCGCATGCCAAGTGGGGCAGGCTTCCGCGCGCGCAGGTGATGGCACCGGCCATCGTGCTGGCGCGCGACGGCTTCATCGTCTCGCCGCTCTTGGCGCGCACCTCGGAGAGCGCTCGCGCCAAGCTGCTCGCCGACAGCGCCGCCGCCGCGCTCTTCCTTCCCGGAGGCCTGGCCCTGCGTCCGGGCGAGCGCCTGGTCCAGTTGCAACTGGCGCAGACGCTCGAGGCGATCGCCCGTGACGGCCGCCGCGCCTTCTATGAAGGAGTGCTTGCCGAGCGTGCGGTGGCGAAGATGCGCGCGCTGGGGAGCCCGGCGACCACTGCCGACTTCCGGGACTATCCGGTAGCCGCCACCCGACCGCTGTGCACACCGTGGCTGGGATACACGCTGCTCTCGGCCGGCCCGCCGCTGGGCGGGGCCACGCCCCTGGCGGCGCTCAACCTGCTGGCCGCGTCGGCAGCCGGGCAGCTTGGTTCGCCAACCACGCAGGGGGCGGCCGCGGTGCAACTCGTGGGCGCCCTTCGCGTCGCCGGTGCGGACGCGGGGCGCTACCGCGGCGATCCGGCGTATTTCGGCGTGCCGTCGCGAGGCCTCACCAGCCCCGCCTTCGCCGCCAGGCGCGCGGCTGTCGTCACGAGCGCCGAGGGAGGCAGCACCATCGAGCCCGGTGATCCATGGCCGGAGGACGCCCAGGCGTCAGTGGGCGCCTGCGGGGCTCTCGAAGGGTGGGGAGCGAGCGTGCTGGGCGCCGATCGCGCCGTGCCGGCACGCTCGGCCCGCCCGGGCGGCGATGACGAGGCCGCCGCGTCGAACACCACGCATTTCAGCGTCGTGGACGGCGAACGCAACGCCGTGTCGATGACGTTCACCGTCGGCGTGCTCTTTGGCTCCGGCGTGTACGTCAACGGCTACTTCCTGAACTCGGGCGCGTCCAACTTCGACAACACCACGCGCGGCCCGAACCGCTATGGAAGCTCCACGATCTCCCCGACGATCGTCCTCAAGGGAAACGACGTCCGGATGGTCGTGGGTGCCGCCGGATCGCAGTACATCCCCACCGCCACCACGCAGGTGACGTTTCGCCACCTTGCGCTGGGAGAGGATCCCTGGCTGGCCATCGCGTCGCCGCGCCTGCAGCCGGCGCAGGGACGCACGGTGGAGGTGGAGCCCGGATTCGCTCCCGAGGTGTACGCGGCCCTGCGCGCGAAGGGCTACTACCCGCTGTCACGCGTGGGGGACATCATGTTTGGCGGGGTGCACGCCATCGCCGTGGTGAAGGGGAGGCTGATCGGTGTGGCGGACCCGCGGCGGGATGGGGCGGCCGTGGGGTACTGATTGAGGATGCGGAATCCGGACCGGGATTGAAGACTCCGATTCAGGACTTCGACCGGCGATATCGCCAATCGAAGTCCTGAATCGTTATCCTTCATCGGAATCCGGAATCCAAATCCTCAATCGGTTCTTGGCATGCTCCATCCCTGGCACGACCTCCCCACCGGCACGCACCCGCCCGACGTTGTCACGGCGGTCATCGAAATCCCGCGCGGCAGCCGCAACAAGTACGAGCTCGACAAGGAGTCGGGGTTCTTCAAGCTCGACCGGGTGCTGTACAGCGCGGTGCACTATCCCGGCGACTATGGGCTGATCCCGCGCACGCTGCACGAAGACGGCGACCCGCTGGACGTCCTCGTGCGCATCAACGAGCCGACCTTCACGGGCTGCCTCATCGACGTGCGGCCGATCGGCATCCTGCGCATGAGCGACCGTGGCGAGCCCGACGACAAGATTCTCGCCGTGCCGGTGAACTCACCGCACCACGAGGAGCACTTCGATATCGCCGACATGCCGCAGCACTACCTGACGGAGATCGAGCACTTCTTCCACATCTACAAGGACCTCGAAGGCAAGCGTTGCGAGGTCGTCGGGTGGGGAAAGAGCGAGGAGGCGATGCGGGTCGTGATGGAGTCGATGACGAGGTACAACGAATCGGAATTCGGGTCCCGCGAATAGAATTCGAATTTGGGATTCCGGTGCGCCCTAGGCCCTGAGCATTCTCCGTTTCCACGCCGAGAGCTCGCTCTCCCGCACCATCTTGGTCTCGACGCGCACCGCGCCCATGAACGCCGAGCCCTTCACGCGGATTGCCGGCGCGTCGAGCGTGCTGGCGGTTCCGGCCGTGCGGTCGGAAAACTCGCCCATCACCGCCACGCCGTCGACGTCGGCGTGCAGTCCCGGCGGCAGGAGGATTCGCACCTCGCCCATCAGCGCCGTGGCATCGATGTCGACGCCCCCCTCCGGAATCTGCGCCTCGCGCAGGTCGAGGCGCACCGCTCCCATGGCGGCAAAGATGTGCAGGTGGCTCGGCACCACCCACCGGCCCTGCCGGCGAACCTCGCCCATGAGGGCCAGGAACCGCTTCTCGCGCGGCGCGCTCGCCGTCGGCCCCACCGAGAACATCGGCGGTGGCTCGTACACCAGCGTCGACGGCGGGAGGGCCGGCAGGCCTCCCAGCAACGACCGCAGCTCGGCCGTCGACGAGGCGCGATACACCTGCTCGAAGCGGACCTCGAGCTCCTGCGTGGTCAGGTGGTCCTGGGCGAAGTGCGAGGCAAGCGCCTGCACGGCGCGCTCGCGTTCGAGTTCGAGGCTCATGCGCTCCCTACGGGGCCATCCGGCCTACGGTTGCGCCCCGATGGCCCCGTGATCCGCGGGTTCCGGTTCGTCCGTGAGGAGCAGGTGATGATAGACCAGCGCGGCGATGATCGCCCCGGTGATGGGCGCCAGCCAGTAGATCCCCTGGGCCTCGTAGATGCCGCTGACGAATGCCGGCCCGAACGAGCGCGCCGGGTTCACCGAGGCGCCGGTGAGCGCGCCGAAGGCCAGGATGTCGACGGTCAGCGCGAGGCCGATGCCGAAGCCGCCGAGCCTGGGCGATCGATGGTCCACCGCCGTGCCGAAGACCGCCCACATCAGGAACATCGTCCCCACCATCTCGAGTACGAACGCCTGTCCGGTGGTCACGTCGAGCGATACCGACTGGCCGCCACCGCGCGTCGCCGCGAACAGCGCCACGGGAAACGTGAACTTGAGCACGAACGCCGCCGCCGTGGCGCCGGCCAGCTGGGCCGCCACGTACAGGCCCGCCATCATCGGCTCGATGCGTCGCACCACGAGCATGCCGATGGTGATGGCGGGATTGAAGTGCGCGCCGGTGTGCATGAAGGCCGACACGAAGATTGCCAGCACGAGGCCAGTCGCCAGCGCGACGGCCACGAGATTGCCCCCGCCCTGCGAGGTCTGCATGATGGCGGCGCTGCCGACGAAGGTCAGCGCGAACGTGCCGATGAACTCGGACAGGAAGTGACGGATCGAGTCGCGCATGGCCGGGCCGGAGTTGGAGGTCGTCGGGGACCCACTGGGTGCGAAGCGAAGCTAGGTCGCCGAACACGGCCAAGCTACCCCTCGAACTCGCCGGTCTCCGTGTGTGGGTCACCCGGTTGCCGCTCGAAGCGCCCGTACCAGCGATGGAAATAGACGAGCGGCTCCTCGGCGAACGTCCGGGCGCTGAGCACCTCGCCGACGACGATCGCATGATCGCCACCGTGGTGCACCGCCGTGCGCCGGCACTCGAGGTGGGCAACGGCGCCGTCGAGCAAGGCCGGGCCTGACGCCGCGCGGATGAACGACACGCCGTCGAACCGGTCGATCGCCTGATCGGCGAAGCGCCGCGACAGTTCACCCTGCGCGGCGCCGAGGATGCTGACGCCGAACGTCGCGGCGGCGAGGAGGTGCGGAAGCAGCGTGGCCGTTTCATCGAGGCAGACGAGCACCAGGGGCGGCTCGAGCGACAGCGCCGAGAAGGCGCTCACCGTCATGCCGTGGTCGCTGCCATCGCCGGCGCGCGCGGTTACCACCGTCACGCCCGAGGCAAATCGCGAGAGCGCGGCGCGAAATTGGACGGCGTCCAGCGTGGTCACGGGCGCCAGGCGCCCACTGCGGCCAGGCCGCCCACCGCCGTCGCCAGCAGGTTCACCACGTCGTTCGTCACCCAGCGGAACCCCCGTCGGTGGCGGCTGCGAAACCCGCAGGTGTGCACCCGTCGTTCTGTCCACTCGCCGCATGACTCGCACCAGCGGCGCGACTGCACCGAGGCTCCCAGCAGCGAATCGATTATCGTCCCGGCGAGTCCGCCCACGAGCACCGCCTCGAGCCGCGGGATGTCGAAGGGCACGGTCAGCGAGGCGACCCCCAGCAGCGCGATCAGAAACGACCCGGCAACCGCCGCGCCGAATCCGAACGCGCTCACGCCACCCGAGGTTCCGGGTGCCACGGGCTTCCATGAGATGATCGATCGCGGCGCGGCGTCGAGGGCCATGCCGATCTCCGTGGCCCACGTGTCGGCCGTGGCGGCGGCCAGCGCGCCGAAGCCGAAGAGCCCTGCTTCCCAGCTGCCGCTCACCCCCCAGGTCACTGCCGCCACGGCAAACAGGCCGCCGTTGGCCAGCACCTGCCAGGCGTCGCGTGCGCGCGAATCGGGGAGCACGTTGAACGATCGCTGCCGCTTGACGTCGGCGCGCCATTCGCCGAACAACATCGACGTGTAGAAGAACGCCGCGAGGGCGCAGGCCCAGCCGATGCCGCCGGCCACCGCCGCGGTGCCGATCGCAAACGCCGAATACGCTCCGCCCATCGTCAGTTCATTCCGTCGATAGGCACGCACTGCGGCGAGCCCCACGAGGGTGCCGCCGAGGAGCGTGCGCGGAATGAGGTCGATGATCACGAGTGGGCGAGTCCCGGCGAGGTTGTCGGAAGCTCTACGGTGCCGGCGGGCAACGCAAGCGCATGTTCCCTCGCGCCGCGCCGCGCTCCGCCGCGCGGCGCCGCGCGGTGGCGAACTGTGCCGCGCCCCGCCGCGCCGTGACGCTCCGCGCTCGACTGTTCGGCTGCACGTCCGATGGTTAGTTTGCGAAACTGATGCCCGAACCCGTCGATCCGCTCATTCCGCTGAGTCTCCTCGAGGCCGTCCGTACCGTCGACCTCCCCGACAACGACCTCGAGGCCGAGTTTGTGCACGAACTGCGCAACAAGCGGCTCGGGCTCAGCGACACGGTGTTTGCGCAGATCAAGCGCTTCACCGAGGCGATGCGCCGCAAGCAGCGCACCGACTTTGCCGAGGCGGTGGGCATCGCGCGCCTCATCGGGCGGCGGCCGGATGCCGAGGCCGTGTTTCGCGAGGCGGGGCGCTATTTCGCGCGACAGGTGTACCTGACCATCTCGCCGCTGACGCGCCGGGCGCTGCGATCGCTGCCGGCGCTCTTCACGCGCCCCATCGCCCTGCGGCACGTGCGCCGCGTCGCCCAGCGCTACGCCCGGGGATCGGTGCGCCGCGTCGGCGGCACCATCATGCTGGAAATCACGGACTCGGTCACCCGAGATGCCACGCCCAAGCTCGGCGGATGCGCCTTCTATGAGTCGGCGCTCCGCGAACTCATTCAACAGATGGTCGGCGGGGTGGGCGCCGTCGATCACGTCCGCTGCGCGACCCGCGGCGAAGGCAGCTGCGAGTGGCGCGCCGAGTGGCGACCCATGCGCGGCAAGGGATGAACCCATGCTGACCCCGGTTTCGATCGTGCCACTGCAGGCCGCCCTGAAGGCGGCGGGCGTCGATGGCTGGTTGCTGTACGACTTCCGCGGCATCAATGCCATTGCCAAGGGACTCGTCGGCATCGAGGGCTTCGTCTCGCGCCGCTGGTTCGTGTGGGTTCCCGTTTCGGGGACGCCGACGGTCATCACCCACGTGATCGAGCAGGCGCCGTGGCACGCCTGGCCTGCCGCTTGGGAGAACATCAGGTACAGCGCCTGGCCGGAGTTCGAGTCGGCCGTCGCGCGCCTGGTGAAGGGGCGGCGCATCGCCATGGAGTACTCGCCGGGCGATGCCGTGCCGTACGTGGACCTCGTGCCCGCCGGCGTGCTGGAGATGGTGCGCGCCGCCGGCGCCACGGTGGTGTCGTCGGGCGACCTCGTGACGCAGTTCCTCGCCGTCTGGAGTGACGCGGAACGCGCCACGCACAAGGTGGCTGCCGAGCAGTTGAAGGACATCGCGTACGCGGCCTTCGCCCGCGCGGGCGGGGCGGCGCGCGCCGGCGCCCCGATCACCGAATACGCGCTGACCGAGTGGATCCGCGGCGAGTTCGCCCGGCTGGGCCTCTGGACCGATCACGGGCCCAATGTGTCGGCCACCGAGAACGCCGCCAACCCGCACTACGATCCATCGCCCGACCAGCCGCGTTTCCTCAAGATTGGCGACATCATCCTCATCGACCTGTGGGCCAAGGCGCCGGGCGGGATGTGGGCCGACCAGACGTACATGGCGAGCATCGGCACGCCCAGCGCCCGCGCGGTGGAGGTGTGGAACGCCGTGCGCGACGCGCGCGATGCCGCCATTGCGCTGCTGCACGATCGGCTGGCCTCGGGCGCGCCGGTGCGCGGTGGCGAGGCCGACGACGCGGCCCGCGCCGTCATCACCGCCCGCGGGTTCGGGCCGTACTTCACGCATCGCACCGGCCACAGCATCGATGCCAGCGGCCTGCACGGGTCGGGCGCGCACCTCGACAACCTCGAGACGCGCGAGGAACGGGTGCTGCAGCCGGGGGTCGGCTTCTCCATCGAGCCGGGCATCTACATCGCGGGCGAGATCGGCATGCGCAGCGAGGTGAACGCCTACCTCGACGGGCGCACGCTGGTGGTCACGCCAAGCGAGCCGCAGCGGGAGATCTTCGTGGTGTAAGTCGGGTGCCGGTGTTCGGCATCGGAGGTCGGGCTGGCTCTCAACTGCGGAACTCCCGATTTCGACGGATAACAGGGATAACAGGGATGACGGCAACGACCGTGGGGGTCATCCGTTCTCATCCGAGAATCCCTGTTATCGGGAGTTTCGCCGTTATAACTACGAGACAGCCCGCGCGTCGTCCCTCACCAGGTCACCCATGCCCCTGCGTCGCGAACTCGGGCTCTTCTCCGCTGCACTGATCGTCGTCGGCGGCATCATCGGGTCGGGGATCTTCTTCACCCCGGCGGCCACCGCTGCCGCACTGCCGTCGGCCGGCTGGGTGATCTTTGTCTGGGCGCTCGGCGGCGTCGTGGCGCTTGCCGGCGCGCTGACCTACGCTGAACTGGGCGCGATGCTCCCCGAGGCCGGCGGTCCGTACGTCTACATCCGCGAGGCGTTCGGCGCGCTCCCCGCCTTTCTCTGTGCCTGGATGACCGCCGGCCTCATTGCCAGCGGGGCGATTGCCGCCGTGGCGATGGGCTTCGCGGGCTACCTGAGCCGCTTCGTCGCCGTCGACGTGGTGGGCGGACGACTTGGCGTTGCCGCGATCACCATCGTCCTGCTGACGGCCACCAACTACTTCGGCGTACGCCCGGGCGCCGCGGTGCAGAACGTGCTCACGGTGACGAAGATCGCCGCGCTGAGCGCGCTGGTGGTCGGCGGCGCCGTGCTCGTCAGCGGGCCGCACGCCGCGCCTCCGCCGGTGGTCGCTGCCCCCGAGCCGTTGCCGCTGGCGCGGGGGTTCGCCGCCGCGTTCGTCGCCGTGCTCTTCACCATCGGGGGCTGGCAGCAGATGAACATGATTGCCGGGGAGATCAAGGATCCGGCGCGCAACATTCCCCGCGCGCTCGGCATCGGCATCGTCATCGTCATCACGGTCTACCTCGGCGTGACCGGCGCCTACCTGGGGGCGCTGGGGCGTGACGGTCTCGCGGCGAGCGCTGCGCCGGCCGCCGACACCGCGGCGCGCCTGGCGGGGGCGGGAGCGGCCACCGCCATGACGGTGGCCGCCATGCTCTCCATCCTCGGCTTCGTCAGCGTGGCCCTGCTCACCAACGCCCGCATGGTCTTTGCCCTCGGCGCCGACACTCCGCTCCTGCGCGCCGCCGCCCGGGTGCATCCGCGCTTCGGGTCGCCGCACGTCGCACTCACGGTGCTCGGCGCCTGGTCGCTGACGCTGCTGTTCGCCACCCGGGGGAACATCGGGACGCTGCTCAGCGGCGTCGTCTTCGCCGACTGGATCTTCTTCTCGCTCGGCGCGGCCTGCGTCTTCCGGCTGCGGCGAACGCGGCCGGGCGCGGAGCGGCCGTACCACGCGCTGGGCTATCCATGGCTGCCGGCGTTCTTCGTGCTGGCCGGAGTGGTGGGCATCGTCAGCGCCTACGCCAGTGCACTGAAGATGTCGTTGTTCGGCACGGCGCTGCTCGGCGTGGGTGCGCTGGTGTGGTGGTTCGCCGGCAAGCGGACGGCGTAGTTCGTCCAAGCAGGGAGCGGAAGGCGTAGAGCGTACCGCGTAGAGCGAACGGCTGCTGTATGATTGCGCTACGGCTGCTGTACGCTGTTCCTCATCCGAGCCCGGCGTGCCGGTCGATCGCCATTGCCGCGAACAGCAGCGCCAGGTAGAGCAGCGAGTACTTGTACACCCACCAGGCCACGGCCGTCCACTCGGCGCCGGCCGCTGCGCGCACGCGTACCCGCCAGACGCCCCAGAGCAGCAGTCCGCCCAGCGCGAGCGCCGCGACGAGATAGACGATGCCGAATACGCCAAAGGTCACCGGCAGCACCGACAGGCCGATGAGGAGCACGGTATACCAGAACATCTGGTCGATCGTCTCGCGCTCACCCCAGATGTTGGGCGCCATCGGCACGCCGGCGCGCCCGTAGTCGCGCTGCTTGAGGAGCGCGAGTGCCCAGAAGTGCGGCGGCGTCCAGTAGAAGATGATCAGGAACAGGTAGACCGACGCCAGGTCCACCCGGCCGGTCACCGCGGCCCAGCCCACCAGCGGCGGGAAGGCGCCGGCGGCGCCGCCAAGGACGATGTTCTGCGGCGTGGTGCGCTTCAGCCAGCGTGTGTACACGAAGACGTAGAAGTAGAACCCCGACAGCGCCAGCGCGGCGGTGAGCACGTTCACGAAGTGCGCCATCATCCAGGTGGCCGCCGTGGCGATGGCGATGCCGAACGCGAGGACGGCACGCGGCGCCATGCGCCCGCTCGGGATGGGGCGCAACTTCGTGCGCGCCATCAGGTCGTCGATGTCGTGGTCGAGGTACATGTTCACCGCGTTCGCCCCGCCTGCCATCAGGTAGCCGCCGATGCCGGTCCAGAGGATCGTCGCCCAGCTCGGGCTTCCCGCCACGAACATCGGGGCCAGGGTGGTGACGAGCAGCAGCGAGATGATGCGCGGCTTGGTGAGCGCAATGAGGTCGCGCGCCAGCGACGGTTCGCGCGCCGGGGCGGCCGTGGGCGCCGTCACGTGGTGGTCTCGCTGGTCACCGGCACGCGCGCGTCGTGGCGCTCGGCGGCGCGCCATGTGGCCACCAGCACGAGCGCCAGTGCGACGACCGGCACGATCGCGTAGCTCCACTCGATGCCCCGCCGCGCGCGCTCCGACGACGCCCCGCGCATGGCGCGGACCGTCGAGCGGAGGATCATCAGCTGGCCGATCACCACGAGCGTGGTGGCGATCCAGAATACCGAGGGCAGGGGCAGGGGCATGGCAGACTTGAAGAATCGCCTGCGGGACCCGGCATTTCAACGGGTTCGCCACTTCAACGGGTTCGCCACTCGCGCTCGTCCGGCCTACTCGCTACACTAGCGCGATGACGCCACCGCCCCTGCCTCCCGCGCCGACGCTCCAGCGTCGCATCGGCCTCTGGTCCGCCATCGCGGTCGTGATCGGCTCGACCATCGGGTCGGGCATCTTCCGTTCGCCGGCGGGCATTGCCGACAAGCTGCCCGGCCCGCTGCCCATGCTCTCGGTCTGGGTGATGGGCGGCATTTTTGCGTTGTGCGGTGCGCTGACGCTCGCCGAGGTGGCCAGCGCGCTGCCGCAGACCGGCGGCGTCTATGTGTTCGTGCGCGACGGATGGGGGCGGCTGCCGGCGTTCCTGCTCGGCTGGGGCCAGCTGGTGATGATCCGCGCCGCCTCGCTCGGGGCCATCGCCATCACCTTCAGCGAGTACCTCCATCGCGTGATCGGCATCGATCCAGTAGCCCCGGAGCACATGATGCAGGTGCGCGTCGGGGCGGCCGTCGCGATCCTGCTGACCGGGACGTTCAATATCCTCGGTGTACGGCTCGGTTCGGCCGTCACCAACCTGACGACGGTGGCCAAGTACGGCGGGCTGCTCTTCATCATCCTCGTCGCATTTACCATCGGATGGCCCAGGACCGGTGGATACTTCACGCCGGCGGTGCCCGCCGGGAGCATCACGACGACCGCGTTCGGGCTGGCGCTCGTGTCGACGCTGTGGGCGTTCGACGGCTGGGCCGACCTGAGCTATGCCGCCGGTGAGGTGAAGGATCCCCAGCGCACGCTGCCTCGCGCGCTGATCGGCGGCACGCTGATGGTGATTGCCATCTATTTGTTGGCGAACGTCGCCTACCTGGCGGTAATGCCCATCGAGGAGATTCGCACCTCCAAGCTTGTCGCGGCCGACGTGGCCCAGCGGTTGATCGGCCCTTGGGGCGTGGCCTTCGTGGCCGTGACGGTGATGCTGTCGACGTTCGGCACGCTGAATGCCTCGCTTTTCACGACGCCGCGCATCTTCTTCGCGATGGCGAACGACAAGCTGTTCTTCCCGGCCGTGGCCAGGGTGCACCCGAAGTACCTGACCCCGTGGGTGGCCATCGCGCTGACGGCCGGGCTGGGCGCGCTCTTCGTGCTCACGCGGACGTTCGAGCAGCTCGCCGACGCGTTCGTGACGGCCTTCCTGCCGTTCTACGCGCTGGCGGTGGCCGCGATCTTCCGCTTGCGTGGGCGCCCCAACTACAAACCGTCGTTCCGCGTGCCGCTTTACCCCGTGGTGCCGCTGCTCTTCGTGGTCTCGGTCATCTACCTGCTGGCCAACGGCTTCGTCAACCCGGCCAGCCGCTGGATGACGGTATCGGTATTTGGCGTTTTGCTGGCCGGAATTCCTGTGTACTACCTCACGGTCGGGCGCCGCGTCACGTGACCAACTGGAGACAATTGGCGCGTTGACCGGCGCCAGTTGGTGGTCGTATCTTTCCCGATCCATCCGACCCTCGGTCGCGATGAGTCGTTCGGTGCGTCCCCACCCCTTATCTATAGGATTTCATCAGCATATGAACCTTTCTCGTCTGAGGGTCCGCCTGGGCGCCATTGCCGCGTTGTCGCTGGCAGTGGCCTCCACGGCGTTCGCGCAGGTCACGACCGGCAGCGTGTCCGGCCGTGTTACCGATGCATCGGGCAACCCGATCGACGGGGCCCAGGTTCAGGTGGCGCTGCGCTCGACCGGTTCATCCCGCGGCGGCATCACGAAGAGCGACGGCCGCTTCACGGTGCCGGGCCTCGAAAGCGGCTCGGGCTACGTGGTGACGGTGCGCCGCATCGGTTTCCAGCCTGAGGCGCGCGAGGGTGTGACGGTCGCGCTCGGCCAGACATCCCGTCAGGATTTCCAGCTCAAACAGGCGGTTGCCACGCTGGCTGCCGTGACGGTGAGCGGGCAGTTCGACCCGATCTTCGCGACGTCCACGAAGGGCTCCGGGATCACGGTGTCGGATTCGGCGCTGCAGCGCCTTCCGTCGCTCGGTCGCAATTTCACCGACTTCGTGGCCCTCACGCCGCAGGTCTCCAACTCGGGTCCCGGGCTTTCGGGTGGTGGCGCCAACAACCGCTACAACAACATCCAGATCGACGGTTCCACCGAGTCCGACCTCTTCGGCCTTGGGTCCACCGGTCAGCCCGGCGGCCAGGCGCGCGGCAAGTCCATAGGCATCGAATCGGTGAAGGCGTACCAGGTGCTCCTGTCGCCCTACGACGTGCGCTACGGCAACTTCGCGGGCGCGCTCATCAACGCGGTGACGAAGAACGGCACCAACGACTTCAAGGGTTCGGCCTACTGGTACTTCCGCGACCAGGAGATCACGCGCGCCCAGCCGTACCTGTCGAAGTTCCGGCAGACGCAGACCGGCTTCTCGCTGGGCGGCCCGATCCTCAAGGATCGGGTGCATTTCTTCATCAATCCGGAGTTCCAGAGCCAGGTCGCCCCGGCGTCGGGTCCGTACGTGGGGCTCGCGGGCGCCACGAACCTCCCGACCGTGGCCGACATCGGCCGCTTCAACACGATCGCTTCAAGTTTCGGGCTGCCGACATCGACGGGCGGACCGCGCACCAACGAGAATCCGCTGACCAACCTGTTCGTGCGCTTCGACATCCAGAAGCTGCCGTTCAACTCGTCGCTGGTGCTGCGCCACAACTATGGCAAGGCCGAGGATGACAATTTCGGCCGATCGTTCACCGGTACCACGTTCGCCCTGCTCAACAACGGCTACGCGTTCAAGTCGGACAAGGGCGCGACGGTCGCGCAGCTCCGCTCGTCGTTCGCCGGCGGCGCCTACAACGAGATCTTCGCCGGCTTCACCACCATTCGCGACCGCCGTCGGGCGTTCGCGGGCGGCGTGCCGCAGTTCCAGGCGAGGTCGACCACCGGCTTTACCATCGTTTCCGGTTCGGAGCGCTTCAGTCATGGCAACGAGCTCGACCAGGATATCCTGGAGCTGACCGACAACCTGCAGATCCCGATCGGCACGCACCGCTTCACGCTGGGCGCCACGTACTCGACGTACAAGGTGCGCAACCTGTTCGCCCAGTCGATCTTCGGCGTCTGGAACTTCAACTCGCTCGACGACTTCCAGGCGGGCAAGACGAACCAGTACATCGTGGGTGTGCCGCTGCCGACCGGAACGGACGGCGCGGTGCGCTTCAACTCGAGCCTGCTCGGCTTCTATGTGCAGGACGAGTTCAACCTGACGCCGCGGCTTACCGTGACGGCCGGCCTGCGCGCCGACGTGCCCAGCTTCGGAGACAAGCCGCCCGAGAACCCGACGATCATCACGCAGTTCAATCGCAACACGTCGGAGCTGCCGACTGGCAACATGACGATCTCGCCTCGCGTCGGCTTCAACTGGGACGTGACGGGCGACAGCCGGAACCAGGTGCGCGGCGGCGTCGGTATCTTTGCCGGACGTCCGGCCTACGTCTGGCTCTCGAACTCGTTCCAGAACTCCGGCCTCTCCGGCGTCGCCCTGCTGACGTGCAATTCGCCGTCGGCCCCGGTCATGACGGCGGCGTACATTGCGAACCCGCCGCAGGCCTGTGCCACCGGCGCCACGGCCTCGCTGTCGGCGACCGCCGAGGTCGACCTGCTGAGCAAGGACCTCAAGTTCCCGCAGAGCCTGCGCGCGAACCTCGGCTACGACCGCCAGCTGGGCCACGGGCTGGTTGCCAGCTTCGAGGCGTTGTACACCAAGGGCCTGAACGCGCTGTTCTACCAGAACATCGCGCTGGGCGCGCCGCTGGGCACCGACCCGCACGGCCGCCTGATGTATGGCACGGCGCCGTTTGCCACGAACCTCAAGTTCCCCGGCCGCACCACGGTGCTCGATGTCAGCAACCAGTCGAAGGACTACAGCTACCAGCTGACCGCCGGCCTGCAGCGCCGCTGGCGCAACAACTGGGAAGGTTCCGTGTTCTACACGTTCTCGAAGGCGATGGACGTGCAGAGCCTCGGTTCGTCGACGGCGTTCTCGCAGTACCGCTTCGGCCGCTCGGCGGGCTACCTGCCGCAGGAGTCGACGGAGCTGGCGACCTCGATGTTCGAGCAGCCGCACCGCATCGTGGCCAACGGCACCTACTCGTTCAAGTTCGGCACCGACGTTTCGCTCATCTACTACGGCGAGTCGGGCATGCCGGTCCACTACCTGATTGGCGGTTCGAGCGCGGGTGACGTGAACGGTGACGGCATCGGCAACGACCTCATGTACATCCCGAAGAACGTCACTGACCCGAACGAGATCATCTTCGTGCAGAGCGGGTCGAATTCGCCGGAAGTGCAGGCGGCCGCGTTCGACAAGTTCATCTCGGACAACAAGTGCCTCGATGATCAGCGTGGCAAGATCATGGCGCGCCACAGCTGCCGCGAACCGATGCGTCATTTCGTCAACCTTACGCTCCGCCAGAACCTCGGCAAGCTCGGGCTGGCAAACGCCATGCACGCGCCGGCGTTGAGCAACGTCACGGTGTCATTGGACGTCTTCAACCTCGCGAACCTTCTCAACCGCGACTGGGGCAAGGTGCGCTCGGCGGGTTCCAACTCGGCGATTCTCGGCCCGCTGAACTACTCGACCAAGGAAACCGGGTCGATGGTCGGCGCCGCCGGAACAGCCGCGCGCCCGAAGTTCACGTTCAGCCCGGCGACGACGTTTGTAAACGACCAGAACATCGCGTCGAACTATCGGATGCAGCTGTCGGTGAGATACGCCTTCTAGGCAGAGTACGACAAAGTTCGACAAACCTCCCGGTGCCAAGTGGCGCCGGGGGGTCTGTCGGTTTTGGCGGACGTGTCGCGGGCAGGGTGCGCACGCTGCACGTGAGTTCCCGTTGATTCGGACGGGAGTTGCGACGCTTGCTCACGGCCGCAAGAAATGGCACCTTCACCACCTTATCAATCCTGTCCCATCCCGAAACGATGTGCGTTTTCCTCAACAGG
>JBBTJT010000064.1:19116-20410 GCA_038059315.1 Gemmatimonadota bacterium
AGTTTTCGTCGACTGTTGGTGCTCGTCGCAGCCGCGGTTGGGTCCGCTGGCGTCGGCATGCCGCGAGCCTGGGCGCAAGGCCCAACGACCGCTTCCCTCACCGGGACCGTGACTGCCGCGGGCGGCATGGCGATCGCCGGGGGGGCCGTGACGGCCGTGCATCTGCCGTCCGGGAGCCAGTACCGGGCGATCACCCGCGCCGACGGCCGCTTCAACATTCCTGGCATGCGCGTTGGCGGACCCTACCAGGTGACCGCGCGCACGCTGGGCTATGCGCCCAAGTCGCGCACGATTGCCAGCCTGTCACTGGGCGTCACGACGGACATGGCGTTCGTCCTTGAACAGGTCGCCACTCAGCTGGCGGCTGTCGCGGTAACCGCGTCCGAAGGACCGTTCAGCTCGGGACGCACGGGAGCGGCGACCGCCGTGGGCAAGGACGCGCTCGCGGTCCTTCCAACGATCACGCGCACGCTCAATGATTTTGCGCGCCTCACGCCGCAGTCCTCCGGGTCGTCGTTTGCCGGCATGGACAACCGGCTGAACAACATCACGGTCGACGGTTCGTACTTCAACAACTCGTTCGGTCTCTCCGGCCAGCCTGGGGGACGCACGGGCGTCTCTCCCATTCCGCTGGATGCCGTCGAGCAGGTGCAGGTCAACATCGCGCCGTTCGACGTGCGCCAGGGCAACTTCGTCGGAGCCGGCGTCAACGCCGTCACCAAGTCTGGCACAAATCAGTTCACGGGTTCGCTGTACGGACTGCACCGCAACCAGGACTTCGTCGGCACCAAGGCGGGCAAGCTTGCCTTCAATCCGGGGACGTTCCAGTTCGGCCAGATCGGCGTCCTGCTCGGCGGTCCGATCGTCAAGGACAAGCTGTTCTTCTTCGTCAACTACGAGAACGACGGTCAGTCAGCGCCGGCGACGAACTTCCAGGCGAATACTGGTGGGCAGACGGTGGCAGGTAACACCACCCGCGTGCTGAAGTCGGACCTCGATGCCCTGTCCGCCTTCATGCAGACGAACTTCGACTACGAGACCGGGCCGTACAGCGACTGGAACCTCAAGACACCGTCGTCGCGCCTCATTACCAAGTTCGACTACAACGCGAGCCAGAACAACAAGCTCAGCCTCCGCTACATCCAGCTGGACTCGAAGTCCGACAACGCGATGTCGAACTCGAGCTCCCTGGGCTTCGGGAGCCGCCGCGACAACACGAACTCGATGGCCTTCTCGAACTCGGGGTACGCCATCCTCGAGAACATCCGCTCCATCGTGGCCGAGTCGAACCTGC
>JBBTJT010000065.1:0-26899 GCA_038059315.1 Gemmatimonadota bacterium
CTCGAACATCGTTCCGTTCAGTAGGGGTAACGCATGCGGGGGCGGCGCGCTTCGATGGAGTCTTCGGCCGGGCGCTTTCGCTCCACCCAGTACGACGCGGCGCCGGGGTCGCGCGACAGCGGCGACCGTCCGAACGTGCGTCGCAGAAGGCCCATCGGCGTGACGACCAGAATGTACAGCGCGGCAAGCACGACGGGACTGACCACCTTGTTCAACGCCCGTCCGAGCAATTGCCACGCGCGCCACGCGGGCACGAGCAGTTGCGGGACCGCCGCACCCGTCGCCGCGAGCAGGACCCCGGCCACGGTCACGCCTGCGCCCCACGCGCGACCCTGCCACGCGCCGACGGCGCCGATGAGCACCAGGACCGAGCCAACCTGCCACGAGAACCTCCTCGACTCGGCGCGCGTCATCAGTCGCGCCCCATCGGACGGTGCCAGCGCGCGGCGTCGTCGTGATGCGGCTGCGCCGTCTTGCGCAGCACGAACGGTGGCATTGCCAGCAGGTCGAGCCCTGTCTGCATGAAGCAGGCGTAGGCGTCTTCGGGCGTGCAGACGATCGGTTCGCCCCGCACGTTGAACGAGGTGTTGATGAGCATGGGAACGCCGGTACGCGACTCGAACGCCGTGAGCAACGCATGAAATCGCGGCGAGCGCGCCGGCGTGACGGTCTGCACCCGCGCCGTGTAGTCCAGGTGCGTGACCGCCGGAACGGTGGAGCGCGCCTGCGTCAGCCGGTCGGAAGATCCTGCGTCTTCGCCCAGCGACGGCGGCACGCGGCGCTGCGCCTCGCGGAGCGGCGCGACCACCAGCATGTACGGCGATTCATCGGTCAACTCGAAGAACTCGCCGGCGCGTTCGCCGAGCACGCTGGGGGCGAAGGGGCGGAACCCCTCGCGGAACTTCACCTTCTGGTTGAGCGTGCGCGGCATCAGGGCATCGCGCGGATCGGCGAGGATCGACCGGGCGCCCAACGCCCGCGGCCCGAACTCCATGCGGCCGTCGAACCAGCCGACCGCCCCCCCAGCGGCGAGCGTGTCGGCGCAGCAGGCGATCAGCGCATCGTCATCGAGGCGCTCGGCGCGCGCACCCAGTCGATCGAGTGCCTGGCCCAGCTCGTCCGCCGACCACTCCGGACCGAGCAACGCGCCGGACATGCCATCGTTCGCCGCCGCTACGCGGGGCACCCCCAGGCCACGATGTGCCGCCAGCAGCGCTGCGCCCACGGCGCCGCCGGCGTCTCCGGCGGCCGGCTGGATCCAGAGGCGCTCAAAGGGCCCTTCGCGCGCCACGCGGCCGTTGGCCACGGCGTTGAGCGCCACGCCGCCGGCGAGACAGAGCGTGCTGGCTCCGGTGATTGCCTGCGCGGTGCGCGCCATCCGCAGGACGATTTCCTCGGCCACCACCTGCACCGAACGCGCGAGGTCCATCTCGCGCGTGGTGACGGGTGCGTCGGCCTCGCGCGGCGGACCACCGAAGAGATGGTCGAACCGGCGGCTCGTCATGGTGAGGCCGTCGAGGTAATTGAAGCAGCGCTGGTCCAGCCGGAACGACCCGTCGTCACGCAGCGTGACGACCTCGCGGAGCAGCGTGTCGACAAAGCGCGGCGAGCCATAGGGCGCAAGGCCCATCAGCTTGTACTCGCCGCTGTTCACCGCGAACCCGCAGTGGTACGTGCACGCCGAGTACAGCAGGCCGAGCGAGTCGGGCCAATGGAGTTCGCGCAGGATGTCCACATCGCTGCCCCGGCCGACACCTATGGTTGCCGTGGCCCATTCTCCGACGCCGTCGAGCGTCAGGATGGCCGCCTCCTCGAAGGGGGAGGGAAAGAAAGCGCTGGCGGCGTGGGACTCGTGGTGCTCGGTGTAGAGCAGGGGACCCGCGTAGCCGCCCAGCCCTTCGCGGATGATCTGCGGAATGCGGAGCCGCTCGCGGGTCCAGCGCGGACCACCGTGCCGGAATGAAGCCAGTCCCCGCGGCGCCCGCGCCAGAAAGGTCTCGACGATGCGGTCGAACCGCAGCAGCGGCTTCTCATAGTAGGCGACGGCGTCGAGCTCGTCGGCGCGGAGACCGGCGTACTCCAGACACCAGGCGGCGGCGCGCGCCGGGAACGACGAGTCGCCCTTGACCCGGGAGAACCGCTCCTCCTGGGCCGCCGCCACGACCTCGCCACCCCGCACCAGGCAGGCGGCACTGTCGTGGTAGAAGGCGGAAATGCCGAGGACGACCGGAGGGGTCACAAAGGGGGTGTCAAAGGGCCTGTAACGCCGAATTCCGCACCGCCAGCCCCCGGGGACGTGGTACGGGAAGCTCAACTGGCATAAGGGGTTCCATTTGCGGATCGGGGACTCGGGCGTACTATACGCCGGTTACCGCAGCCTGTATACGGTAGTCGCGAACCGACGCCGCACGGCTTTTCGTGCGTCCAGGTGTCTCGACCCGGGTCCGGTTGCCCGGCAATTGTGACGCCGGGCACAAAGAGCGGGTACGTAACAGGTTGAAGGCGCATTGGTCACATCGCTGGTCCAAACAGCCACATTCCCACCACGAGGTCGAAGAATGGCGAACCTCAGAAGCACTCTAAGGCACATCGCATCGGTCACCCTGGTCTCCTCCCTGGCCGCCGGAAGCATCCTGGCGCAGGGGACGGCGATCGTGACCGGGCGGGTGCTCACGGACAAGGGCACGGTACAGGAAGGCGCCAGCGTCTCGATGCCGCAGTTCAACAAGACGGCGGTCGTCAACTCCCAGGGCGCGTACCGCATCGAAGTCCCGGCCAACAACCAGTCGGCGACCATCTTTGCCCGGGCGCTGGGCCGGACGCCGGTGGCCAAGGAGTTCATGCTGACGGCCGGGGCGCACACCGTCGACTTCCAGTTGTCGTCGACCGTTCGCCTGACCGAAGTGGTGGTGACGGGCGTCGCCGCGGCGACGGACCAGAAGCTGCTGTCCATCGGCGTCTCACGCGTCAGTTCCGAGGTCATGTCGCAGGTGCCGGCCTCGAGCCCCCTGGGCGCGCTGGCCGGGAAGATCGCCGGCGCGCGCGTGTCAATGCCGCGTGGCACCCCGGGTTCGAACCCGATCATCAAGCTGCGCGGCTCGACGAACCTCACCCCGGGCGGCTCGGACCCGCTGCTCGTGGTTGACGGCGTGATCACGCGCGGCTCGCTGCAGGACATCGACGCCAACGACATCGAGGCCATCGAGATCCTGAAGGGCGCCGCGTCGTCCAACACCTACGGTTCGGCAGCCGCCAACGGCGTGATCAGCATCATCACGAAGCGCGGCAAGGGCAACGCCAACAACAAGGTGAGCTTCACCACGCGTACTGAAATTGGTTCGGGGAGCCAGGAGCGCTGGGTGCCCCTGAACAAGCACCACTATTTCCAGCTGAATCCCGACGGCTCGTTCGTGCTCGGCGGTGGCGGCCTGCGCGTGCCGGAAACCGACCGGCTGTCCGACAACGAGTTTCCGGCGGGGACGTGGCGCGACCAGCAGAAGGAGTGGATGCAGAACGGCGACTACCAGAACACGTTCGCCAACATGGCGGTGCGCCGCGGCAACACGAACCTCAGCACGTCGTACAGCTTCGAGCACAACCAGGGCATCCTGCCCTTCGTCGACGGCGAGCGTCGCCGCAATTTCCGGCTGAACGCCGACCAGGCGATCACCAGCAAGATCGACGTGTCGATCAGCTCCACGTACGCGCTGAGCACCAACGACCAGAATCCGGAAGGCAGCGGTCCGTTCTTTGCCCTGCTGCAGGCACCGCCCGACGTCGACCTCCGGCGTCCGTGGGGACCCACCGACTCGGTGGCCTTCAATCCGTACCTGCCGCCGGCCTACGATTACAGCTCCCGCGGCAATCCGTTGTACGACCTGACGGTGCGCGACAACCGGTTCCGCCGCGAGCGGATGATCGGCTCGGGCGTCATTCGCTACCGCCCGTTCACCTGGCTGTCGTTCGACGCCACGTACGGCACCGATCGCCTGAACACCGGCAACCAGAACTACCTCAAGCGCGGCACGTTCTCCAGCGGCGCGCTCAACACGACGCTGAACGGCACGTACTCGACGTACGCCAACCGGGCGGCGAACTCCAACACGACGATCAACACGAACGTCGCGAAGGCGTGGGGCAACCTGATCTCCTCCACGCGCATCACGTACCTGCAGGAAATCTCGAACACGTACGACCAGTCGGCGAATACCACGAAGCTCAACATCGACCTGCCGACGATCAACGGCGGCGATCCGGTGTCCACGGGGGCGTCATCGTCGCAGACCCTCGTGCGGAGCGAGAACTACTTCGTCACGCAGCAGCTGAACTTCAAGGACCGTTACCTCATGCAGGTGATGGCCCGCCGCGACGGCTCGTCACTGTTCGGCGAGAACGAGCGCTACAAGAACTTCTATGGGGTCTCGGGCGCGTATCGCCTCACCGAGGACTTGCATATCCCGGGCTTCCAGGAGCTGAAGCTCCGCGCCGCCCGCGGCACGGCGGGCCTGCGCCCGGCGTTCAGCGCCCAGTACCAGAACTACAACCTGACCGGCGGCACCGTGTCCAAGGCGCAGGTAGGCAACCCCGATCTGCAGCCGGCCGTCCAGACCGAGAACGAAGTCGGCCTCGTGGCCGAGTTCCTCGACCGTTTCTCGGCGGAACTGACGATGTCCGACCGCAAGACCATCGGCGCCTTCCTGCAGGTGCCGTTGTCGGCGGCCAAGGCGGGCGGCTTCACGGCGCAGACCCGCAATGCCGCCGACGTGAGCGCACACACGATGGAAGCGCAGCTCTCGGCGCGTATCATCGACCGCTCGGACCTGCAGTGGAACATGACGATGACCGCCGACCGCACCCGCCAGTACGTCGACAAGCTCGACCGTCCGGCGTTCAACCAGGCCGGCGGGTTCGGCCAGGCGCAGGGCGACCAGTTCTGGTACAAGCAGGGCGAGGCGCTCGGCATCATGTACGGCGACCGCTACATCAAGAACCCGCAGGACCTGCTCGACAACCCGGTCAACAAGGCCAACCCGCTCTTCAGCCTCAACGACTACACCACGAACGTCACGGGCTACGTCGTGCTGAAGTCTGCCAAGGGGACCCCGAGCGAACTGCCGATCAAGTACGTCGCTCCCGACGGCACGACGCTGCAGCGCATCGGCGACAGCAATCCCGACTTCGCCTGGAGCATGATCCAGGACCTCACATGGAAGCAGCTCTCGTTCCACCTGCTGGTCGACGGCGTGGTCGGCGGCAACATCTACAACTTCACCAAGCAGTGGATGTTCCAGGATCTCCGGCACGGTGACGAGGACGCCACGCGCTTTCCGGTGGCGGATCGCATCGCACTCGGCTTCTTCTCGTCAGGCATGTACAACGGCCTCGTCTCGAACGCGTACTTCGTCGAAGGCGGCAGTTATGCCAAGCTGCGCGAACTCTCGGTGAACTACGCGCTGCCCAACAGGATTCTCGAGATGACCCGGCTCAATACGGTGGCGTCGGGCGTCAAGGTAGCGCTCGTCGGGCGCAACCTGAAGACGTGGACCAACTACACCGGAGCCGACCCGGAAACGCTTGGTGGCGATGACTTCAACTATCGCATCGACGGCTTCCGTTATCCCTCGCTGCGGCAGCTCTCGGCCCAGATCACCATCACCTACTAAGTGATCGGAGACCATAAGATCATGATGAAATACTCTCGCAGGGTTGCGGTGGGCACCGCGCTCGGCCTGCTGGCAATCGCCACCGGGTGCAAGACGGACCTGACCGCCCCGAACCTCAACAATCCCGACCTGGTGAAGGTGCTCGGCACCGGCACCGACGTGCAGAACGTCATCGGGAACGCGTTTGCCACCTGGTGGAACGCGGAGCAGAACGTCAACAAGCTGGCCATGGCCGTGAACGCCGATGAGGTCAGCGGCAATTACGGCAACTTCGGCATGCGCTTCAACGGCCAGGAGCCGCGCATCGCCTACAACAATGCTCCGGGTTCGGGTGACCTCGAGACCGTCAGGGCGGTCTACAACGGCTACTATTCCGCGCTTGGCTCGGTCAACGACGGACTGAAGGCCATTGGTGCCGGTGTCATGATCGGCAACGCCGCGACGACCGAGCAGTACGTGACCTTTGCCCGGTTCCTGCAGGGCGCCGCGTACTCGTCGCTGGGCATGTACTTCGACCAGGCGTTCGTCGTCGACGAAAAGTCGGAAGTGGCCACGCTCGCCCTGCAGCCGTACGCTGCGTTGCGCGACGCGGCACTCGCCAAGTTCGACGGCGTGATTACGGCCACGGCCGGCAAGACCTACACGTTCCCGGCGGCGTACGTCGAGGATCTCCCGCTTACCGCCGCGAACCTCGGGAGGCTCGCGAACTCGCTCGCCGCCCGCACGCTCGTGCTGTCGGCGCGTACCGGCGCGGCCAACACGGCCACCAACTGGGCGAGGGTGCTCGGCTACGCCTCGAAGGGCATCAGCTCGGGCACGCCGTTCGACCTCGCGCTGTCGGTGTCGTCCACCAACGCGTTCCGCAACTTCTACACCGCGTATGCGAACACCGCCAGTTGGACCCGCGTCGACATGCGCGTGATCCAGGCCATGGACTCGACGCAACCGAACAAGCTCACGTCGACCGTGGCGCCGCCACGGGCGACGTCGGCCGACGACCGTCTCAACAAGGACTTCCTCTATAACGCCACGCTTCTGGGCGATCCGACTCGTGGTGTCTGGTTCCTGTCGAACTGGTCGCACCAGCGCTACCTGTACATGGCGCGTGGACAGCCGCTCCAGTTCCTCGGCCTCACGCCGTCCATGCGTGCCGCCGAGAACGACCTGATGTGGGCCGAGGCGCTGGTCCGCACCGGCGGCGACAAGAACCTGGCCGCAACGTTGATCAACAACACCCGCGTCACCCGTGGCAAGCTGTCGCCGGCCACAGGCGCGATGAGCACCGACGTGCTGCTGAGCCTGATCCGGTACGAGCGCCTGATTGACCTGTACGCCACGAACGTTTACACGTCGTGGGGCGATGCGCGCCGCTTCGAGACTTTGCCTCCGCTGGCGGCGCGTTCCATGCCGCTGCCGGCGACCGAGTTGCAGACGCTGGGCCTGCCGGTCTACACGTTCGGCGGTGCTGGCAACCCGCAGGGTCGGTAGTCAGATCACGACCGGCCGGTCGGCGTTCGTGCCGTCCGGCGGGTGATGGTGCAGCAAGAGGAGGGGCCAGTCCCATTGGGACCGGCCCCTCCTTTCGTTCCGGCCGACACCCCGGATTACTTCTTCTGCTCGGAGTACCGGAGGCTGGCGCAGGCAATCACGTGCTCCTGCTGCTGGCCGTTGCGAAAGACGTCGAGATGATACGAGTCCGACGGGTTCATCGACAAGGTGACTGCGGCGCTGATGTCGGCGTTGCCGTTGGCCCGGACTTCGAGCGGCGCCAGCTGATTAGGCTGAACTTCCGGCACAGCGCCCGACTGGCACCGGCCCGGCGCGATGGCCCAGAGGAGCGTCTCGCTCGGACGATCGGACGTCAGCCGTATCTCCACCAACCAGGACCCCGCGGCGCCGGCGCGGTTGGGAGTCACGTTGATCGAGCCGTACATCTTCATCGTGCTGGCGCCGATACCCGACGACGGAGCGAGCGTCGGGCGGATGTTGGCGCTCCACCGGCCAACAGGAATGGGTGCCTGCGCGCCCAGCAGCGCGGGGGCCGCGCCGCACGCCACGGCGAGCGGGACCAACAGGGAATACCGAGCCAAGGCTTGCTCCAGCGAGGGATAATGTAGTCTGCCATGAGGCTGTCGGGAGCGCCAGCGCCGGCGGAGTGAAACTCTTCCGGCGTTGCGCAACGTATGGTCGCGGACAGAGCTTTCTGGTGGCGCCGCAACGGACGCCATCCTTCAGGAGATTTGCTTGGTCCGCTTGTTCGTGGCATTGATGGTGCAGGCGCAGGGCGGCGGGATCCAGTTGCCGCCGCCGCGCGGGTACGTCAACGACTTCGCCGGGGTTATTGGCGCCGAGCGTACCGCGCGGATCGAGCGCATCATCGGCGACGTGCGGGCCAAGTCAGGCGGCGAGATCGTCGTCGTGACCCTGCCCGACCTCGGCGACCGTGAAGTTGGCGACATGGCCCTGCGCATCGGCCGCGAGTGGAAGGTGGGCGCCGCCGCCGAGGTCGGTGACCGGAAGCGCAACACCGGCCTGGTGATCCTCGTCGTTCCCAAGGAAACGAGTTCCGACGGCCGCGGGCACATCGCCATCCAGACCGGCAACGGCGTCGAGGGCTTCATCACCGATTCGCGCGCCGGTGACATCCGTCGTGAGGCGGTGCCGTTCCTGCAGCAGAAGGACTACGGTGCCGCGCTCGAACTGATGACCTTGCGCGCGGCCGAGGCGTATGCGGGCGAGTTCAGGTTTGCGCTGGACGGCGCGCTCGAGGCGCCGCGGCCGCCACCCGGGCGCGGTGCGCGCACGCCGGGCGGCTTGCCGCCGGGGCTGTTCGTGCTCGGGTTCATCATCCTGTTGATGCTGCTGGGCGGGGGCAAACGGCGCGGCGGCAATGGCTGCCTCTGGTTCCTGCTGGGCCAGGCGATGAGCGGCGGCGGGCGTCACGGTGGCGGGTGGAGCGGCGGCGGATTCGGTGGCGGCGGTGGCGGGTTCGGTGGCGGCGGTTTCGGCGGGTTTGGCGGCGGCGGCGGATTCTCGGGCGGTGGCTCGAGTGGGAGCTGGTAACTATGGCCAAGATGACGCTCGACGATCTGGTACGGCAGCTCTCGGCGGCCCACGGCGATGCGCTGGAGGCGGTGGTGCTCTACGGCTCGGCGGCCCGGCACGAGGGAGCGCCCTCGGGCGCGCTCGACGTGCTGGTGGTCGTGCGAGCACTTTCCGATGGCGCGCTGCGCGCCGCCGGGGCGGCAACGCGGTCGTGGATGGAGGCGGGGAATCCCGCGCCGCTGACGCTCACGTCGAGCGAGTGGAGGTCGAGCGCCGACATCTTCGCCATTGAATACGCCGACATCCTGGCGGCGCACCGCGTCCTCCATGGAACGCTGTCGACCGACGGAATCGTCGTGGCGCGCCGCGATTTGCGCCTGCAACTCGAGCGCGAGACGATGGGGAAGCTGTTGCAGCTGCGGCGCGAGATGCAGGCGCGCCACGGTGATGCCAAGGCCCAGCGTGCGCTGCTGGAGGGCGTCCGCGCCGGGATCTTCGCGCTGTTTCGCGCCGCGCTCCGGCTGTCGGAGAGCGTGACCGCACCGCACGCCGATTCGGAAGTCGTGGCACGAGAGGTGGCCGCGGCCGCCGGACTGGACGCGGCGCCGTTCCTGGCGCTGGTCGCGGCGAAGCGGGGTACCAGGAAGATCTCGGACGGCGAGGCGCCGGTGGTGCTGCGCGGGTGCCACGACGGGCTGGAGAAACTGGCGCAGTGGTTGGACAGGCAGGCGGTAGACGGTGGACAGTAGACGGTAGACGGTTGACGGCGGACCACAGGTCGCCGGGCGTGGATAATGGATGACTGAGAGTTTGCAGTTGAGTGTTTCCCCTTCCTCACGGAGAGATTCGAAGATGCGACGTCGCGCGTTGTACCTCCTGCTGCCGCTGGTGCTGGCGGGGTGCGGATACAACACCATCCAGGGCTACGATGAAACGGCTGCCAAGGCCAAGCAGGATATCGAGGTGCAGCTGCAGCGCCGTGCCGACCTGGTGCCGAACCTGGTCAACACGGTGAAGGGCTTTGCCACGCAGGAGCAGGACGTGTTCGTGAAGGTCACGGAGGCGCGGGCCGGGTTGTCGGGCGCCATCAAGGGCGGCAAGTTGTCCGAGATGGCCGACGCCAACCAGCAGCTCACGGGAGCGCTCAGCCGCCTGATGGTGACGGTGGAGGCGTATCCGCAGTTGAAGAGCGACCAGAACTTCCTGCAGCTCCAGGACGAGCTGACGGGGACGGAGAACCGCATTGCCGTGGCACGGAAGGACTACAACGAGATGGTGGCGACCTACAACGCCTACATCCGCAAGTTCCCGCAGGTGCTGACGGCCAAAGTGACGGGCGCGAAGGCGCGCGAGTACTTCGAGGTGACGAACGCGGCGGCGCGTGAAGCGCCGGCGGTGGACTTCGGCAGGAAGCCGTAGGCCGGAGTTGAGGGAAACTGCTCACCACGAAGGCGCGAAGGCCACGAAAGTCCACGAAGTTCCACCGGGGCTCGGCGGACAGAGATGTCCTCCGAACCCCCGTGAATTACTCGCCTTCGTGCCGCCTTTGTGCGCTTCGTGCCTTCGTGGTGTGCCGTTGCGACGCCGGCTAACGCAGCGAACCGAGCGCCTTGTCGATGGCCCGCCGCACCGCCGCCGGCGACAGATCACCGGCCATCGGCTGGTCGCCGATGAGCAGCGTCGGCAGCGTGGTGACGTGCGACGCTTCGGCGCGCTCCTTGTCCCACATGACCATGGGCAGCATGCGCTGGCGCTGGCGGCATGCCGACTGCGTTTCCGGGTTGGCGCCCGCGCGGACGGCGAGGGAGTCGAGTCGCGGCTGGGGATCGTCGAGGTCGGCCCAGTCGTCGCGCGAGGCCGCAATGACGTCGAGCGCCTCCCAGAAGCGGCCGCTGATGCCCGCACAGAAGGCGGCATGCGCGGCGAACCGGGCGTTGTACACGGTGTCGGCCGCGCCGGCGTTCACGTAGGCAAGCCGAATCCTGCCTGTCTCGACGTACTCACGGCGCAGCATCGGAATCAGCTCGAGAAGGCTGCTGGCGCACCCGGCGCACTGGAGTTCGCCTACGAAGACCACCCACAGGCGCGCCGCCGGCGCGCCGAGGATGCGCGCCGTGTCGACGCGGGCGAGCAGGGTATCGGGGCGCTGCTCGAAGCGCCGCATGGCCCTAACGCGCATGGAATCGCGCACGGGATTGACGGTCTTCGGCCGCGGCGCCGGAGAATCACCGCACGAGGTGACGGCGAAGACCGCGAGGACGGCAAGGGAACGCAGAGACATCGTCGTGAAGAGGTTGGGAGGGTCTACGAAAGTGAAAGATAGGGAGGGGGCGCTGGAACGGGCCACTGGGGGACTGCGGTGCCGTGACTGGGGGCGTGGCGCGCAGTGACTGGGGGCGTGGCGCGCGGTGACGGGGAGCGGCCCCGCTTCCCGCCCGCCGCGTGGGCCGCCGTTTCTTGCTGGGCCTCCGCCGCGATTCTACATTCACTCCGGATCCCCCACCCACTCACCGCCCACCACACCATGCGCACCCCTCGTCTCGTCGCCCTCACGCTGATTGCCGTTGCCGCGTGCTCGAAGCCCGCGCCAGCTCCCGACCCGCAGTTCGTGGCGCAGTGGATGCGCTCGTCGCTGTCGTTCGTGCGTTCCGAACGGCTGGGTCCGCCGGTGGCCTCGCGCATCTCGGCCTACGCCGGGGTCGCGCTCTATGAGGGCTATGCTGCGGATGCCGCGTCGGGACTGACGTCGCTGGGCGGTCAGCTCAACGGACTGCCGGCACTGCCGGCAAGCGCCACGCCGGTGGACGGAGCGATTGCCGCCGCCGAGGCGGAACGGTTGGTGCTCGACTCGCTGTTCCGTGATGGCTTTGCCAGCACGAAGCGCACCATCGACTCGCTGGCCAGGGCGCAGGTCGAGGCGCGCGTGGCGGCCGGCGTGAGCGCGCCCACGCGCGACGCGTCGGTCACGCACGGCCAGGCGCTGGCGGCGGCGATTCTCGGCTGGGCGGAAAAGGACGGTTTCTTCGAGCAGCTCACGAAAGTCTGGACGCCGCCGGTGGGGCGCGACAAGTGGGTGAACACGGCCACGCCCGACCAGTACGTGCCGCTGATGATCTCGGGCGAGACCGACCTCGTGCGTCCGTCGAATCCGAATGCAGCGATGGAACTCGAGCGCGCCGGGGAGCGGTTCGTCTTCACGAACCGTCCCAAGGAAGCCAAGCCGACCACGCTCCCGGTGTTCAACCCGGTGAAGCCGACGGCGCCGTTCTGGGGCGAGTTGCGGCCGTTCGTCATCAAGGACGGCGACGAGTGCGCCCCGCCGGCACCGCCGGAGTACTCGGAGAAGCCGGGCTCGGCGTTCTGGAAGATGGGCAAGGAGTTCTTCGACTCGATATCGGTGCTGACGCCCGAGAAGAAGCAGGTCGCGTTGTTCTGGGCCGACAATCCCGTGGCCACCGGCACGCCGGGTTTCCACTGGGTGAGCGTGGCCAACCAGATGGTGTCGCGCCGCAACCTGCGCGCCGACCAGGCAGTGGAACTCTACGCGCTGATGTCGATGTCGATCGCCGACGCCTTCATTGGATGCTGGAAGGAGAAGTACCGGTCGAACGTCGTGCGCCCGGTGACGTACCTGCAGCGGGTATTCGACAAGAACTACCAGTCGGTCTTCCCCACGCCCCCGTTTCCGGAGTATACGTCGGGACATTCGGTGCAGTCGGGGGCGGCGGTCGCCGTGCTCGAGCGGCTGGTGGGCGACACGATCTCGTTCATCGACTCGACGCAGGTGGACGTGGGGCAAGCACCGCGTCCCTTTGCCTCGTTCCGCGCGGCACGTGACGAGGTGGCCGTGTCGCGACTGTACGGCGGCGTGCATTACCTGCCGGCGATCTACGACGGCGTGACGCAGGGCACCTGCATCGGCACGCGCATCCTGCAGCTCCAGACGAGGCAGGCTCCATGATGGCGCGGCGCCTGCGTACGGTGCGCTCCGGTGGCTGCGCCGTCGCGGCAATGGCGGTGATCGGGCTCGCCGCCTCCTGTGGCAAGCCCGTGGATGTGTCCTGGCAACAGGAGACGGGGTACCGCTGGCGCGCGCTCGATGTTCCCAAGCGAGGGCGCGAGGGCTTCATGCCCCTCGCCTCCAGGGCCACCGGGCTCACGCACGCCAATGTCGTGGACGACGAGCACGCGATGGCGAATCGCAACCTGATGATCGGTGCCGGCGTCGCGATTTCCGACGTGGATGGCGATGGCCTCCCCGACGTCCTGCTGGCATCGGTCGAGCGTCCGGTTGCGCTGTACCGCAACCTCGGCAGGCTGAAGTTCGAGGACGTCACGGCGGCCAGCGGCGTCGACACGAAGGGCCTGGCCGTTACGGGTGCGGCGTTCGCCGACGTCGACGGCGACGGCGATGCGGACCTGCTGATCGGCACGCTGGGCGGGCCGCTGAAGCTGCACCTGAACGACGGGCACGGGAAGTTCGTCGATGCGACCGCGGCGAGCGGGTTGGGCAGCGGACTGGCCGCGACGACGCTCACGCTGGCGGATGTGGACGGCGACGGCGACCTCGACCTCTACGTGGCGACGTACAAGACGCGCAACACCCTCGATGCGTTCACGCCGCAGGCGCGCGCCTTCGACCAGGTCGTGCAGAAGCTCGGCGCCACCTACCAGGTCCGTGACGAGTGGAAGAAGGAGTACCGCGTGGAGGACCGGCCCGACCTGGGCGGCATCGTGCGCTTTCAGCGCGCGGAGCGCGACCTCTTCTTCCTGAACGATGGTCGTGGTCACTTCACGGAGCAGCCCACCGTTGGCTCGCGGTGGCGTGACGAGAACGGCAAGCCGCTGGCCGAGGCGCCCGACTACTTCGGGCTGGCGGCGCGCTTCTACGACGTGAACGGCGACGGCGCGCCGGACCTCTACGTCTGCAACGACTTCGAGGATCCCGACCAGTTCTGGCTGAACGACGGCCGGGGCGGATTCCGCCTGGTGCCCACGCTGGCGCTCCGTGCCACGAGCAATACCTGCATGTCGGTCGACTTTGGCGACGTCAACCGCGATGGCGCGGTGGACATCTTCACCGCCGACATGCTCAGCCCGACGCTGGCCGCGCGGCAGCGGCAGATCCCGACGCACACGCCGATGCCCAAGACGGTGGGCGCGTCGCCGGAACGGGCGCAATGGATGCAGAACACGCTGCAGGTCGCGCGCGGTGACGGCACGTGGGCGCAGATGGCCGACTTCGCCGGCGTCTCCGCGTCCGACTGGACGTGGGGCTCGGCGTTCGCCGACATCGATCTCGACGGATGGGAAGACCTGCTGGTCGTGGCCGGCCACCGCTGGGACATTCGCGACGCCGACACCTTCGAGCGCATGCGCAACAGCTTTCCGCGCGTGGCGTGGAACCGCGAGCAGGGGGAGTTCCCGCGTCTGGCGGTGCCGAACGTCGCGTACCGCAACAACGGCGACCTGACCTTCGCCGATCGCAGCCTGGCATGGCGGTTCGGATCCGATTCGGCGATCCACAACTCGCTGGCGCTCGGCGACCTCGACGGCGATGGTGACCTCGACGCGGTGGTCGGGCGGTTGAATGATGCGCCGATGGTATATCGCAACGAGGCCGCGGCGCCGCGCGTGGCCGTGCGCCTTTCCGGGACCGCCCCGAATACGAGGGGCATCGGCGCGGTGGTCACCGTGCGCGCCGCGTCGCTTCCCGTGCAGTCTCGCGAGGTCACCGACGGCGGCGCGTACCTGTCGTCCAACGATCCGCAGCTCAGCTTCGCCACCGGGCGTGACAGTGTTCTCACGCTCGAGGTGCGCTGGCGCGACGGCACGGTGAGCACCATCGAGGGTGCGCGCGCCAACCGGCTGTACGAAGTGAACCAGAACGGCGCGGCGACGAGTCCGCGCCTGGCGCCGCCGACGGGCGCGGCGCTCTTCGCCGACGCCACCGCGCTGCTCGGCGGGCACACGCACGTCGAGTCGTCCTTCGACGACTTTGCCCGGCAGCCGTTGCTGCCCAACCGGTTTTCGCAGCTCGGCCCTGGAGTCAGCTGGATCGACGTGGACGGCGATGGTCGTGAAGACCTCGTCGTCGGAGCGGGGCGCGGCGGCGCGCTCACCGTGCTGCGGAACACGCCCGGAGGGTTCGCGCCCGCGCGCACGGCGGGTGCCGCGGCCGGTGATCTGGGCACGGTGCTCCCCGCGTGGCGCGGCGGAGGGGGGCTGACCCTCGTCGCGTCGCAGGCGAACTACGAGGCGGCCACCAAGGACGACGCGCTCGCGCTGCCGGGCGTGCTCGGCTACGCGATCACGGCGGGACGGCCCGGACCGGCGAGTGTCGTTGCCGGGCCCGACTCCGCGTCCACGGGTGCCCTGGCGCTCGGCGACGTGAACGGCGATGGCATTCCGGACCTGTTCGTGGGGGCGCGCGTGCGGCCCGGGGCATGGCCGCTGCCGGCGCACTCGCGACTGCTGCTGGGATCGGCCGCAGGGACGTTCACGCCGGATTCCGCGAACACGCGAGCTGTGGCGGACCTCGGACTGGTGAGTGGCGCCACGTTCGCCGATCTCAACGGCGACAGCCGCGCCGACCTGGTGGCAACGAGCGAATGGGGACCGGTTCGCGTCCTGCTGAATCGCAACGGCCGCCTCGAAGACGCCACGCAGTCGCTCGGGCTCTCCGGCATCACGAGTCGCTGGAACGGTGTCACCGCCGGGGACCTTGACGGCGATGGCCGGCTCGACCTCGTGGCCACCAGCTGGGGGCTGAACGTTCCCTGGCGGGCGAGCGCGTCGCGGCCGCTGACGCTGCTCGTCGGCGACTTCGGCAAGGGCGTGGGGATGATGCTCGCGCAGAACGACTCAGCGACGGGCCGCGAAATGCCGATGGAGTCGTTTTCGCGGCTCGGCGTGGCGATTCCCTCGGTGCGCGAGCGCATTGCGTCGTACGCCGATTACTCGCGCAGCGATGCCGCGGCCGTGCTTGGCCCGCTGGCGAAGGGCGTGGTGCGCGTGGGTGCGACGACGCTGGAGCACACGCTGTTCCTGAATCGCGGCGCGAAGTTCGAGGTCCGGGCCCTGCCGGCGGAGGCCCAGCAGGCCACGGCGATGGGCGTGGTCGTCGCCGACTTCGACGGCGATGGACGCGAGGACCTGTTCCTCGGACAGAACTTCTTCCCGACGGAAATCGGGACGATGCGATTCGACGCCGGCGCGGGGCTGGTGCTGCGAGGCGACGGGACAGGCGGATTTGCCGCACTCGGCGTGCGCGAGTCCGGCGTGTCGGTGCTTGGCGACCAGCGGGGGGCGGCGGTAGCCGACTTTGACGGTGACGGGCGCGTCGACCTGGCGGTGGCGCAGAATGGCTCGCTGACGCGGCTCTTCCGGAACACGACCGGCGCCGTGGGTGTGCGCGTGCGCCTCGACGGCGGGGCGAACAACCCGCTCGGTATCGGCGCCCAGCTGCGCATCATGGCCAAGGGCGCGGCCGGGCCGGTGCGTGAAGTGCGCGCCGGCTCTGGCTATTGGTCCATGGATGGCGCGGTCACCGTGCTAGCGCGCATTGCGGGCGCCGACGCGGTCCGGGTGCGGTGGCCGGGAGGGGCGGAGCAGACGGTGGCTCTCGTCGATGGCCAGTTGGAACTGCGCATCCGCAAGCCGTGAGGACAGGGCGCGGCGCGACGCCTTCACCGCGAGGACCGGCGCTGGACTGACGGGCCGTGTCGTCTCGTCTCTCTCACGGAGACCGGAGTGATACGGAGGACGCGGAGGCTGCAACAACTTTCAAGGGGTGTGGCGGACAGTCCTGGCCGCCACACCCCTTTTTTTCGGTTCCTCCGTGTCCTTCGTCTACTCCGGTCTCCGTGAGAGACGGTCGTCGTGAGAGACTCTCACCAGGACCGGAGGAGCCAGTTCAGGTGCTTCCCGCAGGAGACTCGGGTTTCCCTGTCGCGGTGGAATCGGGCTTTTGTGGGGCCGGGCGTTTCGCGCGCGGCGGCCCCGACTTCGTCCAGATGACGACCAGTCCGCACCCGGCATTGCGGCCGGCGAACTCGCCGGGCACGTCGGCAGGCCCCGTGTAGACCTCGAGGGCCTGGATATCCGGTGCGGGTACGGACGGGCCGAAGACGTTGTCGACGCGTTCGTCGACGATGTATTCCGGGAGGCAGCGCATCGGCGCGCGACTCATCCGGATGAAGCACCCCGCGCCGCCGCCACACTCCACTTGCACGCCACGAAAGGCGCGCATCAGTTCCTGCAGGCGGCCGGCCCCCGTCTTCTGGATCTCTTCGCCGGTCATGTACTGTCCGCGCCCCGTCAGTCGGCGATGCTCGAAGTCGGCGAAGCGCGAGCCAAGGGGCACCGGGGCGTCGATCTTCACCTCGGGGAGCGCCTGCACCACACCGGATGACGCCGCGACGACTTCGAGTTCGACGTCGCGCTCCATCTGCTCGCCGGGCGCCAACGCCACCACGAAGGTCGTCGCCGGATACCGGGGAGCGCGGACCATGAACTTCACCAGTCCGCTGGCCAGCCGGTCAAACTGGTAAAGGCCGAGCGAGTCGCTGGTGACGCTTCGTCCGTCGCCCATGTGCACGATCTGCACGTTGGCGATGGGCGCGTGGGTCCGGAGATCGATGACAGTCCCATAGATGCGCGCCGTGCCGCGCTGGGCGTGCAGGGGAATCGCCGCGAGCGAGACGAGCGTACCGATGCCGAGCAGCCAGCGACTTGGATTCATGGGGGCGTGGGCTACGGGTGACGAAAGAAGGGGGCCCTGCATACCTGCACGGCGTTGCGCGTGAAGTTCAGTCGCCCGTCGGTTGGCGCATGCCGGAGGCATGCCTCGGCAGTTTGAAGTATGCCCCGACAGGACGAGGAACGCGAGGCTTCGGCTTCGTTCGGAATGGCCTGCGAGGCCGGTTCACGAGACATTCTCCGGCGTCGACCCTTGCCCGTGCGGGCATGGTCGATCCATCTTCCCGGACCACGGGCGTGGCCGAGGTCGCCGCCTGTGGTGCGATGTACCCCGAACAACCCCCGGCGTTCGGGACACAATATTGTCCCGCCTACCATGACGACGCCCGACCAGTCCGTGCTCCGGGAGCACGAATGGACGCGCCCACTCCTGCAGGCCGTCTCGGGCCTGCTGGCGTTCGAGACCCTGACGGGGGTCGCGAACTATCTTCTGCCTTTCAGCGTACCGAACCAGGTGATGGTGCTCCTCCACACCGTGGGCGGGCTCCTGCTGATCGCGCCGTTCGCCGTGTACCAGTTGCGTCACTGGCGGATGTACCGTGCGCTGCGGTTCTCACCCGCGGTGCTCACCGGGTACTTCGCGATGGTGGCGACGTTGCTGCTTCTCGTGTCGGGCCTGGTGCTCACGGTGCAGGCGACAGTGGGTACGTACATCTCCAGGGCGTGGGGCGTGGTGCACCTGCTCGCGACCGTGGCCCTGCTGGCCTCGACACTGCCGCACCTGCTGATGCTGGCAAGGCGTGCGGCTGTGCCCGGAGCCGCCGAAACCGGCGCCGCGCTGCGCACGGCCCTGCGCAGCTTCACATGGCGCACGGCGCTGGTCGCGCTCGTCCCGTTCGTTCTCGTGCCGGCGCTGGTACTGCTGTACCGGCCGGTGCCGCTCGTGAACGCGCTGCCGTCCGACTACAGCTACGTGTACGGCCCGGACCGGCCGTTTGCGCCGAGCCTTGCCCGCACGGCAAGCGGCGGGGCGTACGATTCCCGGTCGCTCGCCGGTTCGGCGGGCTGCGGCACCGGCGGATGCCACGACCGCATCTACCGCGAGTGGGAGGTGAGCGCGCACCGGTACTCGGGCATGGACGTGGCGTTCCAGAAAGTGCAATCGGTCATGGCCGAGCAGAACGGACCCGAGTCGACGCGCTACTGCGGCGGATGCCACGACCCGATATCGCTCTTTTCCGGCACGAAGAACATCATGGTGAAGGACCTGACGAGCCTCGCGGGAATCAAGGAGGGAATCTCGTGCGTGGCGTGTCACGCCATCAAGGAGACCGACGTCAAGGGGAACGCGGCCTACGTGATGACGCAGCCGGATCGCTACATGTTCGAACTGGCCGACACCGTGGGGATGCCGCGGTTCGTCCGCGACTTCCTCATTCGCGCGTACCCGCGCCAGCACGTGCGCTCGCTGCAGCACAAGCTCTTCAAGAGTCCGGAGTTCTGCGCGGCGTGCCACAAGCAGTTCATCGACAAGGAGATCAACAAGGTCGGGTGGGTGCAGCTGCAGAACCAGTTCGACAACTGGCGCAAGAGCCGCTGGAATCACCCGGGCGATGCCGCCAGGACGGTGGAGTGCCGCGAGTGCCACATGCCGCTCACGACCACGTACGACCCGGCGAACGGCGACGACCTCGACTACAATCGCTCGCCCGCGGACGGCCGGCACCGGAGCCACCGTTTCCTCGGCGCAAATCAGTGGATGCCGGCGGTGCTCAAGCTCCCCGGCGCGGACGAGCACATCAGGATGACGGAGCAGTGGCTCCGCGGCGAAATCGACGTGCCCGAGATCGCGACGAAATGGCGCACTGGCGCTGCGGTGCCGGTGACCGTGATAGCCCCGGACGAGGCGAAGGCGGGCGATCCGCTGACGATCCAGGCTGTGCTCACCAACAACAAGGTGGGGCACGATTTTCCGACGGGCCCGCTCGACATCATTCAGGCGTGGGTCGAGCTGACGGTCACCGACCAGACGGGGCGCGTCATCTTCCAGCAAGGCCAGCGCGACAGCGCGAACTTCATCGCGCCGGGTTCCTTCATGCTCAAGGCGGAGCCGATAGACCAGTACGGCAACCTCATCGACCGGCACAACCTGTGGGAGATGGTGGGAGTACGATACCGGCGATCCATATTCCCCGGCTTTTCCGACAAGGAGGAGTTCAGCTTCATCTGCCCGGGTAGCGCGCTCACCTCGCCGTCCGACGTGATGATCCGCAACCCGGGAGACACGACCTCGCCGCTCAACCGGAACGCCGCGTTGCGCGTGCCGCGAACGCGGGTGACGGAATTGCGCGTGACGGTGCGGCTGATGTACCGCAAGTCCGACCAGTTCCTGCTGAACTTCCTGTTTGGCGAAAAATCCGGAATCACCTCGCGGGTGACGGTGATGTCGGAGGACCGCAAGACAATCCGGGTCGTCACCGGTGAGTAGCCGCCGCCAGCGCGGCGCTGCCGCCGTCGACCAGGCGCGGCCGACGGTGGCGCCGTGCTGACGCGCCGTCAGCGCAGGACCTGGGTGACGGCCGCCCTCGGCGTCGCCTTCGTGGCGTTCGCCGGCGTCGTGGCGTGGCGGATGCTCGGGCGCGGCGACACTTACAGCCCGGGCGGCTCGGTGGAGGGGCTGACCTCCGACCTGACGCGCCCATTGCCCGCCGACCACCCGCGCGTGACGTTCACCGACGTCACGGAGGCCGCCGGCATCACCTACCGGAACTTCAGCGGCACCCGCACGTCACAGCTGCCCGAAGACATGGGGTCGGGCGCGGCGTGGGGCGACTTCGACGACGACGGCTGGGTGGACATCGCCATCGCCAACGCCGTTGGGCCGGTGTCGATGACCGAGGCCGGGCGGCGCGCGTCGCCGGCGCGCACGTCGCTCTACCGCAACAACCGGGACGGCACATTCACCGACGTGACCGACGAGGCCGGCATCAGTTTTCGCGGCTGGGGGATGGCTGCATCGTGGGGCGACTATGACAACGACGGCCGGCTCGACCTGCTGATCACCGCCTACGGCCACAACGTGCTGTATCACAACGACGGCGGCGGCCGGTTCAGCGACCGCAGCATCGCCACGGGAGTCGGCGTGCCCGAGGGATTCTGGACCGGTGCGGCATGGGGTGACTATGACCGTGATGGCTTCCTCGACCTCTACGTCACCGGCTACGTGAAGTACTCCCAGCAGCCGAATGCCGGCGCACCGGGGATCATCGAGGTCGAGAATCCGGCAAGCATCAACCCCTCGTCATTCCCGGGGGAGCGCAACCTGCTGTTCCACAACACGCGGCGGGGCGCCTTCACGGAGCGGGCGGTTGCCGCCGGCGTGGACAACGCCACGGGACGCGGCCTGGCGGCATCGTGGGTGGACCTCGACGACGACGGCTGGACCGATCTGTACGTCGGCAACGACGTTTCCGACAATATCCTCTACCGCAACCGGCGCGACGGCACCTTCGAGGACATCTCCCACGCGTCGCGCATCGCCGACTACCGAAGCTCGATGGGCATAGCCGTGGGCGACTGGAATGGCGACGGGCGGCAGGACCTGTTTCTCACGCACTGGCTCGCGCAGGGGAACGCCCTGTACAACAACGTGCCGCCCCTCGGCCCGCGCACGGCCAAGTCGTCGCCGGTGATCTTCGTCGATGAATCGGACCGCTACGGCCTGGGGCAGGTTTCCCTCGACTTCATCGGATGGGGAACGTCGTTCATCGATTACGACCTCGACGGCAAGCTCGACCTGTTCGTGGTGAACGGCAGCACCCTCCAGCGCCGGGACGACCCCACGCAACTGGTGCCGATGCGCAGCCAGCTGTTCTGGAACCGCGGGCCGGATGAGGGGTTCTTCGAGGTGTCGCCGGTGAGTGGCGACTTCTTCAAGCTGCTGACCGTGGGACGTGGCGCAGCGTTCGCCGACTTCGACAACGACGGCGACGTGGATGCAATCGTGACCGTCAACGGTGGCCCGGCGCACCTCCTGCGCAATGACGGTGGCAACCGGAACCACTGGGTGCAGGTCGAGCTGCGGGGCTCGAAGAGCACCCGCCAGGCGATCGGTGCCCGCGTGCGGCTGGTTGCGGGTGGGGCCAGCCAGTCACGCCAAGTCGGGGCGCAGGCATCGTACCTGTCGCAGAACAGCCTCATCGAGACCTTCGGCCTTGGATCGGGGTTGCTCGTCGACACGCTCGAGATCGTCTGGCCCGGTGGCGCGACGGAGGTGCGCACGGGGCTGAGCGCGAACCAGCGGGTGCGGGTGGTGGAAGGGGAAGTGAGCGCCGTCTCCGATCGTGCCGGCCTCGACAAGTTCTGGGCGCTCATGCGCGAGGCGACATCGCAGCGCATCGACGGGCAGTACGCGCAGGCGCTGGCCACGTACCAGCACGCGCTTGCCCTGAACCCTCGCCACGGGGACGCGCTGTACTACACCGGCAGCATGCAACTCGAGCTGGGTGCGTACGCCGACGCGGCGGCTTCGTGGCGCCGGCAGATCGTCGCCGATCCGAGCAGCGCACGCGCCCTGTCGCAGATGGGTTCGCTCTTCCTCTGCATCGCGCCGGGCGCGGTGGTGAAGCCGGACTCGGCGGAGGCGTACTTCCGCCGCGCTCACGACATCAACAAGGAAGAGACGGGGCCGCTGCTCCGACTCGCCGAGCTGGCGCTCGTGCGGGGCGACCTCGCCCAGACGCAGCGACTCATCAAAACGGTGCTCTCCACCCACGCCGAAAGCGCGCCCGCGCATTTCTACGGCGGGTACCTCGCGCTCAAGCGCGGGGACGCGGCGAGCGCCGCGCGCGAGTTCGCGCGTGCGCAGGCACTGCCCGTTGCCGCCGCCGTAGCCGGGGCCACCAACGAGGGCGACACGAAGAGTGGCGAAGCGATGCGAGCCCGTTCGCAGCGGTGCGGCGCCTTGCGCACGCTGTCGGAGGAACGCGCGTCGACCGACGCACAGCGAACGATGCGCAACTCATACCGTCGGCTCGACAGCCTCCTCACCGCCGCCCGGGCGCAGACGCGCTGACGGGTGCGGCGGCAGACGACGGCGCGCTCAGCGCCGGTCGACCCGCCGCGTGTTGTACTCGCGCAGGTACCGCTGGTGCGCCGCGTCGGTGGGATACTGTTCGCCCGGCGCATACGGGTACTGCCGGATGGCGTGAAACGGCAGCGGGCCGACCGTGTTGCCGAGGGCCGTGTTCATGTCCGCGTCCTTGATCCAGCCGTCGGAGTAGAGCAGGAAGTCGCGCGTCCATCCCTTGGGCGGCGGGGGGGCGCTGGCGAACTCGAGCGTCGTCTCGTCGCCGGGCGCCATGACGACGTACATGTCGTCGGAGTGCCGCAGCAACGGGAGCACGTCGCCGAACCGAGTGAAGTCGCCGGTGATTGGGCGCCACACGGGCTCCGTGGTGACGCTGTCGTAGTCGAACCAGTGCGGACCGTAGCGGCCGCCCTTGCGGAACATCTTCGACGTGCCGCGTGCATGCAGGTCGGCCCGGAGGAGCGGCAGTGTGCTCACCTTCACCGGGCTGGCGCCGTCGTCGGTCGCCACGAACGCCTGGTCCCAGTAGATCTGCATGTTGGTGCGAATGCGCACGTGGTGGTCGCTGGTCGGGAACTTGCCCTCGAGGCTCACCACCACCGTCTTGTCCTTGCCCGACGGGAAACCGATGTCGGCCACGGCTCGCCATGCGCCGCCGGCATCGCGCACCTCGAGCACCGGCATCATCGGCTTGAGGCGTGACTGCTGCGACAGCGCCACGTTGATGCTGGCGTCGGTCGGGTAGATCCAGCCGCGCAGAAACAGGTGCGTTTCCGCTCGGCCGGCGTCGTCACCGAGGTCCATCACGAGGTCGTGCGTCTCGACGAGCCCCTGGTACTGCAACGGCACAAGATTGGCAACGTAGACGTCGTCCTTCGCGCGCAGCGCGGGGAGGAGATCGACGCCGTGGCCATCCACGGCCGAGCGCGGCGGATGGGCGCGCACGGCCCGGTACGTACGGAGCGAGATGGGACCGGGCGGAATGAACCGTTCGTCCACGAACACATCCACCGAATCCGGGTGGTCCACCGCGAGCAGGCGGATGTCGTCGGTATACGATGTCTCCCACAGTTCCTCGGTCAGTTGCAGCACGTACCGTCCGTCGCGCGGCTGGAGGGCGCTCCCCGGTACCCGCAGGTACTCCTGCGACGCGCCGGCCGGTGCCCACGCGGTGTTGCTGCCCATGATGCCGAGCGGCATGCCGAGCGCGCTGCGCCACATGACGTCGGTCACGAACCGGAACCGCGTGCCGTCCCACGCGTAGAGGAAGCCGCACGACGACTTGAGCACCTCGTTCTCGAGCACGTCCTGGTCGGAGCCCGGGAAGTGGATGACCTGCGACACTCCGTTGGGCCATTCGACGCGCAGCACGTCCGCCTTGAGATGAGCGCCGAGCCCGAAGTGCGTGATGGGACTCGTCACGACGCGCGTCTGCACCACCTTGCCGGCGCGCAGCTCGACCCTTGCGCCGATGCCGAAGTCGTTGTTCTTGCCGCTTCCGGTGCGCAACGCCGCGAGTCGCACCTGGACGAACAGGTTGGCATTGCCACCGTCATTGCGGAGCAGGCGCAGCCCCGCGGCATCGGCGACCATGACGTCCTGGTCGCCGTCGCGTCCCAGGTCGAGCGTGGCGACGGTGGCGCCCGCGCTGGCGATGCGCGGCAGCAGCGCCGACCGGTCGTCGAACCTGCCGGTGCCGTCGTTGCGCAGCAGCACCACGCCGCCGGCCCCTCCCGGCCGGGGGACGCCTGCCAGGACAAGGTCGAGCCAGCCGTCGTTGTCGTAGTCCACGAACTGCGCGGCTGTCACACGGACTCCGCGCAACGCGCCAAGTGACGCGCTCGAGCGACGGTCACGCGCAAACGCGGCGTGGCCGCTGTTCAGCCAGAGGGCGATCGCACCGGAGTCCATGGGGGCGACCAAGAGATCGAGGGTTCCATCGTTGTTGACGTCACCGACGGCCACGGTACCGGATCCGCCCGCCGTCGCCAGGCCACTGGCGGCCGTCGCATCCTCGAATCGCCGGGCCCCGGCATTCCGAAAGAGCGAATTGCTTCCGCGGTTGCGGCTGACGAACAGGTCCATGCGACCGTCGCCGTCGAAATCGGCAAAGGCGACGCCGCGTGCGTTCCCAGCGCCGCTGAGGCCGAAGTCCGCCGTCGCGTCGGTGAACGTGCCGTCGGCGTTGTTGCGACGCGCGTGCACACCCGACGGGCCGACGGTCACCAGGTCGAGGTCGCCGTCGTGGTCGAGGTCCACGAAGAGCGCCCTGATCACACCACCCGTTGCGTCGAGGCGCGCCGCTCTGGTGACGTCCTCGAACCTCGCCTTGCCGGTATTGCGGAACAGGTGGCTGCGTCCATCGGCGGCAATCGCGTAGAGGTCGAGGTGGCCGTCGTTGTCATAGTCGGCGAAGATCGCGAACGTCGCGCCGCCAGGAACGACGATCTTCGACACGGCGGTCACGTCGCTGAACCCGCCGCGCTCGGCGCGGAACAACCGCGTGGTCAGCGCCGAGGCCGTCGGATCCCAGCGCGACGCCAGCACGTCTTCCGCGCCATCGCCATCGAAGTCGCCGACCGCCATTGCCGCCGCGCCGTCACCCGCAGGGGGAGTGCGGTCACTCGCCGGAGGTGCGCCGCCGACCGCCGGGCCGAGCCCGAGTTCCGCCGTCGCGTCAGTGAACGACACGGCGTCCCGGACGGCGCCGCCCCCCCGCGTCATGGCGCGCTGCGCGATGTCGAAGCCCTGGCTGAACGTCAGCACGGGGCGGCCGGCCATCGGCCCGTCGGGACCCCTGACGGTCGCGAGGCTCGCCTGATACGCCGAGGTGAGCTCCATGGCCTGCCGAAAACGCCCGAGTGGCACGCGCGCGTCGGCGACCCTGCCGGCGCGCAGCAGGGGCAGCGCCCTGGCAAACTCGACGATGGCTTCGCGGGGCGGCTCGGGAGGGAGCCGGCGAATCTCCTCGAGCGCGCGGGTGGCGCTGTCGGCGAGATCCTGCGACAGGAACGCGTCGAGGAGGGCCAGATGCACGGCGATGTTCGACGGCGCCCGGGCGAGGATGCGCCGGAGCAACCCGGCGCGCACGGCGGACTCGGCGCGGGCGGTGTCGAGTTGCGCCAGCGCGTACAGGACGGCCGGATCGGCGTCGTCGAGGCGGGCGAGGCGCTCGAGGACCGCGCGCGCAGCAGCCGGACGGTCCTGCGCGGAATGGACGCGGGCGAGGAGCAGGGCGATGGTCGTGCTCGTCGAATCGAGCGCGCGAGCGCGAAGCGCCTGCTGCTTCGCCTCCTCCAGCCGTCCAGCGCGCAGGTAGGTGAGGCCGAGATTCGCGTAGCCGAGTGGCTCCCCCGGCGCGAGGGCCACGACCGTCTTGAACTGCAGTTCCGCCGAATCGAGCCGGTCGGTCTGCAGGTACACCAGCCCAAGGGTGCGCGCGGTCAGGACGCTTCCCGCGGTGACCGCCGGCTCGCGGCTGCAGCCGACGGTGGCCGAAGCGAGCGCGAAGGCAAGAAGGAGGCGACGATGGTACGTGGCGAAAGACATTCGCGTTCCACGAGGCGGGTGCGAGAACACTGGGGTTGCGCGGCGAATGCGGCAAGCACGCTCCGATTGCGGAGACAAAACTAGTTGCGGGCGCGTTCGGGCGTCACCGGATCACCGCTTTTCGCGGACGACGCGTCGCGTTAGGTTGCGGTCGTGTTTTCCACGACAATCCGACGCGTCGTAGCCAGTCTCGCTTTCGCGGCGGGGATTGCTGGCGTCTGGTTCATGAACCGCGCCACAATCCATCCACCGGCCAGCCCGGCCCACCCCGGCTTCGCGCTGGAGGATGTGACGGTACGCACCGGCGTCACCTTCGTGCACCGCAAGCCCGTACTCGACGCGAAGCTCCACAACATCGCCCCGCACATCGCGGCACTGGGTGCGTCGGTGAGCGTCGCCGACGTCAATGGGGACGGCCGTCCCGACCTGTACTTCACCACCAGCCGGTTTGGCGAGGCGAATGCGCTGTATCTGAACGACGGGGACGGTACCTTTCGCGACGTCGCCCGCGCGGCCGGCATTGCCGACCTCAATACGGTGGACCGGGGTGTCTCGATGGGTGCCGTGTGGGGCGATTTCGACAACGACGGGCTCGAAGACCTCTTCGTGTACCGATACGGCAAGCTGTCGCTGTTCAGGAACCTCGGCGGCGTCCGCTTCCGCGACGTCACGGCCGAGGCCGGGCTCGACCGGTGGGTGAACAGCAACGGGGCCATCTGGTTCGACTACGACCGCGACGGCCAGCTCGACCTGTACGTCACCGCCTACTTTCGGTCAGACGTGAATCTCTTCAACCTCACGTCGACGAAGATCATGCACGACAGCTTCGAGTTCGCGAACAACGGCGGCCGGA
>JBBTJT010000066.1:0-10032 GCA_038059315.1 Gemmatimonadota bacterium
GGGGGCGCTGCGGACGGAACCTTCCCGCCAAGCCCCCTCAAGTGTTTTGCAGTCTCCGTGAAACTCCGTCCGCTCCGGTCTTCGTGAGAGACGTCACGAACCGGCAAACAACGAGGCCCCCGGCAACTGCCGAGGGCCTCGTCAACCATCTCAACTCACGTCGCGATCACGGAGGAGTCGTTGAGTTGGCACCGAGTGGGCTCGAACCACCATACGTGTACAGCGGCTGTCCGAGTACGCCCAGTTCCTTGGCCGGAACCGGCTTTTCATTTGGCGTCCCGGGAACCAGACCGCCCACACGGCGACGGAAGTAGTACTCCACCGGGCCGAGGCCCAACTGTTCGATTTCGTACTCGTAGTTCAGCTTGGCAATCAGGCGGGCGTTGCCATCTGCCGCCGTGGCCGGCGCAAGGCCGCCACGGGTGACGCGGGTCTTGTTGATCAGCGTGGCGGCCTGGTCGAGCGAGCCACCCGAACGCAGCAGCGCCTCGGCCCACACCAGATCGTTCAAGTGCCGGGAGATCACCGGCACCGGGCCGTAGCCGCCGTAGATGCCGGTTGGATCCTGGTTCCCCGACAGGTCATAGCGAATGAAACCAATGTTCGACTGGTGGTACGAACCGCGGTCCGGACGCATGTTCGCCTGCGACGACCAGACGAAGTCCGTGCCGGCGTTCGCCGTCTTCGGATACGATCCAAAGCCGTCAACCAGCGATTCATCACCGAACGAGCCGTCGCCCAAGCGCTTGTCGGGAGAGTTCGGCTTTCCGTTACCGCCCTCGGCCAGCGGCCACGGCGTCTTCTGCGTGATCGGGTCCAGCATGTTGGCGACGCGCGTGTGCACGCGGCCCGTGTCAAACCCGTCAAACCAGTACAGAACCTCTGGGCAGAACGCCGAGCACCCGTCGCCGCTGAAGATGAAGTCGAACGGCGTGCCCGACGACATGCCCTGCGCGGCGTACCCTGCCACGGTGGCCCACGCCACCTGTCCGTTCTCGGCCGACGTGCGCGGCCAGTTGGCGAGCAGCATCGCCGCCATCGTGTTCGCGATCTGAGCGAATTGCGTGTTGCTGTAGCCCGTGCCATTCGTCCACGCCGCCGACGTGGTGAACGAGTTCGCCTTGGCCAGCGCCGCCGCCGCTACGAGATCAGCCAGCGCCGCGTCGCGCATCTTCTTGCGGTTGGAGTAAGCCAGCTTGGTGAGGTCGGTCGTCTCGTCGACGATGTACCCCTTGTCGTACTCGAGCGCGAGGTTGGCAAGGGCCGCGCCCCGCATCATCAGCGCGACCGTCTCCGCACGCTTGGTATCGGCGGCATTGTTGATGACGATCTTGTCGGTGCGGATCGCCTTCAGGACGTCATTGGCCGAGGAGACGACGCTGTAATAACCCGTCCACCCCCACACGATGCTGCTGTGGCCAGCGGCCGCCGTGTTGTTCTGCCACGAGCGGGTTCCCCGCGTGCCGTCGGCATCGAGGCCCGAGTAGAAATTCATATTGAAGTTGTTCCACGACGCCGCCCACGACTGGGCCTGCACTCCCGCAACGCCGGAGAGCTCCATGCCGTCGTAGGTGTTGAACCAGGTGCGCATCGTGCCACCGGCGACGGCCTCGAGCGCCTTGGGGTCGGAGAGGGCGCGCTTGGCGTCCGGCTCGTTCGGGTTTTCGATGTCGAGTGACTTGCACCCCGCCATCGCGATCAGCGCGACAACGCCGGCCGCCCGATAAAAAGTCTGAAGCTTCATAAGGTGACTTCTCCTCGTGAGGTTGGCCGTCAGTAATTCAGGTCGAGCATGAACTTCACCGTGCGGTACGAAGGATACGTGAAGTAGTCCACACGGTAGGCAAACGGGTTGCCGCCCGGGCCCGACACGTCCGGATCGTAGCCGAGGTAGTTCGTCGAGGTCCAGAGGTTCTGGCCGACCACGCCGATGCGGGCCGACGAGAACTGCGACAGGCCGTACACCTTGGCCATCCACGCCTTCGGGACCTGCGCGCTCACCGCCAGCTCGCGCAGGCGAAGGTACGTGCCATTCTCGACGAAGTAGTCGTTGGCGTCGAAGTTGTTGTAGAACGCCGAGTAGTACGTCGTCGGCTTCTTTTCCGCTTCCGGCTTGCCGCGCTGGTCGATGACCGGGTCGCGCAGCTCGTTGAACGGCCACTGGCGGGTGTAGTTGTAGATTTCGCCGCCCTTCACCCAGTTGAACTGCGCCGCCACCGTAACGCCCTTCCACTGCACGGTATTGGAGATGCCCATGTTGAAGTCGGGGTTCACGTCACCGATCTCGGTGAGCGACTCGCCCTTTTCGTCGTAGGCCTTCAGCGGCACCTCGTTCACCGTGTGGTGCTGCGCCGCGCGCACATAGTACCCGTCTTCGTTCACCTTGTAGTCGGAGGCTGCGCCTTTCAGGATGCCCGACTTGAGCGTCGCGGCGAGCTGCTCCGGCGTGCGGATCCAGCGCGAGCCGAAGATCACGCCGAACTTCTGGCCTTCGGCGATGCGGAATATCCTGGTGTTGCCATCCGGTCCGACGAGGAACGGTGGCACATTCAGCTCGGTGATCTTCTGGCGGGTCCGGTCGGCCGTCACGTTCAGGCGCCAGAAGAAATCCTTGCTCGACGCCAGCACGGCGCCGAACGCAATCTCGTGCGTCTGCCCGGCCAGCGTGCCGGCGTTGCGCCACTGGTTACGGTAGCCGGCGGCGGCCGACAACGGCACGCTCAGAATCTGGTCGCTGGTCGACTTATCGGAATAGCTGTATTCGAGCGTGTAGTTCGTGAGGAAGTTGATATTGAGGCCGTACTCGGTCTCCGTGGAGAACGCCGGCTTCAGCAGTGGATTGCCCAGCGTGATCTTCTCCGGGCTGCCACCGGCCACCGAGAACACCTCGTACTGCGCGTTGAACTGCGGACGCAGGCCCGCCGTGCCGCGCGAGGCACGCAGCTTGAACTCATCGACGCCCGGAATCTTGACGTCTTCGGTCACGCGATACGCGACCGAGAACCGATTGTACAGCGCGCTCCGGCTGTCCATGCCGAACAGCGACGACTGGTCCTGGCGAATCAGCCCGTCAAGGATGTAACGGTCCTTGATGTCGAACGTCGTGACGGCGAAGAAGTTCTGGTTGCGGATCGTCTCGGAGTGTGACCCCGGAAGCACTGGATTCGCCGGATCCTTGGACGCCGCCGTGAACTCCATGACCTGCGGCACGGTCAGCGCGGTGGCCGTCACCGATACGCTGTTGCTGGACTGGTCCTCGAACACCCACGCGAGCTTGGTCGTGTTGGTGAACCAGTCCTTGTAGTTGCGCACCGACGTGACCGTCGCACCCATGTTGGTCGTGCGGTTTGACGATGCCGACTGAGACAGGCCCCCCTTGTCCGCCACACCTGACGAATTCAGGAAGCCGGTCGGCCGGAACGACTTGTAGTTCCCGGCGAGCTGGTCGTAGTTGACGTTGCCTTCGGCCGTCAGCCACGCCAGCGGCTTGAAACGCACCTTCAGGTTCCCGGAAAACCGGTCGCGATCGTTCGTCACCGACGCGTTGTACAGCCGGTACAGCGGGTTCGACACGTTGCCGGAGAGCGGCGCCTGCTTGATGGCCGCGTTGTACGGCGAACCGTCCTTGTTCTTTGCCGTCAGGTTGACGTTCGGCTCGAGAAAGGTCAGGCCGAAGAAGATGTCGGCCGCCCCTTCCGCCTGGTCACCGTGCGAACGCCCGTAGAAGGCGCCTACCTGGTAGTCCAGCTTGTCCGACATCGACTGGTCGAGGTTGATGCGCATGTTCTGCCGGCTGAAACCGTTCAGCAGGTTCAGCACGCCCGTTTCCTTGGTGTTCTCGAACGACGCGTTGTAGTTCAGGTTGCCGCGACGCTGGCCCACCGAGACGTAGTTGTTCATCGCCGTGCCCGGCTTGAACACCTCCCCCAACTGGTCGTAGTACACCGGGTACGGGTTGTCCGAGATCTTGTCGAGCTCGGGCGTCCGGTTGCCCTTCGCGTCCAGCTTGAAGCTGCCGTCGGCGTTCAGCTGGTAGTTGTGCGACATGTTGCCGGCCACCGCGTGCGGCAGCACGCTGTTGCCGTAGTCGTTGCGCACCTGCACCACCGTCTGGCCCTCGGCCAGGTTGGCGCCGCGCTTGGTGAAGATCTGCACCACGCCGTTCGCCGCATCCGAGCCGTAGAGCGAACTCGCCGCCGCGCCCTTGATGACCTCCATGCGCTCGATGTCCTGCGAGTTGATGTCGGCCAGGCCCAGTCGCGTGATCGTGCCATCCACGATCACCAGCGGATCCTGGCGCCCCGTGAGGCTTGTCGCCGCGCGCAGGCGGATCGCCGGCTCGTCACCCGGCTGCGCACTCGTCGTCAGCACGCTCGCCCCGGCGACCTTGCCCGAGAGCGATGCCGCCGCCGACGTGAAGGGCACTTCCTTGATCGCCGTGGCGTCCACGACGCTCACCGTGAAGGCCGTCTTCCGCTGCGACGTTGCGTCGCTCACGCCCGTCACGACCACCTGGTCGAGCGAGAGGATGTCCTTGTCCAGCTCGAAGTCCTTCGGCATGCGCCCAGCCGCCAGCTTGACCGGCATCCGCTTCGGCTTGTAGCCGATGAAGCGGGCCATGACCGTCACGCTGCGCCCGGCGCCGCCGGCCTTGGCAATATCGACGGTAAACGAGTACTTGCCGTCCTGTGACGTGATGGCACCGACGCCGAGCTCCGGGATAGCGACAGTGGCGCCGCCGAGCGGGGATCCCGCCGACGTGACCGTACCGCTGAACACGGCGCTCTGCGCGGAGGCCGTGCCTGCGGTCAGCGCAAGCGCTGCCGCTGCTCCGACCAGGACGAACATCCGATGGATCTTCGCAGATTGCATGATTGATGCCTCTGAACTGCGGGGTGAGGTGAGTGGCCCACGGCGACTGCTTGCGGCAAAAAGCGGGCGACGGCGCGCGCGTGGGCGCGATCGTAACGCACTGATCACCGTTTCACTACTGTTAGGCAACGGCCCAAGATGCAGTACAAATTCGTAGGGCGCAAGAGGACGCCCCAATCCGACCGTTCCTAATACCTACCCCGCCATTCCCTGACGCGTCACAACGCCCGGCGTCAGGTTCCCGTAATACCTTGGCTCAGCCGGGTCCCCGGCGCCCCGGACTCGTTCCCCTAACCGTTTGCCTCGCCTCACGAGACGCCGCTGGCTAGGTTTCACGCTCCAAGCCACCGGAGCCCCGGATGCACCAGTACGTTGGCGAACTCGTCGACCTTACGGACCCCGCACTCAACCGCCTCGACGACCTGACCGTCGAGGAGGCCCGTACCCGGATCCTCGGGGGCACTCCCGAGGCCGTACGCGCCATTCACGGGTCATTTGCGATCGTCGCGCGCGACGGCGAGACGGTGCGCCTCGCCCGGTCGCTCGACCGGCCCGTCCGCTACTTCCTCGCCAAGAAGGCGGCTGGCCCGGCGCTCGTCGTCGCCGACCGTATCGACGCCATTCACGACTGGCTCAAGGACCAAAGACTCGACGACCAGTTCCATCCGAGCTACACGCGGATGGTGCCGGCGCACTACATCACGACCATCCGCATCGTCGGCTGCCCGGACCCGAGCCCGTCCTACCAGCGCTTCGTCGTCCCCCGACCGGGACTCCTGCCCAACGACACCGAAGCGATCGGCCGGGCCTACATCGGCGCGCTGTCCAACGAAGTCAGCACGTGGTTGCGGCGGCTCCCCGTCGAGGCGCCGGTTGGGGTCTCGTTTTCCGGCGGCATCGACAGCGGCGCCGTCCTTCTCGTAACCGCCCACGCCATGCGCAGGCTCGGTCTCAACCTCGGCCGCCTCAAGGCGTTCACGCTCGACGCCGGCCATGGCCCGGACCTCGCGCAGGCCCGGGCCTTTCTCGAAACGGTGGATATGGGGCTGTTCCTCGAGCCCATCGAGGCGGATCTCTCGACCGTCGACGCCACCGAGGTGATCCGCATTACCGAGGACTACAAGTCGCTCGACGTCGAGTGTGCGACGATGGGGCTCGCGCTCATGCGCGGCATCCGCGCGCGCTACCCGGGGTGGCGGCACCTGATGGACGGCGACGGCGGCGACGAGAACATGAAGGACTATCCGATCGAGGAGAATCCCGAACTGACCATCCGCAGCGTCGTCAACAACCCCCTGCTCTACCAGGAGGGGTGGGGGGTAGGCACGATGAAGCACTCGCTCACCTACTCCGGCGGCCTCAGCCGGTCGTACGTGCGCACCTACGCCCCGGCGCGCCATTTCGGCTTCGAGAGCTTCAGTCCCTACACGAGGCCGGCGCTCGTCGAACTGGCGGGCTCGCTTCCGTGGGACGCCCTGACCGGCTACGACGCCGACCGGCTGTACGCGCTGAAGGGGGAGATCGTCGCCGCCGGCGTTCGCGCGATCACGGGCATGGAGATGCCGGTGTTCCCGAAGCGGCGATTTCAGCACGGCGCCCTCGAGGCGGGCGCCATGCGACGCGCCCTACCGTGGAGCGAAGCCGAGTACCGTCGGCGCTTTCTCGCGATCTACGCATGACTGGGACTGCGGGCGCGACGGCGTATCCGTCGCACCCCGCCGAGCGCGACGCATGGATCGTGAGTCGCCGCGCGCCACGCCGCGCGCCACGCCGCGCGATGGACGCCGAGCAGCCGTACGCCTGCTTCGTCGAGGACGAGGTGGATGCGAGCGGCGCGGCGCGGAGCGTGGCGACGGTCTTTCTGACCAACCGGGAATGCCCGTTCCGCTGCCTGATGTGCGACCTCTGGCAGAACACGCTCGAGGAAAGCGTGCCAAGCGGGGCGATTGCCCGGCAGATCGACGTGGCGCTCGCCGCGCTTCCCGCGGCCGCCGTGATCAAGCTCTACAACAGCGGGAGCTTCTTCGACCACCGCGCGATCCCGCCCGGGGACTATCCCGAGATCGCCCGGCGCGTCAGCGGATTCCGGCGCGTGATCGTCGAGTGCCACCCGTCGTTTGTCGGCCCGGACGTCGAGCGCTTTCGCGACCTGTTGCACGGTGACCTGGAGGTCGCCATGGGACTCGAGACCGCGCATTCCGCCGTGCTGGCGCGGCTCAACAAGCGCATGACACTCGAGTCGTATGCGGAGGCCTCCGGGAGGCTGCGTTCGATGGGCATCGCCTCCCGCGCGTTCGTGCTCGTGCAACCGCCGTTTCTCCCGGTTGACGAGGCCGCGGAGTGGGCCGTGCGCTCGGCGGCGTTCGCGTTCGACCACGGCGCGGGCGCCGTGAGCCTGATCCCCGTGCGCGGCGGCAACGGCGCGCTTGACGCGCTCGCCGAGTCGGGGGAGTTCGCGCCGCCTCGCCTCGCGACCCTCGAGGCGGCGTTCGCCGGCGCACTGGCGCTCGCCCGCGGGCGCGTCTTTGCCGACACATGGGACCTCGGGCGGTTCTCGCACTGTCCCGCGTGCCTCGACGCACGCTCGGCTCGACTCCGGGCAATGAACCTCGCCCAGCAGTGGATGCCCAGGGTGAGATGCGAAGCATGCGACGACTGATGACCCGCGACGTCGACATCGCAATCGTCGGCTCCGGCTTCTCGGGCTCGCTTCTGGCGATGATCGCGCGACGGCTCGGGAGATCAGTGGTGCTCCTCGAGCGCGGCCATCATCCGCGCTTCGCGATCGGCGAATCATCCACGCCGCTGGCCAGTCTCCTGCTCGAAGAGATGGCGCGGCGGTACGACCTCCCGCGGCTGATTCCGCTGGGGAAGTACGGATCCTGGCGACGCGCCTACCCGGACGTCGGTTGCGGACTCAAGCGAGGGTTCAGCTTCTTCAGGCACGAGGCGGGATCACCGTTCGCCGCCGACGCCGCGCACGGCAACCAGTTGCTCGTGGCGGCCAGCCCACGCGATGACATCGGCGACGTGCACTGGTATCGCCCCGACCTCGATCACTTCCTGGTGCGCGAAGCGGTGACGCTGGGCGCCGAGTACATCGATGGTGTGGAGCTCACGTCCTTCTCGACTGGTGCCGCCGGGGCGCACCTGGAGGCCGACGGACTGAGCGTGCGCGCCCGCCTCGTCGTGGACGCCAGCGGCCCGCGCGGCTTTCTTCATCGCCAACTCGGGCTCGGCGAGCGCGCGCTTCCCGGCCTGCCGGCCACGCAGACGCTGTTCACGCACTTCACCGGCGTGCGCCGGTTCGCGGATGTTGTGCCGAACGCATTCGACGGCGGGCCGCCGTACGCACCCGACGACGCCGCCGTGCATCACGTCTTCGACGGCGGCTGGATCTGGGTGCTGCGCTTCGACAACGGCATCACCAGCGCGGGAATCGCGGCCACCGAACCACTCGCTCGCGAGCTGCGGTTGCCCGAGGGCGCCGCTGCGTGGGACCGGCTGCTGGCGCGCTTCCCGTCCATCGGCGTGCAGTTCGCAGATGCCACGCCGACCCGTGACTTCACGTGGTGGCCGCGACTGTCGTTCTTCAGCGACACCATCGCCGGCGACGGATGGGTGGCGCTTCCGTCGGCGGCCGGCATCGTCGATCCGCTGCTCTCGACGGGCTTTCTGCTCACGCTGCTCGGCGTGCAACGGGTGGCGCAGGCGATCGCCGAGGACTGGGGCTCGCCGCGCCTTCGCGAGCGACTGCAGGCGTATGCCGCGCGCACCGCCGGCGAACTCGAGACGACCTCGCGACTCGTCGGCGCCCTCTACGATGCCTTCGGCGACTGGCACCGGTTCACGTCGCTCACCTTCCTCTACTTTGCCGCCGCCAGTTTCGCCGAGTCGGCGCGGCGGCTTGGCAACACCGCGCTCTCGGGCGACGGGTTCCTGCTCGACGGCCACCCCGCATTCGGCCCGGCGCTGCGGCACTGCCTGGAACTGGCCGCCGGAACGGGCCGGCATCCGGAGCCGGTACGCCGCGCCGCCCTGCTCGACGCGATTGCGCAGGCGATCGAGCCAGTAAACGTCGCCGGGCTGGCTCGTGCGGACCGCCACAACTGGTACCCTGCCGAAGCGGGTGACCTGTTCGCTGGCGCCGACAAGCTCGGTGCGAGCGAATCCCAGGTGCAGGCGATGCTCGAACGCTGCGGGTTTACCGTGCGCGCTGCCGCCGCAGGTCCGTGAACAGCGCGATCGGCCCGACAATCGTGAGCGCGAACAGCGCCGGTGACGCGTAGAGCGGGACCAGCCATGGCAGTCCGGCGTCTCCCGCAAGGCGAATGAGGGCCTCCGCGATCGCCACGATCGCGACGACGAACATTTGCCCCCGCTTCGTCCGCACGATCGTGCGCGGATCGGTGATCATGAAGAACACGAACAGCTGGTACATCGGCCCGGTGAGCGGCGCGATCTCCCCGCCGAGCGGACCGCCAATCATCGCCCACCGTGCGACGGCGAGCACGAGAAAGCTCATCACATAGGTAAGCGTCACGTGCAACACGCCACTGCGATACGCAATGATCAACCCGAAGAACCAGATCACCGCATTCGTCGCGACGTCGTTTCCCCACTGATGACTCAGCACCGCCACGCTTTCCGGCGCGATCAAAAGCAGCAGGCAGATCGCGAAGTTGCTCGGGTTCCAGAGGTGACGATGGCGGTACGTCAGCACGTATTTCGAGGCGATCGCCAGGAACGCGCCAAGGGCGAACGGCCACAGCAGACCGGCCTGCGGCTTGGTGAGCAGCGAAAGGCTGATGCCGCTCACGTACGCGCTCTGCAGGTTCGCGACCTGGCCGCGCACGAACCAGGAGAACACGAGCTCGGTCATCACGCAGACGCCGAGCGTGGTCGCGAGGCGCGTGTAGTCCCCGAGGATCGCAAACCGCCACTGGCCGAGCACGAGCACGAGCGTGACGAGCCCCACGATCAGGTAGCGTGGCTCGGTGAGCCATGTGCGCGGCCTGCCGCCGTGCGGGCTGTGGCCGGGCGTGGCCGGTGCGCTCGTCATCGTCCCGCCGCCGGCTCGGTGACGACGTGCAACGTGTCCGCGTTGCGGGTTCCGGAAAAATTGACCACCTCGTTTCCGGAAAGTCTGGCCACCTAGAA